>NZ_QETI01000005.1:0-303590 GCF_003105075.1 Comamonas sp. JNW
GGGTGGCGTGGGCCTTGGCGGCCGTCGCGGCGTGGTGGGCGCTGCTCGCGGCGTGCCTGGTCCAGGCCTTCGCCGCCAAACTCTGCACCGCCTTCGGCGCGTTCAGCGCGTGGGCCGGGGCTGCGCTTGGCATTGCCGCCGCGCTGGCCGCCGCCTGCATTGCCACCAGGGCCGCGAGCGACCTTGTTGGTGCGCACGCGTTCCATCATTTCCTGGCGGGCAGCCTTGGCCGCTGCCTGCATCACATCACGGCCGGGGGCCTTGCCTGCGCCGCCCCAGATGGTCTGGCGGCCCATGGCGATGGGTTCGGCCTTTTCACCTTCTTCCGGACCAAAGCCTTCGAGCACCTGCACAGGAATGTCCTGCTTGGTGAAGCGCTCGATGTCCATCATGAAGCCTTCTTCATCCATGCACACCAGGCTCACGGCATTGCCTTCGCGGCCAGCGCGGCCGGTGCGGCCGATGCGGTGCACGTAGTCTTCCGAGACATTGGGGATCTCGTAGTTGACCACGTTGGGCAATTCATCAATGTCGATACCGCGTGCTGCAATATCGGTGGCGACCAGCGCGCGCAGATCGCCGGACTTGAAGCCTTCGAGGGCCTGGGTGCGGGCGCTTTGGCTCTTGTTGCCGTGCAGCGCCATGGCCGAGACGCCATTCTTGCTGAGGTATTCGGCCACATTGTTGGCGCCAAACTTGGTGCGGGTGAAGACCAGCACCTGGCTCCAGTTGTTTTCCTGCACGATGTGCAGCAGCACCTGCTTTTTCTTGCCGCGGCCGACAGGGTGGATCACTTGCTTGATGCGCTGCACCGTGGTGTTGCGCGGCGTCACCTGGATGGACTGCGGGTTCTTCAGCAGGCCACTGGCCAGCTCGCGGATTTCATCGCTGAACGTGGCCGAGAACAGCAGGCTTTGCTTGTCCTTGGGCACCATCGCCAGCACTTTTTTCACGTCGTGGATGAAACCCATGTCCAGCATGCGGTCAGCTTCGTCGAGCACCAGGATCTCGACCGTAGACAGGTCCAGAAAGCCTTGCTGCTGCAGATCGAGCAGACGGCCGGGAGTGGCCACCAGCACATCGACGCCCTTTTTGATGCGGTCGATTTGTGGGTTCATGCCCACGCCACCAAAGATGACGGTGGACTTGATGTCCAGGTGCGTGGCGTAGAGGCGCACGTTTTCTTCGACCTGGGCGGCCAGCTCGCGGGTGGGGGCCAGAATCAGTGCGCGGATGGCCTTGTTGCCCCATTTGTTGCGGCTGCCTTCAGATTGGGTCAGGCGCTGGAGCATGGGCAGCGTGAAAGCGGCCGTCTTGCCGGTGCCCGTCTGTGCGCCGGCCAGCAAATCGCAGCCTTGTAGCACGAGCGGGATAGCCTGGGCTTGGATAGGGGTAGGCGTGTCGTAGCCTTGTTCGCGCACAGCCTGCACAATGGCAGGTGCCAGATTCAGTTCTTCAAAGTTCATTGGATCAGATGCGTCCAACCTGGACGCTGGGTATCGGCCTCGTCTAAGCAATTTTTTGGAATAATTGCAGCCAGTCAGGTAGGCAGATGGGTTCAAAGAGGGAGCCCGGAACTGTGTCCATCGTCCCCAGCATTAGCGCTGAAGTCCTAGGCAACTGGAGCCTTTGACTGCGGGTATTGTCGCATGCACCGATAATCCCAGGGTGGCCGCGATCAAAAATCGCATATTTTTTTACTGATTTACCAAAAGAACACATGGCTCAATACGTTTTTTCGATGAACAACGTCACCAAGACGGTTCCTCCGAAGCGACAGATTCTGAAGGGTATTTCTCTGAGCTTTTTCCCGGGCGCCAAGATCGGTGTGCTGGGTCTGAACGGTTCGGGAAAGTCCAGCTTGCTCAAGATCATGGCGGGCGTCGACAAGGAGTTCGAAGGCGAAGCCATCCCGATGGCGGGACTGTCGATTGGCTACCTGCCGCAAGAGCCTCAGCTCAACCCCGAGCACACCGTGCGCCAGGCGGTTGAAGAGGCGATGGCCGAAGTCAACAATGCCAAGGCACGCCTCGAAGAGGTCTATGCCGCCTATGCGGAAGAAGACGCCGACTTCGATGCGCTCGCTGCCGAGCAAGGCCAGCTGGAGGCGGTGATCGCCGCTGCGGGCACCGACTCCGAGCACCAGCTCGAAATCGCGGCCGACGCGCTGCGCCTGCCCGCCTGGGATGCCATCGTCGGCCAACTCTCCGGTGGTGAGAAGCGCCGTGTGGCGCTGTGCAAGCTGCTGTTGTCCAAGCCCGACATGCTGCTGCTTGACGAGCCGACCAACCACTTGGACGCCGAATCGGTGGACTGGCTCGAGCAGTTCCTGCACCGCTTTACCGGCACCGTGGTGGCCATCACCCACGATCGCTACTTCCTGGACAACGCGGCCGAATGGATTCTGGAACTGGACCGAGGCCATGGCATCCCCTACAAGGGCAACTACTCCGACTGGCTGCTGCAAAAGGGCAACCGCCTGGAGCAGGAGCAAAAGGGCGAGGAAGCCCGTGCCAAGGCCCTGAAGAAGGAGCTCGAATGGGTGCGCCAGAACGCCAAGGGCCGCCAGGCCAAGTCCAAGGCCCGTATTGCCCGCTTTGAAGAGCTGAGCGATTACGAATACCAGCAACGTAACGAAACCCAGGAAATCTTCATTCCTGTGGCCGAGCGTCTGGGCAGCCGCGTGATCGAGTTCAAGAATGTCTCCAAGGCGTTTGGTGACCGTCTGCTGATCGACAACCTGAGCATGAACATTCCGGCGGGCGCCATCGTCGGCATCATCGGCCCCAACGGCGCGGGTAAATCCACGCTGTTCAAGCTGATCGCCGGCAAGGAGCAACCCGATTCGGGCGAGGTCGAAATCGGCCAGACGGTGAAGATGGCCTTTGTGGACCAGCACCGCGATGCGTTGGCCAATGAAAAGACCGTGTGGGAGGACATCTCCGGCGGCCTGGACATCATCAACGTGGGCAAGTTCCAGATGGCCTCGCGCGCCTATGCGGGTCGCTTCAACTTCAACGGCCAGGACCAGCAAAAGAAGGTGGGCAACCTCTCCGGTGGTGAGCGCGGTCGCCTGCACCTGGCCAAGACACTGATCCAGGGCGGCAACGTGCTGCTGCTGGACGAGCCCTCGAACGACCTGGACGTGGAAACCCTGCGTGCACTCGAAGACGCCTTGCTGGAATATGCGGGTACAGTATTGGTCATTTCCCACGACCGCTGGTTCCTCGATCGCATTGCGACCCACATTCTGGCGGCGGAAGGGGATAGCCAATGGGTATTTTTTGATGGAAACTATCAAGAATACGAGGCAGATAAGAAGAAGCGGTTGGGAGAAGAAGGGGCAGCGCCCAAGCGGATGCGCTACAAAGCCCTGAAGTAACCCACACCGTACGCCCGTCGCTTTTGCCAAGCGCCGGGCGTTTCAACTGGGAGAGGTGAAGCGTGGAGCAACGGGCCGTATCGGTATTTGACACCTGTCTGGAGCAGGCATTGCATGAGGCCGAGCCTTTGATGGCTGCCATGGGCAATGCGGCTTTGGCGTCTTTGGCTGCGCAGTTGTCGTCTTACAGCAACGTACAAGATCAACAATTGTTGCTGTACGCGCAATCCCAGCTGGCCAGCAAAAAGGCGCAACTGCCGCTCGCGTATGCGCTGCGTCTGCGCCAGGCCGTCTTTGCGATTGCGGAGGGCAAGCGCGAGGACTACCACGCGCAGATGAGCGGCCAGGGCCAGGCCGATGGCTTGCAGGAAGACCGCAACGCGCTGCGCGCCCAGATCGAATGGGGCCGCATGCAGATCAACCTGCTGCAGCAGACCGAGCAAAGCCTGACGGGCCTGGAGCGCGTCTACCGCCCATTGCGCAAGATCACCCGCTACTGGCGCAACGGTAACCCTTTGCACCACACCGTATACCTCGACAGCCTGCAGGCCACGTTGAGCGATGTGGAAATTTCTGCCGACGCAACCGCGCTGTTTCTGCCCGACATGGTGGGCGTCATGGCCGACCACCTGCAGACCAGCTACCAGCGCATCATGACCTTGGCGATGAACAGCTATGCCGAGCTGCTGGCCAAGGCCGAGCTCAAGCGCCGCGCCGCCAAAGACAATACCCGCAGCTTTGTGCAGCGGACCAAGAGCCTGTTCGACATCCCGGCGCATTGCCCCGTGGGCGCCGTCCGGGCCTATAAAACCTTGATCCCGGTGATGGAGCGCATGGCCGCCCAGGACAGCTCGTTCTGGACCGATGCCGACCACCCCGCCCGCGTGCTGGTGCAAACCATTGTCGACAAGGCCACGGTGCTCAAGGAAGAGGGCCGCGCGCTGTCCGATCCGCAGTTCCCGCAGCTGGTGACCGAGACGGTCGAGACGCTGTCGGCCCTGGCCCAGCCCAGTGCGGCAGATTTCGCCCAGGCGCTCAGCCGCTTTGGCGTGCGGCTCAAGCCCCGGCTGTCGTCGGCGCTGCAGGATGTCAATGATTCGGGCTACTCCAGCAGCATGCTGCTGGAGAGCCAGTGGGGCGCGTCGGGCCTCATCAGCATCAGCCCTGAATCCGACTGGGCGCAACTGGCCCAGATGCAGGCAGAGCGCGAGGTGATGGCGCAGCCCGCACCCAAAGCCGGACATCAGCCCGAGCCTGCGCTACAGCCAGCCCCAGCGCCGCTGGCGGCCAGCGCCGCCACGCCAGGCCCTGGAGCGTCTGCCAACCTGGAGCAGATCGAGGCCGAGGTGATGCTGCGCCTGGCCACCAGCTTGCACAGCTTTGATGTGGACCCGGCGCTGCTGGCAGCCTTGACGGGCGCCTGGCCCAAGGTGCTGCTGCAGGCGGCCGAGCGCTCAGGCCAGGATTCATCGCATTACCGCGCCTACCAAGAGGCGGTGGACGACGTGTTGGCCCTGGCAGGGGCCCATGCCAGTGCCAGCATGCACAGCGATGCAGACATGCTGATCCCCTCGCTTCTCACGCGCCTGAAGGCCGGCCTGACCAGCATCGGCTGGATGCCCGAGCGCATTGCACCGGTGCTCACCGCCGTCGCGCAGATGGCGCCCAGCGCGCTGGTGGAGCTGCAAATGGTGCAGGAAGAGGGGCGCCATGCGGTGCCGGCCGTGGCCGCGCCATTGCCCGCTTCTGCGGGGGCCATTGCGTTGTCGCCTGCGCCAACCCCATCGGCCTGGGCTCAGCTGCCCGAGGCCGTGGACGCCATGGGTGAGGATGAGCCCGCCATCATCGTGACGGGCTCGATGCTCGATGCCCCCAAGCCCGACAGCGTGGGGCTGTGGATTGGCGGCAAGCGCCTGGAGGCCGGGGTCTGGCTGGAGTTCCTGGGCCAAGGTGGTGGCTGGGTGCCCAAGCAGCTGAGCTGGACCAATGCGCGCTCGACCATGTTCCTGTTTGTCGCCAGCGGCGGCGCGAGCCAATCGATCACGCGCCGCATGCTCGAGAAGCTGGCGCAGGAGCGGGCGGTACGGCCGGTTTGAGTGCTGGCGGGCAGAGGTCGCAACTGCCTAGTCGCCAACCGCTCATCGCCTAAAGGGCATCTGGGTTTCAGGCCTTTTGGCCGTGGCACAATCTCCGCTTTCGGGGCACCAAGCCCCAGTGGCATGCAGCCACACCAGGCTGCAGCCACCATCAGCCAATAAGCCAATCGCCTGGATGTGCTCAGCGTCCAGGTGCCAAGGAGACACCATGAGCCCATTCTCGCGCAGCCGCATTGCGGCCGCATGCCTGCCCTCGCGCCGCAACCTGCTGGCTGCCACCTTGCTGGGCGCCGCAGCCCTGCTGCCCCTGGCCTCGCAGGCCGCCGATCCCAAGAAGTACCCCGAGCGCACCGTGCGTGTCGTGGTGGGCTTTTCTGCTGGCGGCACCACCGATGTGGTCGCGCGCATTATGGCCAAGGAGCTGACGGCCGAGCTGGGCCAGTCCTTTGTCGTGGACAACAAGCCAGGCGCTGGCAGCAACATCGCCACCGAGCAGGTGGCCCGCGCCGAGAACGATGGCTACACCCTGCTGTTCGTTGCGGTCACCAGCGCGATCAACCAGACGCTCTACCCCAAGGTGCGCTTTGACCTGGAAAAGGACTTTGCACCCGTCGCGCTGGGCGCCAAGGTGCCCAATGTGCTGGTGGTGAACCCCAGTGTGCCCGCCAATAACGTGCAAGAGCTGATCGCCTTTGCCAAGGCCAACCCCGACAAGGTCTCCTACGCGTCCTCGGGCAGTGGCACCTCGATCCACATGGCAGGGGAGCTGTTCAAGCTGCGCACGGGCCTCAAGACCCAGCACATTCCCTATAAGGGCAGCGCGCCTGCGCTCACCGACCTGATGGCCGGCCAGGTGCAGTTCATGTTCGACAACATGCCGTCGGCCTGGCCGCATGTGAAGGCCGGCAAGCTCAAGGCGCTGGCCGTGACCACCACCAAGCGCTCGCCCACCGCGCCCGATCTGCCGACGATGGAAGAGAGCGGCATCAAGCCTTTTGATGTCTCGTCCTGGTTTGGTCTGATTGCGCCGGCAGGCACCCCGCCTGAAGTGGTGGCAAAGCTCAATGCCGCGATGAACCGCGCCTTTGACAAGCCCCAGGTCAAGGAAGCCTATGAAAAGCTCGGCGCTGTGGCCGAGAAGAACACGCCCGAGCAGTTTGGCGCCTTCATCAAGTCCGAAGTGGCGGCTTGGGCACCGGTGGTCAAGTCCTCGGGCGCGACGGTGGACTGAGGCGCGCCCCTTTCCCATCCGCACAGGCAGCTTAGGCTGCCTTTTTTCTGGCCTGCGCCGGCCTGGGCGACGCCAGCAGGCGGTGGCCTGCGTTAAAGTTCCCAACTGGCACATCCTGACTGATCTTCCTCCTCTGATGCAATCCTCCCCCGTCCATGCGATGACCCCCGGCCTGATGGTGATACACAGCAACCATCCGGAGGCTTTGCGGGACCTGGTCGTGGCCTGGATGCAGCGCTACCCACTCCGCCCCCTGGAGAGCGAGACGATTCTGGTGCAAAGCAATGGCATTGCGCAGTGGCTCAAGCTGTCGATGGCCCAGCCGGTGGCAGAGGGCGGCTGCGGCATCACCGCGGCTGTCGATGTGCAGCTGCCCGCGCAGTTTCTGTGGCAGGCCTACCGGGCGGTGCTGGGCAAGCACGAGGTGCCCGAGATATCGCCTTTGGACAAGCAGCCGCTCACCTGGCGGCTGATGCGCCTCTTGCCCGATCTGCTGGCCCAGCCCGCGTTTGCCGCGCTGCAGCGCTTTTTGGCCGAGGACCATGACCAGCGCCGGCGCTACCAACTGGCCGAGCGCATTGCCGATCTGTTTGACCAGTACCAGGTCTACCGCGCCGACTGGCTGCGCGACTGGGCCGAGGGCCGCGACCAGCTACGCAGCGCACGCGGCGATATCCAGCCGCTCGATGAAGAGCAGCGTTGGCAGGCGCAGCTATGGCGCGCGCTGCTGGACGATGTGGGCGCCGCCGGCATGGAGACCAGCCGCGCCGCCGTGCACCAGCGCTTTGTGCAGTACCTGCAGTCGCCGCAAGCGCCGCAGGCGCATGTCCCCCGCCTGCCGCGCCGCGTGGTGGTGTTTGGCATCTCGTCGATGCCGGCGCAGACCTTGCAGGCGCTCGCTGCCATCTCGCGCAGCTGCCAGGTGCTGCTGTGCGTGCACAACCCCTGCCGCCACCACTGGTCGGACATCGTCGCCGACAAGGATTTGCTGCGCCACCAGTACCGGCGCCAACAGCGCAAGGGCAGCATGCACGGGCTTATCCACGACGACGACCTGCACCAGCATGCCCATCCGCTGCTGGCCGCCTGGGGCAAGCAGGGGCGCGACTACATCCACCTGATTGACGAGTTCGACCAGCCGGACCAGTACGCGTCGCTGCTGGGGCCCGTCAATGGCGGGCGCATTGACCTGTTTGGTGAGGCCGAGCCCAGCCATATGCTGGCCCAGTTGCAGGACGACATCCTGGACCTGCGGCCGCTGGCCGAAAGCCGCGCGCTGTGGCCGGCGGTGGACCCGGCGCAGGACGCCTCCATCCGCTTTCAGACCGCGCACAGCCCGCAGCGCGAGGTGGAGGTGCTGCACGACCAGCTGCTCGCCCGCCTGGGCGCCGATCCTAGCCTGCGGCCGCGCGACATCATCGTCATGGTGCCCGATATCCAGGTCTATGCGCCGCATATCGATGCGGTGTTTGGCCGCATCGCCCGCAGCGATGCGCGTTACATCCCCTATTCGCTGGCCGACCAGAGCCAGCGCGGGCGCGAGCCCATGCTGGTGGCGTTGGAGCATGTGCTCGCGATGCCCGAGAGCCGCTTTGCGGTGAGCGAAGTGCTCGATCTGCTCGCTGTCGATGCCCTGCGCCAGCGCTTTGGCATTGACCCGGATGACGTCGCGTTGCTGCACCGCTGGATCGAGGGCGCCGGTGTGCGCTGGGGTCTGGATGCCGCCCAGCGCGCCCGCATTGGTCTGGCGCAGGCGGGAGAGACCAACAGCTGGCGCTTTGGCCTGCGCCGCATGATGCTGGGCTTTGCGGTAGGCCGTGGCGAGGCGCTCGGAGACATCCAGCCCTACGACGAGATTGGTGGCCTCGATGCTGCAGCGTTGGGCGGTCTGGCCGCTTTGCTGCGCGCATTGGAGCAGGCCTGCGATCTGCTGGCCCAGGACCTGCCGCCCAGCACCTGGGTGGAGCGCGCCCGCGAGGTGCTGGTCTTGCTGTTTGACCCCCAGCAAGAACATGAAAAACTGCTGCAGATGCAACTCATCCAAGGCCTGGAGCGCTGGCTGGGCCAGTGCGAAGCGGCAGCGTTTGACGAGGCCTTGCCGCTGTCGGTGGCGCGCGAGGCCTGGCTGGCCGGCATGGATGCCAGCAGCCTGAACCAGCGCTTTATGGCCGGGTCGGTGAGCTTTTGCAGCCTGATGCCCATGCGCGCCATTCCGTTTCGGATGGTCTGCCTCTTGGGCATGAATGACGGCGCCTATCCGCGCCCGGTATCGGTGCTGGATTTTGACCTGATGCGCCAGCAGTACCGGCCCGGCGACCGCTCGCGCCGCGATGATGACCGCTACTTGCTGCTGGAGGCGGTGCTGTCCGCCCGCGAGCAGCTCTATATCAGCTGGGTGGGGCGCAGCATCCGCGACAGCACTGCCCGGCCGCCTTCGGTGCTGATCGGTCAGCTGCGTGACCATCTGGCCCAGGGCTGGCAACTGGCGGGCACCCCCGCAGCACTGTCTGGCCCTGCCGCTGGCGAGGCGCTGCTGAGCGCGCTCACGCAAGAGCACCCGCTGCAGCCTTTCAGCCCACGTTACTTCGCGCAGCCGCCCTCGCATGCGGGCAGCGATGGCCTCTACACCTATGCACAGGAATGGCATGGTGTGCACGGCGATGGCCTGCAGACCGAGGCGGCCGAAGACGCGCTGGAGGCCTTGCCCGAGATGGGGCTGGAGGCCGCGCTGAACCTGCGCCAACTGCAGGACTTTGCACAAAAGCCGGTGGCTGCTTTCTTTCGCCAGCGCCTGCGTGTGTATTTTGAGGACGAGGACCTAACCGGCCAGGACGAGGAAATGTTTGCCCCCGATGGCCTGCAGGCCTGGGCCTTGCAGGTCAGCTTGTTGAGCGCCTTGGAGCCCTGGGTGCGCGACAACCCCCAGGCGGCGGCCGATGCGCCCCGCCTGCGCGCGCAGCTCGATGCCGCTGCCCAGCGTTTGCGGCTGGAGGGGCGCCTGCCGCTGCGCGCCTTTGCCGATTGCGCGCTGGAGCCCGCTTGCGATGCCGCCCAGCGTGCGCTGCAGGTCTATGCGGCGGCACTGCGCTACTGGCCGCAGGCGAGCAGCGCAGCACTGGAGCTGCGCTACAGCGATGGCGCAGAGGGCCCGGCCGTGGCCGACTGGTTGCGCGGCCTGCGCTGGGCCGATGCAGCCGGCCAGCAGCAAGCCGCCAAGATCAGCCTGTCTGCCGGCCGCTTGCATGCCGGCGAGCAGCTGCGCTATGACCGCCTGGTGCGCGCCTGGGTCGAGCACCTGGCCTGGCACAACGCGGGCCAGGCGCTGACGACGGTGGTTTGTACCGAATCGGGCATTGCGGTGTTTCCCTCGCTGGCCGCTGGCGCTGCGCAAGCGGCCTGGCGCCAGTTGCTGGCGCTGTGGCAGCAAGGCATGCGCGCGCCCTTGCCGGCCGCTGTGCGTACCTCCATCGCCAGCCTGGCGCCCACGGCATCTGCCGGCCAGCTCGCGGCGCTCTATGACGACAGCTACCGGGGCACCGGTGAGCTGCAGCGCTCGGCCGAGCTGGCCCGGGTGTTTCCGGATTTTGATGCGCTGCTGGCCGCTGGTTTGCTGGATGTGGCCCAGCAGCTCTATGGCGACATGCTGAACCACGTGCAATTGGTCAATGGCCAGCATCCGCAGGCGCTAGCGCGCTTTGCGGAGGGTGATGCGGGCGACGCGGGTGATGGGGAGGGGCCGCAATGAGCGCGATGCCAAGCGATACCACTCTGCCACTCGAGCCGCTGCGCTTTCCGCTGTGGGGCAGTCGCTTGATCGAGGCCAGTGCCGGCACCGGCAAGACCTATACGATCGCCGCGCTCTACCTGCGGCTGGTGCTGCAGCATGGCGGCGAGCAGGCCTTTGGCCGGCCGCTGGCGCCCCCCGATATCCTGGTGGTGACCTTCACCGATGCGGCGACGCAAGAGCTGCGCGACCGCATTCGCCAGCGCCTGTCAGAAGCCGCCCAGCTGTTTGCGCAGAACCCGCAAGAGCCGGATAGCGAAGCGGCAGTGGACCCCTTGCTGCTGGCGCTGCGCGCCGACTACCCCGCCAGCCGCTGGCCCGCCTGCGCCCGTTTGCTGCACGAGGCCGCGAACTGGATGGACGAGGCGGCGGTCTCCACCATCCACAGCTGGTGCTACCGCATGCTGCGTGAGCATGCGTTTGACAGCGGCAGCCTGTTCCAGCAGAGCCTCATCACCGACCAGAGCGAGCTCCTGACCCAGGTGGTGCAGGACTACTGGCGCCGCCAGTTCTATGATCTGCCCGCCAGCTCACTGCGCAGCTTGCTCCAGGTGGTGGCCACGCCGCAGGCCTTGCAAGAGGCCATCCAGCCCATGCTCAGCCGCCAGGATGCCGACTGGCGCTACGACGGCGCGGCACTGGCGCCTGCCGACCAGGTCGATCTGGCCGCATTGCTGGCCCAGGCCAGCGAGGCAGCCGCACGCCACACCGCGCTGGAGAACAGCGCACGCCTGCTGTGGCAGCAGCACCGGGCCGAGCTGGAGCAGCTGCTCATCGCGCTGCTGCCGGGTCTCAACGGCACGACCTATCCCAAAAAGGACGAGCCGGGCGTGTTCGAGGCCTGGCTCGCCGCCATGGCGGCCTGGAGCGATGGCGAGCCGGCCCCCGCCAAGATTCGAGCCTTCAGCCAATCGGGTATCAAGGCCAAAAAAGGCGTGACCGTGCCCGCGCATGCGGCCTTTGCCGCCATCGATGCCTGGCTGGAGGCCGTAGTGCAAGACGCAGAGTCCGCCACGCCACTCAAACCGCTGCTGCTGCGCCATGCGATTGCCCATGTGCAGCGCGCGCTTGAGGCGGAAAAGCAGCGCCGCGCCGAGCTGGGCTTTGACGACCTGCTGCAGCGCCTCGATAGCGCCTTGCATGCGCCTGGCGGTGAGGCGCTGGCGCAGCGCATCCGCAGCCAGTTTCCGGTGGCGATGATCGACGAGTTCCAGGATACGGACCCGCTGCAGTACCGCATTTTTGAGTGCATCTACCGCATCGCTGACAACGACCCCGCGCAGGGCCTGTTCATGATTGGCGACCCCAAGCAGGCCATTTACGCGTTTCGCGGTGCCGATATCTACACCTACCTGCGCGCCCGCGCTGCCACCCAAGGGCGCCATTACTCGCTGGGCACCAACTACCGCTCCACCCAGGCGGTGGTGCAGGCCATCAACCACTGCTTTGTGCATGCCGAGGGCCATCCCCGCGCGGCCTTTCGCTTCCGGCAGGACGCGCAGCACAATCCCCTGCCCTTTGTGGCCGTCGATGCAAACGGCCGGCGTGACGCACTCTTTTTGCAGGGCGAGGCTACGCCGGCGATGACCTTGTGGACCCTGGATGCCGGCACGCCAGCGCTGGCCGATGCCGCCGACGAGCAGGGCGATGCCGCAGCCACTGGCAAGAGCGCGCGCACCGGCGTGGCCGAATCGGCCTACCGCCAGCGCATGGCGCAGTCGGCAGCCAGCCAGATCACCACCTGGCTCAATGCCGCCCGGGCGGGCCAAGCCGGTTTTGGCCCATCTGCGGATGCGCTGGCCCGGCCGCTGCGCCCAGCCGATATCGCCATCCTGGTGCGGGGCCGCGCCGAGGCAGAGCTGGTGCGCAATGCGCTCAAGGACCGGGGGCTGGCCAGTGTCTACCTGTCGGACCGCGACTCGGTGTTCCAGACCGCTGAGGCCGCCGACATGCTGCGCTGGCTGCGCGCCGTCAATGCGCCGGGCCATGACGGCCTGCTGCGCGTGGCGCTGGCCACCGCGTCGATGGACTGGTCCTGGCAGGACCTGGAGCGGCTCAACCACGATGAGCAGCATTGGGAGCAACTGGCGCTGCGCACCCGCGTGTTGCAGCAGCTGTGGCAGAAAAAGGGTGTGTTGCCGATGCTGCGCCAGTGGCTGCTTGATTTTGACCTGCCCGCGCGCTGGCTGGCCCAGCCGGGCGGCGAGCGGCGCCTGACCAATGTGCTGCACCTGGCCGAATGGCTGCAGCGCGCATCGACCGAGGTGGAGGGCGCGCAGGCGCTGATCCGCCGCCTGGCCGAGCAGATGGACAGCCCCGAGGGCGAGGAAGAAATCCTGCGCCTGGAAAGCGATGCCGATCTGATCAAGGTGGTCACCATCCACAAGTCCAAGGGGCTGGAGTACCCGCTGGTGCTGCTGCCCTTCATCAGCAGCTGGCGCGATTTTGATGGCAAGAGCCGGGGCTATGCGCAGTACCACGATGCCGCATCGGGCGGCCTGGTGGTGGAGCTGAACAACAAGCACCAGGACGCCGTCAGCGCCAATAACGACGAGCGCCTGAGCGAAGACATGCGCCTGCTCTATGTGGCGCTGACCCGCGCCCAGTACGCACTGTGGCTGGGCGTGGCGCCGCTGGCCAAGGGCATGAGCCGCGCGGGCAGCCTGGAGAAAAGCGCCGTCGGCTACCTGCTGGCCGGCGGGCAAAAATTGCCTGACCTAGAACTGCATGCCTATCTGCAGGACTTTGCCAGCGGCTGTCCGCAGATGGCCGTGCAGCCCGTGCCCGAGGTCAGCCTGCAGCGCTACCAACCTGAGCGCCCGCCCGCCGCCTTTGCGGCGCGCCAAACGCGCCGGCAGGCCGATGAGCACTGGTGGATCGCCAGCTTCTCGGCGCTGACCGAGCGGCTGGGCTATGCCGCCCCTTCGCCGAGCCTCTGGATCGAAGACGCGCTGACAGCCGCTGAACCCGAAACGGCGCAGCAGGACCAGTACCTGGAGCCGCAAGAGCCCGCACCCGATGCGGCCACGCCCGGCCAGCCGGAGCCCGGTAGCCTGCATGCCTTTCCCAAGGGGCCTGACGCCGGCAACTTTCTGCACGGGCTGCTGGAATGGTGCGCGCAAGAGGGTTTTGCCACGGTGCTCAGCAGGCCTGCGGCATTGGATGGCATCATCGCCTACCGCTGCCAGGTGCGCGGCTGGGCCGATTGGGCCGAGCCGCTGCAAGGCTTTGTGCGGCAATGGCTGCAAACGCCGCTGCGGCTGCAGGGTGCGCCCACTGACAGGCAGGTCGACACGCCGGTCGACAGCCCGGTCGCACTGCAGTCGCTGGGCGACTACCAGGTCGAGATGGAGTTCTGGCTGTCGATCCACCGGGCCTCGACCGGCCAGCTCGATGCGCTGGTGCAGCAGCATGTGCTGCCCGGCCATCCCCGGCCCGCGCTGCTGGCCAACCAGCTGCACGGCATGCTCAAGGGCTATATGGACCTGGTGTTCGAGCAGGGCGGCCGCTACTATGTGATGGACTACAAATCCAACTGGCTCGGTGCGGACAGTGCGGCCTACACGGCAGAAGCCATGGCCGCTGCCGTGCTGCAGCACCGCTATGACCTGCAGTATGTTCTGTACACCTACGCGCTGCACCGCCTGCTGCAGCAGCGCCTGCCCGGCTATGACTACGAGCGCGATGTGGGCGGCGTGCAGTATTGGTTTTTGCGGGGCGTCGGTGCGGACCACCAGGGCCTCTACCATGACAAGCCCCCGCGTGCACTGATGGATGCGCTCGATGCGCTGTTTGCGCAATGATGATGAATGCAATGACGACAGAACCCCAGGACGGTATGCCCGAGAACGGCCAGGCTCAAGATGGCCTGCCCACCCAGCGATCGGCTGCCCGCACGCTGGCCGTGCCCGACGGCGCCACCGCCAGCCTGCTGCACACGGTAGAGCGCTGGACCGCCCATGGCTGGCTGCGCAGCCTGGACCAGGCGCTGGTGCTTTTTCTGCACGAACTCGATCCCGCCGCATCACCGCTGGTGCTGCTGGCCGCCGCGCTGGCCAGCCACCAACTGGGCCGGGGCCATGTCTGCCTGGATCTGCAGGCTACCCTGGACAACAGCCGTTTTGCGCTGTCGCTGCCGCCCGATACCGTGGCGCAGGGCAGCGGCGCCACCGAGCCCACGCCCTTGCCGCTGCCCAGCGAGCTGCTGGCCCAGGTCAACCTGCTGCAGTGGCAATCGGCCTTGCAGGCGAGCGCACTGGTGGCCGCACCTGGCAAACCCAGCCAGGGCGGCACGCCGCTGGTGCTGCAAGGTGATCGCCTCTATCTGCGCCGCTACTGGCAGTACGAGCAGGATGTGGCGCAGGCGATTGGCCAGCGCATCACTGCCAGCCAGCATCTGCGCCAGGGCCGCAGCGCCGCGCAAGACGCGATGCTGCGCCAGGCGCTGGACCAGCTGTTTCCACCGGCGGGTAATCCGATTTCCGATGCGCCGGACTGGCAGAAAATGGCCTGCGCCTTGGCGGCCTCCAGCGCCTTTTCCATCATCACCGGCGGCCCCGGCACCGGCAAGACCACCACGGTGGTCAAGCTGCTGGCGCTGCTGCAGAGCATGGCGCTGCAGCAGGACAGGCGGCCGCTGCGCATCTGTCTGGCTGCGCCCACCGGCAAGGCGGCAGCGCGCCTTTCCGAATCGATCGTGCAGGCATTGCAGCGCCTGGGGGATGCGCAGCTTCCTGCGGTGCCGCCAGCGCCGGGCAGTGGTGAGGCGCGCAGCCTCAAACCGCTGATCCCTACGGAGGCCCAAACCCTGCACCGGCTGCTGGGCAGCCGGCCCGACAGTCGGCATTTTCGCCATGATGCCCAGCACCCGCTGGCGCTCGATGTGCTGGTGGTCGATGAGGCCTCGATGGTCGATCTGGAGATGATGGCGGCCTTGCTGTCGGCCCTGCCGCCGCAGGCCAGGCTGGTACTGCTGGGCGACAAGGACCAGCTCGCATCGGTGGAGGCCGGCGCGGTGCTGGGCGAGCTCTGCGCCCAGTCCGAGCGGGGCCTTTATTGGCACGAAACGGCGCAGTGGCTGCAGCAGGTGACTGGCCAGCAGGTGCCCGCCGAGCTGCAGGACATAGCAGGCAAGCCGCTGGACCAGGCGGTGGCCATGCTGCGGGTCAGCCACCGCTTTCATGCCGACAGCGGCATCGGCCGGCTAGCCGGCGTCGTCAATACCGGGCGGCGCAAGGCGATCAAGCCGCTGCTGAAAGCGGGCTACCCCGATCTGGCCGCGTATGCGGTGCCGGATCTGACGCATTCGTCGCTGGCCCAGCTGGTGCTGGATGGCGGCGGCAAACGCTTTGTCGACAGTGCGGCCAAGCGCGATGCGGGGCCGGTGGGCTATGGCCACTACCTGCAGGTGCTGCGCGAGATGCCGGCCAACCCCATCCCGGAGGCCTTGAACCAATGGGCGCTGCGCCTGTTGCGGGCACATGGCGAGTTTCAGGTGCTCTGCGCGCTGCGCAGCGGCCCCTGGGGTGTGGAAGGGCTCAATGAGCGCATTGCCCAGCTGCTGGCCCACCGCGAGCTGATTGCGCAAAGCAGCGGCTGGTATGCCGGCCGCCCGGTGTTGGTGACCCGCAATGACTACAGCCTCAAGCTGATGAATGGCGATATCGGCATCACGGTGCAGATGCCGGCGGGCCAGGGGCTTGACGCTGGCGGGGCAAGTGGCGCCGCGGTAGCGCAGGGCGCGCTGCGCGTAGTGTTTGCCACCAGCGAGGGCCTGCGCTGGGTGCTGCCCAGCCGGCTGCAGGCGGTCGAGACGGTGTATGCGATGACCATCCACAAATCACAGGGCTCGGAGTTCAACCATGCGGCCGTCGTATTGCCGCCCAGCCTGTCGCCGATCATGACCCGCGAGCTGGTCTACACCGGCATAACCCGGGCCAAGCGCTGGCTGACGGTCGTGGCTGGCGGCAGCAGCAATTTCGCGGTGCTGGAAGAGGCGACGGAGCGCCAGGTCAGGCGCTCGAGCGGATTGCGACAAGGCGAGTTGTAGCCGTCGGTGCCAGAGCTTGGGGGGCGTTGTCGAGGTCGCAGGCCAGTGCAGCAGAGCAGGGCCGTTTGGAGCAAAGAGCGTCGCAGCGGTTGCGATAGGCGAGTGCGCATCGGCTGCGCGGGTTTCATCGAAAAAATGCGTGGCTGTGCGAAAAGATCGTTGGCTGGCCAAAACGACCCTGGAGCTGAACGGGCCCCAAGAGTCGCCCCACGATGAAACAATCACCGTTGCGAGGGCGTTGGGCATGTGTGCATGCACAAGGCCCCTGACAGCGGCGATGGGCGAATAATAACACTGAATGAGAATAATTATCAATACTGGCATTGATAAATGCTGCTCGCTTGCTGGATTTGTGTAAGTTTTTGTTTTTGGTTGATTTTTCTTGACCTTTCCTCTGGAAATGGGGATGCAGCGTTTAGGAAAATTTGGTAACTTCGCCGTATCGATAAAAAATATTGCGGGAGTTCCAACCATGTCCGGTTCCAGTTACAGCTTCAAATCCACAGCGCTTGCGATGCTGGCGCTCACGGCATCGGCCTGGGCGCAGGCTGCCTGCTACACGGTCTATGACAGCAAGAATGAAGTGATCTATCGCAGCGCTGAGCCACCGGTGGACATGTCCAAGCCGCTGCACCAGACGGCAAGCGAGCTGCCCAGCGGCAGCCGTGTTGTCTTTACGCCCAACCATGCCGTATGCGTCACCGAGGTGCATGCACTGCCAGGCGGCAAGAAGCTCACCTCGAGCAGCGCCAACATGGTCACTGACCAGCTGAGCCTGGGCAGCATGATCACGGCGCAGTAAATAGGCAGCGGTGGCGGCACACCGTGGCGTCCATGCATGGCAGGCAGCTCGCAGGCTGCCTTTTTTGCGTCTGCCTGCGCCAAATTGCCAGAGGTTGGCCGCAGGCCATTGCCCAGCCTGCGAAAATACCGGGATGAGCCAAGCGCAGACCCCACAGAATATTCCCGAATCCCCCGATGCCGCCGAAGCGGCGCAGTTCCCCGCAGATGCGTTGAAGATCGTGTCCATGGACATGGATGCCCAGGGCGTGGCACGCCGCGCCGATGGCAAGGTTGTCTTTGTCGATGGCGCGCTGCCTACCGAATGGGTGAGCGCCAAGACGCGGCGCAAGAAAAACAACTGGGAGCAGGCCGATCTGCTGCAGATCCACCGCGAGTCGTCGCAGCGCGTGCGGCCCGGCTGCCCCAACTTTGGCCTGCATGCCGGCGCCTGCGGCGGCTGCAAGATGCAGCATCTGCATGTGGGCGCGCAAATTGCCACCAAGCAGCGCGTGCTCGAAGACAACCTCTGGCACCTGGGCAAGGTGGTGGCTGAGACGGTGATGCGCCCCATCGAGGGGCCCAGCTGGGGTTACCGCTTCCGCTCGCGCCTGTCGGTGCGCTATGTCGCCAAGAAGGGCAAGGTGCTGGTGGGCTTCCATGAGCGCAAGAGCCGCTACATCGCCGACATGGAAACCTGCAAGATCTTGCCGCCGCATGTCGACGCCTTGCTGATGCCCATGCGCGCGCTGATCGGCAGCCTCGATGCCCGCGAGACCTGCCCGCAGATCGAGGTCGCCTGTGGCGACCAGGTCACCGCGTTGGTGCTGCGCCACCTGGAGCCCCTGAGCGAGGCCGATCTGCAGCGCCTGCGCGATTTCGCCGCAGCCCACAAGGTGCAATGGTGGCTGCAACCCAAGGGGCCGGACACCGTGCACCTGATGGATGGCATCGGCGAACAGCTGTCCTATGCGCTGCCCGATTTCGGCATCACGATGCCGTTCAAGCCCACCGACTTCACCCAGGTCAACCCCCACATCAACCAGGTGCTGGTGACGCGCTCGCTGCGCCTGCTGGATGCCAAGAAGACCGAGCGCGTGATCGACTGGTTCTGCGGCCTGGGCAACTTCACGTTGCCGATCGGCACGATGGCCGGCGAGGTGCTGGGCATCGAGGGCTCCGAGACCCTGGTGCAGCGCTCGCACGAGAACTATGCCGCCAACAATGCGACGCGCCCCGAAGGCAGCGCGCTGGCGCCCACGCGCTTTGTGGCGCGCAATCTGTTCGAGATGACGCCCGAGATGCTGATCGCCGACGGCCAGGCCGACAAGTGGCTGGTCGACCCTCCGCGTGAAGGCGCGTTTGCGCTGTCCAAGGCGCTGGCCGACATCCACAAGGCGCGCCACCAAGTGCCTGATACCGCGCCGCTGCCTGACAGCGCCAAGGGCTGGACACCGCCCCAGCGCATCGTCTATGTGAGCTGCAACCCCGCGACGCTGGCGCGCGATGCCGGGCTGCTGGTGCACCAGGCCGGCTACCGCTGTGTGGCCGCAGGCGTGGTCAACATGTTCCCGCATACCGCCCACGTCGAGAGCATGGCCGTGTTCGAATGGGATGGCCATGCGCCGTCGGTCAAGACCGAGGCAGATGCGACCGACGTGGATACGGGCGCCGTGGATACGGCCGATGCTGGCGAGCCGAGCGCTGCGCCAGAAAACGCAGCAGCCTGATGACGACAGGGTATTACCCCCGTTTTAGGCACAAATGCTGTGATGCCTGTGCTTGATTAGGGCGGTGAAATACCGTTAAGCTGGCAGGCTGAACAACCGGGTTTCCCGAATATTTTCCAAGGAGTTACCATGAAAACCAAAGCAGTGCTGGAGTTGGCCGATGTCAAGGCGGTGTTGAATGCGGCCGAGGCCGAAGCGGTCAAGAACCAATGGATCGTCAGCATTGCGGTGGTGGACGACGGCGGCAACCTGCTGGGCATGATCCGCCGCGATGGCGCAGCTCCCGTGTCCGCCCACATCTGCGTGGCCAAGGCCCGCACCTCGGCGCTGGGCCGCCGCGAGAGCAAGGGTTTTGAGGACATGATCAATGGTGGCCGCACCGCTTTCCTGAGCGCTCCGCTGATCGACGGCATGCTCGAAGGCGGCGTGCCGATCATCAAGGATGGTGAATGCCTGGGCGCCGTGGGCGTCAGCGGTGTCAAGGCACCTGAAGATGCACAGATCGCCAAGGCGGGTATTGCAGCCCTGGGGCTGTAAGGCATAGCCCTTGCGCCTTGCCAAGGTGCAAAGGGCTCCGGCCCATCAACGACGAAGCGGCCACTGGCCGCTTTTTCGCGTCTGAATGTGTAGCTGGGGCGTCAAACCAGCGCAGGTGCGGGCGCCTGCAGAAAGTGCGTGGTGGGCTCCGCACTGCCATCGTCGAGCATCAGCACCCGCTCGGGCCAGCGCAGGGCGGCGAGCTTGAAGTCCTGCTCGGGTGGCTGGCCCGCGAGCCGGGCCGTCCAGCGCGCGCCCACGGAGAAGTCCACGCAAAAGACATTGCCGCGCAGGCCATGCCAGGCATGCGGGTTGATGTCGGCGAACAAATCCTGGTCACCCTTGCCCAGCACCGAGCGGTCGAGCTCATGGATGCGGCGCCAGTAGTGGCCGACGATGACGGGCGTGCTGTCGGTATAGGTATCCCACCAGGCCACACGCTCGACAAAGCGCCATTTGCCGCCGGCATAGAAGGGCTCGCTGCCGCGGCGCTCCACACCGCAGCTGAGCACCTTCAAGGGGTTGTACTGGGATTTGTTCAGCTCGCTGTCGGCATGCGCGGGCATGAACGGGGGGCAATGGGCGCCATCTTCCAGGTGGTAGGGCCAGGCCTGGTTTTCGGCCTTCAGCCGGGCTGGAATGCCCAAGGTCTTGGCGTGCAGGTAGGCTTCTTGCTCCAGGCGGTCATAGTCCTGGGCGACATGGCCGGGCCGCAGTGCGCGGGCCTGGTTGATCTTGTCGTCGATCCAGGCGGCATGAACGATGCGCAGGTCCGCGCGCTCCAGAGCCAGCGGCAGCTGGCGCAAAAACGGCAGCATTTCTTCATCAAAAGCCTGGTCCGCGCGCACATAGGGCGCGTACTTGCGATTGTCAGCCTCGATGCGCTCGTCAAAGTACCAGCCCGAGCCGTCCTTGGCATCTTCGCGCAGCAGGTTGATTTCATGGTTGCCGAGCACCGCGCAGGCATGGCCGTTGTCTACCCAGCGGCGCACCAGCGCCAGTACGCCGGGGCTGTCCGGGCCCCGGTCGCAGAAATCGCCGACAAAGACCAGCGTGCGGCCTGCCGGGTGGCCACCATCTTCGTCATAGCCCAGATGCCGAACCAGCGACTCCAGTGCCTGGCGCTCGCCGTGCACATCGCCGATCACATCCAACGGGCCGGCGGGCAACGCTTGTACCAGGCTCATCGTCACAGTGTTCCGTCTTGTTGCAGCGCCCGGTGCTTGGGGCCCGGCGCGCCGCAGATTGCTATTCGATGAAATCCATTTTGCATGAATTTGCTGCGCCGCACCAGCGTGGTGCCATCGGTGAGCGCGTCTCTCAGGCGGGCTGGCGCTGGTAGCAGACAAACGCAAAGGGCAGGCCATTGCTGCTGGTGTGGCGCTCCCGCGAGACCTCCTGCCACTGGCTGCCGAGCACCGGCGCATGGGCATCGCCGTCAAAATCCTGGTCGATCTCGGTCACCCAGACTTCGTCGGCCAGGGCCAGCGACTGGGCATAGATCTGCGCCCCGCCAATCACCCAGACGGGCTGGCCCAGCGCCTGGGCCGTGGCCAGTGCCTGCTCCAGATCGGCGGCGACGTGGACACGTTCACTGGCCGGGCTGGGCTGCCAGCCGCTCTGACGCGTGACGACCACATTGTCACGGCCCGGCAGCGGGCGAAAGCGCGGCGGCAGGGAATCCCAGGTCTTGCGGCCCATGACGACGGTCCCCCCAGCGGTCTTTTGCTTGAAAAAGGCCATGTCCTCGGGCAGGTGCCAGGGCAGCTGGTTGTCGCGGCCAATCACGCCATTGCGGGCGCGGGCAAAGATCAGATGGATGCGGGCTGGGGTCATGGCGTGCGGGCCACCCAACGCGCAATGGCGCGCCGGCAGGCCTGGTAGAGGGGGTGTTCGATCGCGTGGTAATACAGGGCCGACAGCGCGACCAGGACTGCCAGCACCAGCAGCAAGCTGAGCGAGCGGTGGGGAATCTCGAGCGCCAACGACGTGGTGGCGCGTTGCACGACCTGGAAGAGCAGCAGGTGCAGCAAATAGATCGCAAAGGAATAGTCCCCGAGCCTGGCGAGCAGCTGCCATGCCCGGTGCTGGGGCGTTGGCAGCAGCAAAGCTGCCCCTACCAGTGCGGTGGCGGCAGCCCCCACCAGCAGCGCGCGGTCCGCCCAGTGGAAAAAACCGACGATGCCAGGTGCGTACAAGGTGGCGCTGTGGCTGTAGTACACCGCTGTGGCGCCCAGCAGCGCGCTGGCCAGCAGCCAGGCGTACCAGCGCTGCTGCGGGTGGCGCTGCAGAAAGCGGTACATGAAGTAGCCGGCAAAGAACTCCAGCACCAGCGGCGCCGCATAGAACCAGACGAGTGGCGTGGCTTGCGAAAACATATCCGGGCGGTAGCGACCCGTAGCGGCGTAATACAGCACCAGCGCAACGATGACCATGGCCCATCCCGCCAGCGCGCGGTCACGCCAGAGCTTGGGCAGCAGCAAACTGGCGCCGATGACGAGATAGAAATATAGCTCGTAGACCAGGGTCCAGATCACCGCATTGATATGCAGGCTGAAATTGGCCGGATAGAGCAGCGCCGACGACAGCAGGTTCACATCCGGCGGCATGGCGCCCAGCGCTTGCAAGCCCACCACATAGAGCAGCATCGCCGGCCACCAGCCGGTGTAGATGCGGGCAAAGCGGGTGGCGACAAACTGGGCGGAAGGACGCAGGCCGGTGGGCGTGTTGCTGGTGGCCAGCGCCATGATGACGCCGCTGATGACAAAGAAGATGTCGACACCGACAAAGCCGCCCTCGGCAATGGCGCGCAGCCAGCCAGGAAGCTCGGGGAAGAAGCTGTAGGTCCGCGCATGGTAGAGCGCCACCCACAGGGCGGCAGCAAAACGCAGAATCTGGATGGACTGGATCATGGCACGGGGGTGGGCGCAGGCGGTCAATGCCGGGCAAGCGCTGCAGCGGGCGCTGGGATGCGCATCCGCTGGCAGTGCTTGTCACTTGCGTGCCGTCAGGGGCGGTGTCCGCTCAGCGGAACAGCACGCCCGCTTCGTCCGGGTGCCAGGCAGGGTATTTTTCCATCACCTGCTCGAACAGCGCCGAGTCGGTCAGACGCAGCAGCCAGGCTTGCAGATGGGGCCAGGGGTGATTCTGCCATGCCGCCTCATCGATGCCGGCAAACTGGCGCACAAAGGGGCGGATGGCCATGTCGGCCAGGCTCGGGTCGCGGCCAAACAGGTAGCCGGTCGCCGCCAGCTGCTGGTTGAGCGCACCCAAAAAGGCCTGGGCGGTGGCCGCTGCGGCAGCGGCGTCTGCTTGCGGGTAGCGGCTGGGGTATTTGCAGCGGTCCAGTGCGGGTTTGAATTCGCTGTCATGGCGGGCGATCAGCGCCTGCATCTCGCCCAGGCTACCGGCAGTGGGGCTGAGCCACTGGTCGGGGTCATTCTGGCGCAGCGCCCAGAGCATGATCTCCAGGCTCTCTTCGAGCACCGTGCCGTCGGCGAGCACCAGCACCGGCACGGTGGCCTTGGGCGATGCATCCAGCAGCGCCTGGGGCTTGTCCTTGAGGACGACCTCGCGCAGCTGGCAGGCAATGCCGGCATAGGCCAGCGCCAGGCGGGCCCGCATCGCATAGGGGCAGCGGCGGAACGAGTACAGCACCGGCAGGCCTTGCAAGGCCTGCTGCTGCGCGGCGATCTTTTGCTGGCGCGATTGCTGCGAGCTGGCCTGGGTGTGGCCCAGATGGGTGTCACCGCGCTCCTGCGCCAAGTCCATCTGCCGCTGGCGCTCGGCCAGCGACTTCAGCTGCTCAGGCGTGCGGCTGCCGTGGCAGTAGGGGCAGCTGACGCCGCGCACATAGTGGGCATGGGCCAGCTCGGCCGCGCCCAGCGGCATGCGGCAACTGCGGCACAGCTGGTGCGGGCCGCGCACCAGGCCGTGGCCGACGGAGACGCGCTCGTCAAACACAAAGCAGTCGCCCCACCACATCGATTCGTCCTCGGCCACCGTTTCCAGGTACTTGAGGATGCCGCCTTCGAGGTGGTACACCTCCTCAAAACCCTGGGTCTTCATGTAGGCGGTGGATTTTTCGCAGCGGATACCCCCGGTGCAGAACATTGCCACCTTTTGCTTGCCATGCAGCGCGCCGCCGGGCTGGGACTGCTCTGCCACCCATTGCGGAAACTCGGTAAAGCTCTTGGTGTGCGGGTTGATCGCGCCCTCAAAACTGCCAATGCCCACCTCGTAGTCATTGCGCGTATCGACCAGCACCACATCGGGCTGGCTGATCAGCGCATTCCAGTCCTCGGGCTTGACATACTGGCCGGCATTGCGCGCGGTGTTCAACTCGGGCACGCCCAGGGTCACAATCTCCTGCTTGAGGCGCACGCGCATGCGGTAGAAGGGATTGCTGTCGGCATAGGCCTCCTTGTGTACCAGGTGGGCCAGGCGCGGGTCACGCTTGAGCCAGTCCAGCACCGCTTGCACATCGGCAGGCAGCCCGGCAATTGTGCCGTTGATACCTTCATGGGCCAGCAGCAGCAGGCCCTTGACCTGGTGCTGGTCACACAGCGCCTGCAAGGGCTGCTGCCACTGGGCAAACTCGGGCAGGTCGATGAACTGGTAAAGCGCGGCGGTGAGGTATTGCTGGGACATGGAGAAAATCTGCGAAAAATACGCGCCCCTGTGGCCGTATTTTTCGGGGTATTGCATAGGAAAAGCCAGGTGGACTGGAGGAGCGTCCCTCGATCCACCGTGTTGCGGCGGCCGCATGGGCTGGCGGGCAAGTGGGCCAGCGCCGGCGTCCCGTGGCGGGCGGGCCACAGTCCAACGGCTGAACATCGTACTGTATCTGAATCGCCCATTTCTAGACCTGGATCAGCAAAATGGCCCAGCGTGCAGGCGTAAAAAAGCCCGGCAGGGCCGGGCGGGTTTTGCAGCAGTTGCGCGCTTGCTGATTACTTGGGGCTCAGGCCTGTGATGTCGTAGAAGTTGATCTTGCCGCCACCGTCAAAGACGCGGTCGCCAGGGTTGATGCCGGCAGGGCAGGCGCCCAGGTACTCGCCCTTGATGTTGCGGGTGGTCTCCACGGTGCTGCCATCGGGCATCTGCTGCTTGGTGACCGACAGTACATGGAAGTTGTGCTGGAAGTCGCCGGTGATCTTGCGGCTGCTCTCGATGCGCTGCTCGGTCTGGCCCACCTTGCAGTTGGACGTGAATTGCCAGCCATTGCTGTCTTTCAAACTCGCCGTCTTGCATTGCTGCACATCGTACTTGGCCTTTTGCAGCTCACGGGTCTTGTAAAAGGTGTCCTTGTCCATGCAGTCCTGGAACTGGACGGTCTGGCCATCCTGGTCTGTGGAGCTGATCTGCCAGTGGCCTGACTTGGGGCGGGGCAGGTCTTCGATGTCGCCGGTGGAGGCGCAACCGGCTGCCAGCAAGGCGGCGGCAACGGCGGACAGGGAGGCGAGGTAACGGGTAGAAAGCATGGATGTCCTCTCGGTGGTTGTCATGCAGCATCGCTGCAGCGTGTTTTTGTACAGGAACGCGTTGTTACTTTATATCCTAGGCGGGGCGCTGCCCGCACATTGTCTGACAAGGGCCGGGCCGCGTGTAGGAGAGCACCCGGCGCGTGCTTACGGCAGCGGTTTTGTACGCTCTTCGGGGTGCTGATCTTGGCCACATTGCTCCAATAGCCAGCGCTCGAAGGTCTGCATCGCCAACGAAGGGCTGCGCGATTTCAGCTGGGTGAGCCAGTAGCTGCCGGTATCCAAGGTCTGCGCAAGCGGCGCGACCAGGCGCCCCGCCTGCAGATCACGCGAAAACAGGCGCAAGGGCAGCAGCGCGACGCCCAGGCCCTGCGCTGCCGCCTCGGCCAGCGTGAGGGATGAATCGAACACCGTGCCGCGCAGGCTGGGGCAGGCGAGCTTGTTCTGGGCGAACCACTGCTCCCACTCGCCTGCGCGGTAGGTGCGCAGCAAGGTCTCGCGCGCCAGGTCGGCCGGCTGCTGCAGGCGTGCGGCGATCGCGGGCGCGCACATGGGGGTCAGGGGCGCCTGCAGCAGCTGCCGGGCCGACGTGCCATGCCAGGCGCCGTCGCCAAAGCGGATCGCACAGTCCCAGCCTTCGCCGGCCAGGTCCACCCGGTTGTTGTGGGTGAACAGGCGCAGGTCGACAAAGGCATGGGCCTCCTGAAAAGCACGCAGCCTGGGCAGCAGCCAGCCCACCGCAAAAGTGCCCACCACGCCGACCGAGAGCACCTCATGCGGCCGCCGGTCCTGCACCTGCGCCAAGGCACGCGACAGGCTGCCAAAGGCCTGGGCCACCGCCGGCACCAGGGCCATGCCTTCATCGGTCAGTGCCAGGCCGCGCGGCAGGCGGCGAAACAGCGGCTTGCCCAATTGGTCTTCTAGCTGGCGAATGTGCTGACTGATGGCGGCCTGGGTCACATGCAGCTCCAGCGCCGCACGCGTCAGATTGAGGTGGCGCGCGGCGGCATCAAAAGCGCGCAGGGCATTCAAAGGCAGGTGCATAAGCTATAAGTTTTTCTTGTGGGTTTTCTTGGTTTTCATCGTTGGTCAAGCGCGCGGGATATCGGTAAATTTACGCCTGTCCGCTGGATAACAACGAATTTTAAGGATTGAAAATCATGTATAGAAGAAAGTTTTTCTTGACTATGGGTGCGGCCAGCTTGATCGCCACCTCCGCGCGCGCCTGGGCTGCTGCGCCATCGGCAGACAAGGCGGCAGCGCGCCAGTTTGCCCAGGCCATGCAGGATCTGGAGCGCTCGGTGGGCGGGCGCCTGGGCGTGTCTGCGCTCAACACCGTGACGGGTGCGGCGCTGGGCTGGCGCCAGAATGAGCGCTTTGCGATGTGCAGCACCTTCAAGATGCTGCTGGCCGCCCAGGTGCTCTCGCGCGTCGATGCGGGCCAGGACCGGCTGGACGCTGCGCTGACGTTTGACCGGTCGGTCCTGGTGGAGCATTCGCCGGTGACCGAAAAATTTGCTGGCAAGGCTCCGATGACGGTCGATGCGCTGTGCGACGCCATCATGACGGTCAGCGACAATGGCGCTGCGAACCTGCTGCTGGAGCGCGTGGGTGGCCCGGCGAGCTTTACCGCCTACATGCGCAGCTTGACTGACCCGGTCACCCGGCTGGACCGCATCGAGCCTGCGATGAGTGAATCCAAACCCGGCGATGTGCGCGATACGACCAGCCCACAGGCGATGCTGAGCAGCATGCGCGCGCTGACCCTGGGTACGGCCTTGAGCCCCGCCAGCCGCGAACGGCTGGTGGGTTGGATGGAAGCCAATACGACGGGCGACCACTGCCTGCGCGCAGGCGCCCCGGGCTGGAAGGTGGCGGACAAGACCGGGTCCGGACCTAACACCCGCAATGACATTGGCCTGCTGTGGGCGCCCGGCGCTGCGACGCCGATTCTGGTGACCACCTACTTGACCGAATGCAAGGCCGAGCCCAAGGCGCGCGATGCGGCACTGGCGCGGGTGGCCGCCGAGCTGGTCAAGCTTTGGGGCTGATTGGGGATTGAATGGGGGATGGATCGGGCGCTGATCGCCTCGATTCAAACCAAACTGCCCCTTGCCAGGGGCAGTTTTGGTGAGGGGCGCTGCTGGTGCAGGCAGGGCCCCTTGGCGCATTAACGCCAGGCGATCACAGGTACTTCACCAGCACCTGGCTCTTGCGGCTCCAGTTGTACTTGGCCTTGCGCTGCTCGGGCAGCCAGTCCGGGTCCACCGGCTGGAAGCCGCGCTTGAGGAACCAGTGCATCGTGCGGGTGGTGAGCACAAAAATGCTCTTGAGGCCAGTGGCGCGGGCGCGCTGCTCGATGCGCTTGAGCAGTTTTTCGCCATCGCCCGTGCCCTGGCTCTGGGGCGAGACGGTGACAGCGGCCATTTCGGCGGTGCCCGCTTCCGGGTAGGGGTAGAGTGCCGCACAGCCGAAGATCACGCCATCGTGCTCGATGATGGTGTAGGCGGAGATATCGCGCTCGATCTCGGTGCGGCTGCGTTTGACCAGCGTGCCGTCCTTCTCGAAAGGCTCGATCAGCTGCAAAATGCCGCCGACATCATCGGGCTTGGCCTCACGCAGCTCTTCGAGGCGCTCATCGATCACCATGGTGCCAATGCCATCGTGCACATAGATTTCCAGCAGCAGCGCGCCATCGGTCGCAAAGGGCAGGATGTGGCTGCGCTCCACGCCTTCCTTGCAGGCCTTCACACAATGCTGCAGGTAAAAGCCCACATCGGTGGGCAAGGTGGCGGGTGGCAACTGGGCAAGCAGCTTTTGTGCCACATCCAGCGGCAGCTCGGTGTCGACCGGGTTGTCTTCTCCTTCGGGCTCCAGCGGGTTCAGGCGAATGCCGGCCACTTCGGTCAGGAACATCAGCTTGTCGGCTTTGAGCTCAATGGCCACGCGCGTGGCCACTTCTTCCATGCTGAGGTTGAAAGCCTCGCCCGTGGGCGAGAAACCAAACGGCGAGACCAGCACCATCGCGCCCATGTCCAGGGTGCGGTGGATGCCGCCGACATCAACCTTGCGCACCAGGCCCGAATGCATGAAATCGACGCCATCGACAATGCCGACCGGGCGCGCGGTGACAAAGTTGCCCGAGATCACGCGCACGGTGGCGCCGGCCATCGGTGTATTGGGCAGGCCCTGGCTGAAGGCCGCTTCAATCTCGAAGCGCAGCTGGCCTGCGGCCTCCTGGGCGCAGTCGAGCGCCACCGAATCGGTCACCCGGATGCCATGCGAGTAGCGCGGCGCATGGCCCTTGGCCGCCAGCTGCTCATTGACCTGGGGCCTAAAACCATGGACCAGCACGATCTTGACACCCAGCGCCTGGATCAGGGCCAGATCCTGGGCAATCGATTGCAGCTTGCCCGCTGCAATCGCCTCACCTGTCACGCCCACTACAAAAGTCTGGTTGCGAAACTTATGGATATAAGGCGCCACCGAGCGGAACCAGGGCACAAAGGTGAAATTGAATACAGCGGACATGGGGGTGGGGTGGGGGTATTTCCTAGAAGCACGCCAGATCGGCGGTTTGCGGCTGCCGCTATTGTTATACAAACATCACGCGTCTGCATGCAGTTCGCTATGGAATCGGGCCTGCGGTCATGGGAAAAATCCATCGGCGCCGCCCTGTCCATTTTGGCTGGCGCAAAGTGGAGGTTTCGCAATCACAAACGGCGCAGGTGTGGGCAAACCGGCGCGCCGGGCCGATGATGGCGGTTTTGCAAAAAATAGTCAGGAGACAAGCATGACCACCACCATGAACCGCCGCCAGCTGCTGGCGCTGGGCGCAGCGCCTCTGGCCGCCGGCCTGCCTTTGCTGCATGCGGGGGCTGCGCATGCGGCCGACTACCCGAGCAAGCAGGTGAAGTTCATCGTTCCCTTCCCGCCGGGCGGCCCGGTCGATACGACCGCGCGTGCCTTTGTGCCGCCGCTGGGCCAGCTGTGGGGCCAGGGCACCTTTATCGACAACCGCGCTGGCGGCGGCGGCATCATTGGCGCGGAGACGGCGGCCCGCCAACCGGCCGACGGCTACAGCCTGTTTGTCGGCGCAATCCACCATTCGGTCAACCCCTCACTGCATCCCAAGCTGAGCTATGACATCCAGAAGGACTTTGTGCCGGTGAGCTTTGCGGCGATGTTCCCGGTGTTCCTGGTGGTCAACCCCAGCGTGCCAGCCAAGAACGTGCAAGAGCTGATCGCGCTGGCGAAAAAGCCGGGTAGCAACCTGGCCTTTGCCTCATCGGGCAATGGTGGCGGCACGCACCTGGCCGGGGAGCTGTTCAACATGCATGCGGGCACCAAGCTCTTGCACATCCCCTACAAGGGCAGCGCCCCGGCGATGACCGATGTGCTGGGCGGGCAGGTGGCGATGATGTTCAGCGATGCGCCCACCGCCATCGGCCATATCAAGAGCGGCAAGGTGCGCGTGCTGGGCGTTGCCAGCCCCAAGCGCTCGGCGCTGATGCCCGAGGTGCCCACCATTGCCGAGCAGGGCCTGCCCGGTTACGAGGCCTATTCCTGGGCGGCGCTGTTTGCGCCGGCAGGCACGCCCAAGGAGATCGTTGCCAAGATCAATGCCGATTTCAACCAGGTGATGCGCGCCCAGGAAGTGCGCCAGCGCCTCTATGTGGCGGGCGCCGAAGCCGACCCCGGCACGCCCGAGGAGATGGCGCAGCGCCTGCAGTCCGAGATCGACAAATGGGCGCGGGTGGTCAAGGCCGCGCAGATCCGTATCGATTGAGCGGGAGGCTGCGCGGGTTGATGCACTGCATGGTGCAGGCATGCACAATGGAGGCATCTTGTACTTGCAGACCGCCTCTATGGACCTGATCTCTGGCAGCGCCGACCCCCATTTCCAACCGGTGGCGCTGGAAAAAGCCTACCGCCTGCTCAACCACGGCCCCACGGTGCTGGTGTCCGCCGCCCATGCCGGCGAGCGCAATGTGATGGCCGCCGCCTGGGCCTGCGCGCTGGACTTCACACCGCCCAAGGTGACCGTGGTGCTGGACAAGGCCACGCGCACCCGCGCGCTGGTCGAGGCCAGCGGCCGTTTTGCGCTGCAACTGCCCACCGTGCCTATCGCCGCCTTGACCGTGGAGTTGGGCACCATCAGCGCGCTGCAGCAGCCGGACAAACTCGCCCAGTCGGGTGTGCAGCTGTTTGAGGCGCCCGGCCAGCAAACGCCCTTGGTGGCGGGTTGCGCCGCCTGGCTGGAGTGCCGCCTGGTGCCCGAGCCCCACAACCAGCACAGCTATGACCTGTTCATTGGCGAGGTGACCGGGGCCTGGGCCGATGACCGTGTGTTCCGGGAGGGCCACTGGCATTTCGAGACAGCGCCGCAAGACCTGCGCACTTTGCACTATGTCGCGGGTGGCCATTTCTATGCGATTGGGGAGGCGATTGATGTGCCCGTGCCCAAGGCGTGATCGCGCGCCTGGCTGCATCCGCGCCAGCTTTGGCGCTGGGTGGGCCTGATGTTTCTGATCTTTGCCGCCCTCGTTGCCGCGCTGTTGGCCGTGCTGGGTTGGCGCAGCCTGCGCAAACGTCGGCAACTGCGCTTTTTGCAGCAATACCGCTTTGATGCTGCCTACCGCAAGGCGCTCTGGCGTGACTACCCGCATCTGAATGACGCGAGCCTGGCGCAAGCCGAAGAGGCGCTGCGCCAGTTTTTCATCATGCACTGGCTGTCGCCCCGCGCGCAGCTGCAGATGCCCTCGCGCCTGGCCGATGCGCTGTGGCATGCCTTTATCCTGGACACCCGGCGCTATCAGCAGTTTTGCCAGCAGGCCTTTGGCCATATGTTCCACCATCTGCCGGCGCAGCCAGCCAGCGCTGGGGCTTCGCAGAACCAGGCAGCAGCTATGCAGCCAAGCTGGAATGCAGCCATGCAGACTCGGCGTTATATGGTGGGTGCGCTGCTGGGTGGCATACCGCTGTTGTTTGCGCTAGATGCCGCTGCCGCGATAGACGACGGCTGGCTGTACCCGCCGGATTTGCTGGGCCAATGGGCTGCGGCATTTGCGCAGGCAGCAGCGGCGGCGAGCAACAGCACCGACAACACATCCAGCGGGGTCTCGGGCAGCGACCACCGTGACGACAGCGGCAGCGCTGGAGATAGCGCCGATGTGGCGAGCACCAGCAGCGGCGCGGACAGCGATGGCGGCGCGTCCAGCTGCAGTGGCAGCAGTTGCGGCGGCAGCAGTTGCGGGGGCGGCAGCAGCGATTGAGCGGCAAAGCCTGCGTGGGCCCAAGGCGTTGTTGCGGCTTCGCAACCGGTGGGCGGCTGCTGCGGGGATAATGCTGCCCCTATGTCGCTCAAGATTACGTTTCCCGAATCCCTGCCAGTCTCCGCCCGCCGTGATGAAATCATGGAGGCCATGGACCGCCACCAGGTCATCATCGTCTGCGGGGAGACCGGATCGGGCAAAACCACCCAGTTGCCCAAGATTGCGCTGGCCCTGGGCCGCGGCAAGGTCAATGCCGCCCCCAATGACAAGGGGGAGGTGCGCGGCCATTTGATCGGCCACACGCAGCCCCGCCGCATTGCGGCCAGCAGCGTGGCCAAGCGCATTGCCGAAGAGCTGCAGACGCCGCTGGGCGATGTGGTGGGCTACAAGGTGCGTTTCCAGGACCGCTTGTCCAAGGACGCCTCGGTCAAGCTGATGACCGACGGTATCTTGCTGGCCGAGACGCAGACCGACCCGCTCCTCAAGCAATACGACACGCTCATCATCGACGAGGCCCATGAGCGCAGCCTCAATATCGACTTTTTGCTCGGCTACCTGCGCCAGCTCCTGCCCAAGCGCCCCGATCTGAAAGTGGTGGTGACCTCGGCCACCATCGATGCCGACCGCTTTGCCAAGCATTTCGCCGGCCCGCAGGGCCCGGCGCCGGTGATCATGGTCTCGGGCCGCACCTTTCCGGTGGAGATGCGCTACCGCCCCTTTGAAGATGCCAAGGACTACGACCTCAACGATGCGATTGCCGATGGCGTCGATGAGCTGTGGACCGGCGGGGCCGGCGGCGATATCCTGATTTTTCTGCCCGGTGAGCGCGAGATCCGCGAGGCCGCCGACCATCTGCGCAAGCACCTGCAGCACTCACCGGTGCTGCGCAATGCCGAGGTGCTGCCGCTCTTCTCGCGCCTGTCGCAGGCCGAGCAGGACCGCATCTTTGAAGGCCATACCGGCCGGCGCATTGTGCTGGCCACCAATGTGGCCGAGACCTCGCTCACGGTGCCCGGCATCCGCTATGTGATCGATGCCGGCACGGCCCGGGTCAAGCGCTATTCCTTCCGCAGCAAGGTCGAGCAGCTGCTGATCGAGCCCGTCAGCCAGGCGGCGGCCAACCAGCGTGCTGGCCGCTGCGGCCGCGTGGCCAACGGCATCTGCATACGTCTCTATGACGAGGCCGATTTCCAGTCGCGCAGCCCCTTTACCGATCCGGAAATTCTGCGTTCGTCCTTGGCCGGCGTCATCCTGCGCATGAAGGCCTTGCGCCTGGGCGATGTGGTGAATTTTCCGTTTCTCGAAGCACCGTCGGGCCGCGCGATTGCCGACGGCTACCAGCTGCTCGCCGAGCTGGGCGCGGTCGATGAGCAAGGCGAGCTGCTGCCGATGGGCCAGGCCTTGTCGCGCCTGCCGCTGGACCCGCGCGTGGCGCGCATGATTGTGGAGGCGCGCGAGCGTGGCGCACTGGCAGAGGTGCTGGTGATTGCCTCGGCGCTGAGCGTGCAGGATGTGCGCGACCGCCCGCTCGAAGCCCAGCAGCAAGCCGACCAGCAGCATGCCAAGTTTGACGATGAAAAAAGCGAGTTCAGCGGCTACCTGCGGCTGTGGAAATGGCTGCAGGATGCGCGTGGCGGCAAGGTGGTGGCCAAGAGCCGCAAGGACATGGCCCAGCAAGCAGCCCCCGCCAAGGGCCAGGCGATAGGGCGCAATACCGCCTTTTTGCCGGTGGCCCAGCGCAGCACCGGTGCGACTGCATCGGTGGAGTCCGCCGCGCCGCTGGCCGCTTTCACGCCGCAGGACAGCGTGGTGGCCGACGAGGCCAGCCACAAGCTCAGCAACCGCCAGTGGGAGCAGCTGTTGCGCCAGAACTTCATCAATATCCGCCGCGTGCGCGAGTGGCGCGACATCCATTCGCAGCTGCTGACGGTGGTCAAGGAGCAGCGCTGGCCGATGAACGAGGAGGCCGCTGGCTACGAGGCCGTGCACCTGTCGATGCTCTCGGGCCTCTTGGGCAATATCGGTTTCAAGACCGAGGAGGGCGATGGCTACCTGGGCGCACGCGGCATCCGCTTCCACCCGCACCCCGGCGCGCACCTGTCCAAAAAGCCGGGCCGCTGGATTGTGGCGGCCGAGCTGGTCGAGACCTCGCGCCTCTACGGGCGCGGCATTGCCGCCATCGAGCCCCAGTGGCTCGAGCAGGTGGGCGCGCATCTGCTGCGCAAGCAGTTGCTGGACCCGCATTGGGAGAAAAAGCAGGGCGAGGTGGCTGCCTATGAGCGCGCCACGCTGTATGGCCTCGTGGTCTACAGCCAGCGCCGCATCAGCTACGGAAAGATCGACCCGCAAGGCGCGCGCGATATCTTTATCCGCCAGGCGTTGGTCGAAGGCGACTGGGAGACGCGCCTGCCGTTCTTGCAGGCCAACCAGAAGCTGATTGCCAAGGTCGAGGAGCTGGAGCACAAGAGCCGCCGCCAGGACGTGCTGGTGGACGATGCGCTCATCTATGCGTTCTACGACCAGCAGATTCCGCAAGATATCTGCACGGGCCGGGCGCTCGAGCGCTGGGTCAAGGACGAGAGCGCGCGCAACCCTGATCTGCTGCGCCTCTCGCGCGACGAGCTGATGCGCCATGAGGCCGCCGGCATCACCACGGCCGCCTTCCCCAAGACCATCAAGATGGGTGGGGTCGATTGCACGGCCAGCTACCTGCACCAGCCCGGGGATGCGCGCGATGGCGTCACGGTGACGGTGCCGCTCTTTGTGCTCAACCAGGTGAGCGAGGAGCGCGCCGAATGGCTGGTGCCGGGCATGCTCAAGGACAAGATCCAGGCCTTGCTCAAAAGCCTGCCTCAGCGCCCGCGCAGCCGCTTTGTGCCACTGGCCGAAAACGCCCAGCGCCTGGCCGAGCTGCTGGGCAGCGCCGAGCGCTTTGGTGCGGGCAGCCTGGTTGAGGTGCTGCTCAAGCAGGCGCGCGACGAGACCTCGCTGGACATCAAGCGGGCAGACTTCAAACTCGACATGCTCAGCCCGCATCTGTTCATGAACTTCCGTATCAGCGACGAGCATGGCCGCCAGTTGGGCCAGGGCCGCAACCTGGGCGCCTTGAAGGCCCAGTGGGGCGCCAAGGCGCGCGGTGCCTTCCAGGCGCTGGCCGAGCTCAAGATCGCGCCGAAGGCCGATGGCGCGGCAGCCCCGGCGCCGGCGCAAGCGCCTGCCGCCGCTGCCAAGCAAGGTGGCAAGTTGGCGGCACCTGCAGCCAGCGCTGCGGCGCACAGCAAGGCCCAGGGGCCCGTGCTTGCCGCCGACAAGCTCTGGACAGATTGGAGCTTTGGCGCCTTGCCCGAGCTCATGGAGATCAAAAAGGGCAACCAGACGCTGATTGGTTTCCCGGCACTGATCGACCACGGCAACGGCGTCGGCATCGAGGTGTTTGACGAGCCCGAGGTGGCAGCCAGCCGCCATGCGCTGGGCCTGCGGCGCCTGTTTGCGCTGCAGATCCGCGATGCGCTCAAGTACCTGGAAAAGAACATCCCCGATCTGCAGAAGATGGCGGTGGGCTATATGCCGCTGGGCACGCAGGAAGAGCTGCGCGAGCAGATCATCAATGTGGCGATTGACCGCGCCTTTTTGCAAGAGCCGCTGCCCGCCGACGCCGAGCAGTTCAAGCAGCGGGTGCAGGAGGGGCGCGGGCGCCTGACCCTGATCGCCAACGAGGTGGCGCGCATGGCAGGCGCGGTGCTGCAGGAGTACATGGCGGCGGTGCGCAAGATCAAGGACACCAAGAACGCGCCTGAGGCCACGGCCGACGCCCAGCAGCAGCTGCAAAAGTTGGTGCCCAAGAACTTTATCGCGATTGCGCCCTGGGCCCAGCTGGGCCACTATGCCCGTTACCTGAAGGCGATCACCGCACGCCTCGATAAGTACCGGGCTGACCCCGCGCGCGATAGCGCCAAGTTGAAGGAGCTGCAGCCATTGGAGCAGCGCTACTGGCGCCTGGTGGCAGAGCGCAAGGGCCAGGTCGATGCGCGCATGCAGGAGTACCGCTGGATGCTCGAAGAGCTGCGGGTGAGCTTTTTTGCCCAGGAGCTGCGCACGCCGTACCCGGTCAGCAGCAAGCGGCTGGACAAGGTCTGGCAGCAGTTGCAGCAGTAAGGACTTAGGGATACCCGGCTATGCTGCCTTGCGCAACATGGCCGGTTTTTCTTTGTCACACCAGGCGTTCCACCACCTCGTCCACCGTCAGTACATCGCCAAAGAACAGCATCCAGTTGTTGAGGCTGTGGACATGCTCATAGGGCGTCACGGCGGCCAGCGCGTCGTCGACCATGATGGTGGCGTAGTCCAGCATCATCGCGTCGCGCGCGGTGGATTCGCAGCAGACATTGGTGACGGTGCCGCCGATCAAGACGGTGCGCACGCCCTGCGCCTTGAGGACGGCGTCGAGCTCGGAGGCGCCGGGGGCCAGCGCGCTGTAGCAGCGCTTGACGACCGTGAGGTCGCCTGGCTGTACATCGAGCGCAGGCGGCATCGCAAAACCGGCGTGGCCGCTGCCCAGCTCCAGCAGCCGGCGCGCGCTGCGCTCGGGCGTGAGCATATGGCGGTGGTGGTGCGACCAGAACTGGTCGGCGCCATCGGCGCTGGTCTTGATCCACACGACGGTGCCGCCCTTGGCGCGCAGGGCGGCCGCCAGCTGGTTGACCTTGGCAAAGATCGCACGCGCCGGCGCGCATTCGCCCTGGTAGCCAGGCTGGGTGTAGTAGTTCTGCAAGTCCACGACGACAAAGGCGGTGGTCGCGGCGTCCAGCTGGTCATAGGGGTGGAGCACCCCCTGGCGGGCCAGCACGCGCTCTTCAATCCAGGGCTCAAACTGCATGGGGAATATCTTTTCTGGTGTAGATGGGAAACAGCTCAGGCGTAGCGGTGCTGCACGCTTTTTTCCAGGCGGGTGACGGCCATGTACATCACGGCCGACAGCAGCGCCAGCACGACGATCGAGGCCATCACCACATTGAGCTTGAACACCTGGCTGCCATTGACGATCAAAAAGCCCAGGCCGGCGCTGGAGGACTGGAACTCGCCGACGATCACGCCGATCAAGGACAGACCAATGTTCATCTTGATCGCAGCAATCACCGCGGGCACGCTGCCGGGGAAGACCACATACTTCATCACCTGGGCCTTGCTGGCGCCCAAGGTGGTGGCCAGCTTGATCTTGTTGGGGTCGATGGCCAGAAAGCCTTCATAGACGACCATGATCGTGATGAACAGCGAGATGGCGACGGCCATGCCGTAAACCGAGTATTCCGAGCCCAGCCAGATGTAGAAGATCGGCACAAAGGCAATCTTGGGCATGGCATTGGCGATCACGAGGAAAGGATCGAGCACCTTTTTCAAAAAGCTGCTCCACCACAGCATGGCAGCCATGCCGATGCCCAGCAGCATGCTGACGACAAAGCCGATCACTGTGGCCTTGAAGGTGATCCAGGTGTGGCCCAGCAGGTCGCCGTTGCGGGCCAGATCGACCAAGGTAGGCAGCACGGCAGACGGGTAGCTGGTGAGCATGGGGTTGAGGATGTGGCTGCGCGCGAGCAGTTCCCAAATCAGCAAAAAGGCCAGCAAGAGCCCTGCGCGGCTCAGTGCCACCAGGCGCTTGCGGCGCTGGATCTGGGCCAGCCACTGGCGGTATTCGGGGCTGCGGGTATCGGCCTGGGCCGGGGCCGCCGTGTTGGTGGTGTTCATGACGGTGCTCATGCTTAGCCTTCCACGTGGGCGTCGATCTCGTCCCACAGCACATTGAAGTAATCGTTGAATTCCGGGCAGCCTCGGGCCTCAAAAGGCGTGGGCCGTTTGCCCCCCTGCGAGGGAAAGTCCATGTGGTGCACCGATTTGATGCGGCCAGGCCGGCGAGAGAGCACGATGACGCGGTCGGTCATCGCAATGGCCTCGCCGATGTCGTGCGTGACCAGGATCACCGACTTGCCTTCGTCGCGCAGCACATCGACCACCTCATCGGCAATCGACAAGCGGGTTTGCGAGTCGAGCGCCGAGAACGGCTCGTCGAGCAGTACCACGTCCGGGTTGGTGACCAGGGTGCGGGCCAGGGCCACGCGCTGGCGCATGCCCCCCGAGAGCTGGCGTGGGTAGTGGTGCAGGTAGTCGCCCATGCCGCATTTGTGCAGCAGCTGCGTGGCGCGCTTTTCGGCAGCGGCCAGGTCCTTGTTCTGGATCTGGGCGCCCAGCAAGGTGTTCTCCAAAATGGTGCGCCACTCGAAGAGGTAGTCCTGCTGCAGCATGTAGCCTATGCGCGGGTTGGGGCCGACGATGGTCTGGCCATCGACCAGCACCGTGCCGCTGGACGGCGGCAAAATGCCCGCCAGGATCGACAGCAAGGTGCTCTTGCCGCAGCCCGACTGGCCAATCAGGCTGATGAATTCGCCTGCCTTGACCGAGAGGTTGATGTTCTGCAGCGCCTGGGTTTCGCCCTGGGGTGTGAAATAGCGCAAGGAGACGTTGTCGACATGGACGCGGTAGGGGTGGGTCATCGCAACTCCTTATTTTTGCGCCAGGCTCTGCACCAGGCCCATGTCGACAAAGCGGGCGTAGTCGACCTTTTTGCCGGCCTCCAGCACGCGGCCTTGCACCAGCATGTCCTGCAGCTGGTCCATGGCCTGCTTCTCGACCATCGGCGTCTTCTTCCACAGCTGCAGCTGCTGGTAGCGCTCAATGGCGCTGACCAGCTCGGCCTTGCTCAGGCCCGTGAAATAGCTGCCCACCAGATCGGCCAGCTCGCCTGCGGGCGCAGCTGCGGTGTACTGCTGGGCTTTCGCCACCGCTTGGGTCCAGGCCTGCACGGCGGCGCGGTTTTTCTTCAGGTAGGCGTCGGTGGTGGTGAACACGGTGTAGTCGACCATGCCCACCTCTTTGCCCACTGCGCCCAGCGGGAAGGCCTTGCCTTGTTTTTCCAAGCTGCTGGCCTCGGGCTCCAGAAAGGTCGCGTAGTCGTTTTGCCCCGCCAGCCAGGCGCCAGTGCGCGCGGCCGGGCCGATATTGCTGACCAGCGTAACGTCTTTCTTCGGATCAAGCCCCTTTTTGCGCAGGGCCGCCTCCAGAAAGATATCGGGGTTGGAGCCCGGGCGGAAGGACATGATCTTGCTGCCCTTGAGCTTGCTCCAGTCAAAATTCGCATCGGGTTTGCGGCCCATCAGCAAAAAGCCGTCAGTGGCAGTCAGTCCGGCAAACACAATGGGTTTGACCGGCGACTCGCTGTTGGCGACATAGATCGATGCTTCGGGGCCAATCAGCACAATATCGGCGCTGCCCGAGAGCAGGGCGGCCATGCCCTTGTCGGTGCCCTGCGAGGTTTTCATGCTCATCTCGATGCCCGCGTCCTTGAACATCCCCTTTTGGATGCCCACATACATGGGAACATAGAGCACCGAGCGCACCACCTCCTCGTACCGTATCTTGTGCGCTGTCTGCGCCTGGGCTGCCGACAGCGGCAGCAGCGCCGCCAGCATGGAAGCAATAACAGCCGCACGGCGGCGAAACATGTTCTTCATACCCACTCCTTGTATACAGAAAATAGTGACGGATGACTAAAAACAGCTTCATGCAAGAACAATGCCGAAATAAATGCTGAATTTGCCAAGGCAATGTCTTGTTATGTATTCAGTATCCAATTTATCGTGCGCGCCGAGGATCGGTGTTAACCATCAGGACTGGGCACCCCTATTGGGTGTAGGGCGAAGTTTTAGGGTCGCCCGAGACAGCCGTTTCAGGGGCCCGCGTTGATGCCGCGGCGAATCGCGAACCCATGGATCCACAGTCTGCGGCGCGCGCTGTTCTGGTCTCGGCCACTGACGGGCGACGAATGGGCGCTACTGGCGCGTTATTTTGGCCAGCCGCAGCACCCGGGCTGGTCGCGCATGCGCCTGTACCTGCGCCGGTTGGGCGATACGCGGCGTGCGCTGTCGTTCAACGGCGGCTTTGTGTCGATGCCAGCCCTCTGTTTTGCAGCATCAGACCCGCGCCAGTGCCTGCGCCTTGGCGATCCATTGGTCGCAGGGTGGCTCGCACACGAGGCCTTTCACCACTGGCAGCGGCTGCAGGGCAGGGCGGTAACCCGGCAGGCATTGGGCCTGCAGTGGCGCTTTTGGTGCCATGGAATCAACCCCTATGCCTATACGCCCAGTGCATCGCCGGTGGAGCTGCTCGCCCAGTTCCAGCAGGCCCAGGTCGAGCAGCAGGCGCAGATGTGGCAAGACGCGGTGATGGCCGATATCGCCTGGCGCCAGGCCGGGCCCGGTGCGGAACGGGAGCGGCTGGCAGCCGCTGCCCAGCGCTGGCATGCGGTACTGCACTGGGTGCAACAACAGGGTGCGTCACACCGGGGCTTGCCGGTCCCCTAAGCGACGGCCTTGTGCCTGGGCCGCTGGGCATACTGGACCGCAACTCGCTTTGAATGTTCGGGACCCGCCATGACCGCTGCTGCAGACCTGCCTGCCTCCACTTCAACCTCTGTCCCGGTATCTGCCCCGATATCCGCCTATTGGCCCGGGCGTGTGCCCCGGCAGCTGACCATGCCGGCCACCTCGGTCTGGGACAACCTGGCCGTCAATGCCCGGCGCTATCCGGACCATGCCGCACTGGTGTTTTTTGACCAGGCCATCAGCTATGGCCAGATGTGCGAACAGACCGAGCGGCTGGCCGCCCATCTGTACCAGCAAGGCGTGCGCAAGGGCGACCGGGTCATCTTGCTGATGCAAAACTGCCCGCAGCTGGTGCTGGCCCATTACGCGATCCTGCGCGCCAATGCGGTGGTGGTGCCCGTCAACCCGATGAATACCGCTGCCGAGCTGGCCCACTACATCAGCGATGCCGATGCGCGCGTAGCGATCACCACCGCCGATCTGGCCCCTGCGCTGTGCCAGGCCAGCAGCAGCCTGCCGCCCGAGCAGCAGCTGGCGCACCTGGTCATCAGCCATTTGTCGGACACCATGCCCGCCGATGCGGCGGCGCAGCCGGATTTTCCACCTGCCTGGCAGCCTTGGCTGCTGGGCAACCAGCCTTTGCCGGGTGCCGATCTGCTGGGTGCCACCACGGTCAGCCGGTGGCTCGATGCCGTCCAGTGCCGTGCCGAGCCCCCCGCCGTGGAGGTAGCGGCCAGCGATATGGCGATCCTGCCCTACACCAGCGGCACCACCGGCCTGCCCAAGGGCTGTATCCATGCGCACAGCCATGTGCAGCATGCGGCCATGGCGGGTGTGCTTTGGGGCCGGCAAAGCACCGAGAGCGTGAACCTCGTCGTGGCGCCGATGTTCCATATCACCGGCATGGTGTCGATCATGCATGTGCTGATTTGCGCCGGGGCCACCTTGGTGATCATGCCGCGCTGGGACCGGCAGCTGGCGGCCGCGCTGATGGCGCGCTACCGGGTGACGCACTGGGCCAATATCCCGACGATGGTGGTCGATCTGCTGGCCAGCCCGCACCTGGCGCAGATGGACACCCGCAGCCTGGTCTACATGGGCGGCGGGGGCGCGGCGATGCCGCAGTCGGTGGCGCAAAGGGTCAAGGAGGTCTGGGGCCTGGACTATATCGAGGGCTATGGCATGACCGAGACCTGCGGCGCCTCGCACGCCAATCCCTACGAGCATCCCAAGCAGCAGTGCCTGGGGCTGCCGCACATCGGCATGCAGTCGCTGGTGATCGACCCCGAAACCTTGCAGCCCATGGCCGATGGTGAGGTGGGCGAGATTGTGGTGCGAGGCCCGCAGGTGCTGCAGGGCTACTGGAAGCAGCCCGCTGCCACCGCCGCCAGCTTCGTTGAGGTGGGCGGGCAGCGCTTTTTCCGCACCGGGGACTTGGGTTACCGCGATGCCGACGGGTATTTCTTTTTGACCGATCGCTTGAAACGCATGATCAATGCCAGCGGCTACAAGGTCTGGCCGGCCGAGGTCGAGAGCCTCATGTACCGCCACCCTGCCATCCTGGAGGCCTGCGTGATCGCGGCCCGCGATGAATACCGGGGCGAGACCGTCAAGGCTGTGGTGGTGTTGCGCCAAGGCCAGCAGGGCCTTGTCAGCGCGCAGGACATCATCGACTGGTGCCGTGGACACATGGCGGTGTACAAGGCGCCGCGCCTGGTGCAGTTGGTAGATCAGCTGCCCAAGAGTGGCAGCGGCAAGGTGATGTGGCGCTTGCTGCAGGAAAAGGAGTAAAGGTGCCGTGGGATGCCTGCAGGCGCATAGGCGGGGAGGGATGCACTACCACCAGCGCATGAGGCGCAGCATCTTGAACCAAAACCCGTCGCCATACTGCACCGCTAACCAGCCACAAACCACCGGGCAGACAACGCAGAGGATGGCCCAAGTCGTCCAGCTTGGGTAGGTTTTAAAGCCGATTACGCCCGCGACAAACAGCCCTAGCAAGATTCCAAAAAAGAGGCGAACATTGCGCTCGCCGCTGTCGCGGGGTGGGTCTTCATGCATGGCGTTCTGAGGCTCGTGGTGAGCCAGCCAGTGTAGGTGGGCGCTGCGGTCTCTGCCCGGCCTGATGTAGGGTGCAGGCTACACGCTTCCAGCCTTTTCAATCACCAAAATCCGCGCTTCACCCTGCGGGTGGGCCACATGCTCGCAGCCTACGCCGGCGTGGAAGATATCGCCGGCCTGCAGCAGGGTTTGCTTTTCTTCGCCCGCCTCGCGCCAGTGCATCACCACCAGGCCCTGCATCACCGCAAAGACTTCCTCGCCGTCGTTGACATGCCAGATATAGGGCTGGTCCGTCCAGTGCAAACGGACGCTGGTGCCGTTCATCTGGGCAATGTCCTGGGCGCCCCAGGGGCGCTCGGCGGTGAAGTCCTGGCTGCGGATGATGCGTTGCATGGTGTGTCTGTACGTCGGCCGTTTAAGCGGTCGCGTTCAACTCCTGGCTGATGGCCTCGATCTGCTCGGACAGCTCCAGCCAGCGCTCTTCGAGCTGCTCAATCTCGCCATTGACGGCGCTCAGCTGCTTGCCGGCCTCGACGATATCGGCACCCGACAGACCCGGGGTCGCGAGCTTGGTCTCCAGCGTATCGCGCTGCGCGTTGAGCTGGGGCAGCTTCTTGTCGATCTGTTCGAGCTCTTTTTTGAAGGGCTTGGTCTTGTCGGCCAGTTGCTGGCGGGCGGCGGCGGCCAGGCGGCGGGCTTCCTTGGGGTCGCCCAGGGGCTCGGCCTTGGCAGGGGCTGGTGCAGGCACGGGCGCAGCCACCGGTGCCGCGACTGGCGCGGCAACAGATGCTGGCGCGGGCGATGCATCCTTGTTGCGCGATTGCATATCGGCCTGGCGCGCTTCCTCGCGCAGGCGCTTGGATTCGTCCAGCAGGTAGCGCTGGTAGTCGTCCAGGTCGCCATCGAAGGGGCCGACCTGGCCGCGACCGACCATCCAGAAGTCCTCACAGACGGCGCGCAGCAAATGGCGGTCATGGCTGACCAGCATGACGGTGCCGTCAAAGTCGTTGAGCGCCATCGCCAGCGCTTCGCGGGTTGCCAGGTCCAGGTGGTTGGTTGGCTCATCGAGCAGCAGCAGGTTGGGGCGCTGCCAGACGATCATCGCCAGCACCAGGCGGGCTTTCTCGCCACCGCTCATGCTGCCCACGGCCTGCTTGACCATGTCGCCGCTGAAGTTGAAGGTGCCCAGGAAGTTGCGCAGGTCCTGCTCACGCGCGCTGTTGCCTTCGCTGCCTATTTCCTTGGCCAGGCGGATCATGTGCTCGAGCGGGTTTTCGCTGGGGCGCAAAACATCCAGCTCCTGCTGGGCAAAGTAGCCGATATTGAGGCCCTTGCCCTCGGTCACGGTGCCGGCCAGGGCCTTCATCTCGCGGGCAATGGTCTTGACCAGGGTCGATTTACCCTGGCCATTGGCGCCCAGAATGCCGATGCGCTGGCCTGCCAGCACCGAGCGGTGGACGCCTTGCAAGATCGTGGTCTGCTTGCCGTCTTCGTCCTCATAGCCAAAGGCGGCATCGGTGATCGCCAGCATTGGATTGGGCAGGTTGGCCGGCTCCTTGAACTCGAAGGTGAACTCGGCCTCGGCCAGCACGGGCGCAATCTTCTCCATGCGGTCGAGCTGCTTGACCCGGCTTTGCGCCTGCTTGGCCTTGCTGGCCTTGGCCTTGAAGCGGTCAATGAACTTTTGCAGATGCGCCATCTTCTCTTGCTGCTTGGCAAAGCTGGCCTGCTGCAGTTCCAGCTGCTGGGCACGCAGCTCTTCGAAGCGGCTGTAATTGCCGCCGTAGCGTGTCAGCTGCCCGCCCTGGATCTGCAGGGTCACATTGGTGATCGCGTCGAGAAATTCCCGGTCATGGCTGATGGTGATCAGGGTGCCGGGGTAGCGTTTGAGCCAGGCTTCGAGCCAGACCAGCGCGTCCAGATCCAAGTGGTTGGTGGGTTCGTCAAGCAGCAGCAGATCGCTGGGGCACATCAGCGCGCGGGCCAGCTGCAGGCGCATGCGCCAGCCGCCCGAGAAGCTGTTGACCGGGTGTTCCAGCTCCTGCACCTTGAAGCCCAGGCCCAGGATCAGCGCCTGCGCGCGCGGCACGGCATCGTGGGCGCCGGCATCGGCCAGGTCGGCATAGGCCTGGGCGAGGGCCATGCCGTCGCCAGACGCCTCGGCAGCCTCGAGCTGGGCCTGTACTTCAACCAGGCGGGTGTCGCCCTCCAGCACGAACTGGGTGGCCGATTCCTCGGTTTCGGGCATGTGCTGGGCCACCTGGCCCATGCGCCACTGGGCGGGGATGTGGAAATCGCCACCGTCTTCCGTCAGCGAGCCGTTGAGCAGCGCAAACAGCGTGGACTTGCCAGCGCCATTGCGGCCAACCAGGCCCACCGATTCGCCTGGGTTGATGGTGGTGGTGACGCCGTCAAGCAGCACTTTGGTGCCGCGGCGCAGGGTGATATTTTTCAGCGTAATCATGAATGGCCTCGATTATCGCCGCCCTGGGCTTGGCCCAGCGCTATGCGGGGCATAGCGGGCAGGGGTTGGCCGCACGGCTTGCGCCATTGGCGTTCGCCCAGGCGCCTGCTGCAAGCCCAGGTAGGCCAATGCCGCATGCCCTTGTAGGAGGCGGCAGGTGTTGGGCGCTGACACCGGCCTGGGCCTACCCAAGCCCCGGCCACAGGGCCATACTGCAGTGTGCAAACGCCATATTTCAGTGATGGCAATCACAAGGACATTGCTATGACAACAGCCTCTGAAATGCATGGACGGACTGCCGGTGACCGCCAGCCAGCACACAGCCTGGGCGCGGCTGCAGCGGCGCGGTCCCACTGGCAGCTGGCCGACATTCCGTATGCGCAGATCGACCATGGCGCGGTGGCCCACGACGAGGACATGTTCTACCTGCTGATGAGCGCCTCCTTTGTCGAGACCGGCTCGGACACCTATGCCGCCAACCTGGGCGCGCACTATGCCCGCTACCCGGACATCCAGCATTGGCTGCAAGAGCGCTGGGAGCATGAGGAGCTGCAGCACGGCGAATCGCTGCGGCGCTATGTGGAGGCGGTCTGGCCCAGTTTTGACTGGCAAAAGGCCTATGACAGCTTTTTTGCCGAGTATTCGCTGCTGTGCACGCAAGAGGCTTTACTGGAAGACCCGCGCCTGGAGATGGTGGCGCGCTGCGTGGTGGAGACGGGCACCACGGCCTACTACCACACCTTGCGCGCGCTCAGCCAGGAGCCGGTGCTGACCGAGCTGCTGGGCCATATCCGCAATGACGAGGTCGGCCACTTCAAGCATTTCTTGAGCTACTTCAAAAGCCTGCAGGCCCAGGAGCCCGTTGGCCGGCTGCGCATTGCGAAGGCGCTGTACAGCCGCTTGAAAGAATTGCGCGAGAGTGATTCCGATGTGGCGCTGCGCCATGTGTTCGCCAACAAGGGCGATCTGTTTGCCGACCGGCAGCGCAGCTTTGACGATGTCGCCCAGCGCATCTACCACCTGATCAGCACCGGATTGCCGGCCCAACTGGCAGTGCAGATGCTGCTCAAGCCCATGCTGCTGCCGCCCAGGCTGGAGTCCTGTCTGCATCGGCCGATCAGCCGGCTGGCCTGCAAAATGCTGGCCTACTGATGCAAGCCGAGCTGGGCCTTCAGAGCTGCGTGGGCAGTTCCTGCGTCCAGTGCATCAGCGCTTCGCGGGTCAGCAGCAGCACCTGGTCGTCGCCGGCGCTGGTGTCCATCCAGAACACCGGCAGGCCAGGGAAGGCGGCTTCAAAGTAGGCGCGCTCGTTGCCAATCTCCAGCACCAGCACACCGTCTTCGCTCAGGCGCTGGGGCAGCTCCAGAATCAGGCCGCGCACAAAGTCCATGCCGTCCTGGCCACCAGCCAGCGCCAGCACCGGCTCGGCCTGGTATTCCAGCGGCAGGCTGGCCATGCTCTGGGCGTTGACATAGGGCGGATTGCAGAGAATCAGGTCCCAGGGGCCGCGGGCGTTGGCCATGCCGTCTGATTGAACCAGCTGCACGCGCTCTTGCAGGCCATGCTGGTCCACATTGATGCGGGCCACGGCCAGCGCATCGGCAGACAGATCGGCGCCGGTGACCTGCACATCGGGGTAGGCCATGGCGGCCAGGCATGCGAGGCTGCCGTTGCCGGTACACAGGTCCAGCACCTGGCGCGTCTTGTCGCTCAGCCAGTCGTCAATGCTGCCATCGGCCAGCAGCTCGGCAATCAGGCTGCGCGGCACGATGGAGCGCTCGTCGATGTAGAAGGGGACACCTTGCAGCCAGGCCTGCTGGGTCAGATAAGCGGCTGGCTTGCGGCTGCGGATGCGCTCGGCGATCAGTTGCTCGAGTTTGCTGCGCTGCACGTCACTCACCGATTGGCTTGCGACTGAGTCTGCGCCATCCGGGCTGGTGTCGCTGTCCACCGGCAGGCCCAGTGACCACAGCACCAGCCAGCTCGCTTCGTCCTGCGCATTGGTCGTTCCATGGCCAAAATGCACACCGGCAGCGCTGAGCGCTGCTGCGCTGTCATCAATCAGGGTGCGGATGGTGGTCATGGCTCAACTCAGGCAAAAATCAAAGACCGCCATTGTAGGCTTGATGACAGCTGCGTGGCACCAGGCAAGGCTGGCGCCAGGGCTATCTGGGTACTGGCTTTGAACAGGTTCTTAGCGCGCCAGGTTTTCCAGAATGCGGCGGTAGATGTTTTTCAGCGGCTCGATATCGGCCACGGCCACGCACTCGTCGATCTTGTGGATGGTGGCGTTCGATGGCCCGATCTCGATGACTTCCGGGCAGATATCGGCGACAAAACGGCCGTCGCTGGTGCCGCCAGTGGTCGACAAGGTGGTCTCCAGCCCCACTTCATCGCGGATCGCCTGCTGCACGGCCGTCACCAGCACGCCGGGTGTGGTCAGGAAGGGCTTGCCGCCCAGGGTCCACTTCAGGTCGTACTCGAGCGCATGGCGCTCCAGGGTGGATTTGACGCGGGCCTTGAGGTTCTCGGCCGTCGATTCGGTGCTGAAGCGGAAGTTGAAGTCCACCACCATCTGGCCCGGGATCACATTGCCCGCGCCCGTGCCCGCATGGATATTGCTCATCTGGAAGCTGGTGGGCGGGAAGAAGGCATTGCCCTCGTCCCACACTGTGCTGGCCAGTTCACCCAGCGCGCCCAGCCCCTGGTGGATGGGGTTGCGGGCCAGCTGCGGGTAGGCGATATGGCCTTGCACACCATGGATGGTGAGCTTGCCCGTCAGGCTGCCGCGCCGGCCGTTCTTGACCATGTCGCCGAGCTTTTGCACGGCGGTGGGTTCGCCCACCAGGCAGTAGTCCAGCACCTGGCCGCGCTGGCGCAGCTGCTCGACGACGACCGCGGTGCCGTCCACGCTCGGGCCTTCTTCGTCACTGGTCAGCAAGAGCGCGATATCCAGCGGCGCTGCAGCGTTCTGGGCGACAAACTCCTCGGCGGCCACGACAAAGGCGGCGATCGAGGTCTTCATGTCACTGGCGCCACGGCCATACAGCTTGCCATCGCGGTGCGAGGGGGTGAAGGGGTGCGAGTTCCACTGCTCCAGCGGGCCGGTGGGCACCACATCGGTGTGGCCGACAAAGACCACGGTCTTGGCGCCCGCCACGCCGCTGCGGCGCAGCGCCCAGAGGTTGCTCACCCGAAAGCTGTCGGGGCCGCTGTCCATGCGCTCGCAGGCAAAACCCAGCGGCTGGAGCAGGTCGGAAATCATTTCCAGACAGCCTTCGTCGTTGGGCGTCACGGAGGGACGGGCGATCAGTTGCTCGGTCAGTTGCAGGGTGCGGGACATGGCGTCAAAGAAAGTGGGCGGGGAGGTCAACAACAATGCGGCCCGCAGGCCGCATTCAGGGCATATGGCCACGGCGTCGTGGCGCGCTGCCCTAGGGACCTCTGCAAAACTCCCTGCCGTGGTCTGAACGCGGGCTCGGGCGATCCGCTGCGTTGTCTTCCTTGTCAATAGCTACGGCTATTGACTGCAAAAGACGCCTTGCGGCTCATCCCGATCCACGTCCATCCCGCTTGGCGAGGGTTTTGCAGAGCATCCCTAGGGGCAACGGCCGCTATCTTACTCTTGGTTCACGTCGAGCACGATTTCGGTGAACGAGGCCGCGTCGTCGAGCTCGGGCTTGGCAGCGACCTGGGCCTTGGCGGCATTCGCTGCCATCTGGAAGTCGTTCTGCAGCCGCCACATCAGGTTGGTTGGCGAGTCGGAGTTGGCCAGGCCTTCTTCGCGGCTGATCTTGCCGCTGTGGATGAGTGCGGCCAGTGCGCCTTCAAAGGTCACCGAGCCTTCGGCCATCGACTTTTCCATCGCTTCGCGCACGGCCGAGAAGTTGCCTTGCTCGATCATCTCGCCCACCAGCTTGGTGTTGAGCATCACCTCGATGGCAGCGGTGCGTTTGCCCGAGACCGTCTTGACCAGGCGCTGCGAGACCACGGCGCGCAGCGCCGATGACAGGTCGCCCAGCATCGTGGGGCGCACCTCGACCGGGTAGAAGCTCAGGATCCGGTTGAGCGCGTGGTAGCTGTTGTTGCCGTGCAAGGTGGCCAGGCACAGGTGGCCGGATTGCGCGTAGGCAATGGCCGCCGACATGGTCTCGCGGTCGCGGATTTCGCCAATCATGATCACATCGGGCGCCTGGCGCAGCGCGTTCTTCAGCGCGGTCTGCAGTGAGGCGGTGTCGCTGCCCACCTCGCGCTGGTTGATGATCGAGCGCCGGTTGGAAAACTGGTACTCGATCGGGTCTTCCACCGTCAGGATATGGCCGCTTTGCTGGCCGTTGCGGTGGTCGATCATTGCGGCGAGCGACGTGCTCTTGCCCGAGCCGGTGGCGCCGACAAACAGCACCAGGCCGCGCCGGGCCATGATGAGGTCCTGGAAGATCTCGGGCAGCTCCAGCTGCTCCAGGCTGGGGATGTCCTGGGGCACATAGCGGATGACCACGGCGCAGCTGCCGCGCTGGTGCATGGCGCTGACGCGGAAACGGCCCACGCCTTCGAGCGGCACGCCAATGTTGAGCTCCCCGGTTTCGTCCAGCTCTTCGATGCGCTCGGGCGGCACGATCTCGGCGAGCAGGGTACGCGGCGCATCCGGTGTCAAGGTCTGGTTGTTGAGGGGGATGCATTCGCCCTGGATCTTGACCAGCGCAGGCGCATTGGCTGACAGATAGACATCCGAGGCCTTGTTGTCTGCCATCAGGCGCAAGATTCGCTCCATGGTTCCCATGTCCGTTCCCTCCAGTAATTTGTGCAGAGATTGTAGGCTTAGCTACGCAGTCAATAAACGATGTTGCGCCCGCGCTGCAACCCAACCGCAAGCCAAACGGCCACAAAAAAGCCCTGCAGCGCAAAGCTTGCAGGGCTGATGGGTTGCCTGGCGAGGGTTATACAGAGAATCCCTGGGCGGCAGATCAGTCGCGCAGCAGGTCGTTGATGCTGGTCTTGGCGCGGGTCTCGGGCGTCACTTGCTTGACGATCACCGCGCAGTACAGGCTGTGGCTGCCGTCCTTGGCAGGCATGGAGCCGCTGACCACCACCGAACCCGAAGGCACGCGGCCATAAGTGACTTCGCCGGTCATGCGGTTATAGATCTTCGTGGACTGGCTGATGTACACGCCCATCGAGATGACCGAGTTTTCTTCGACGATCACGCCTTCGACGATTTCGGAGCGGGCGCCGATGAAGCAGTTGTCTTCAATGATGGTGGGGTTGGCTTGCAGCGGTTCGAGCACGCCGCCCAGGCCCACGCCGCCCGAGAGGTGGACGTTCTTGCCCACTTGTGCGCAGGAGCCCACGGTGGCCCAGGTGTCAACCATGGTGCCTTCGCCCACATAGGCGCCAATGTTCACGTAGGAAGGCATCAGGATGGCGCCCTTGGCCACATAGCTGCCGCGGCGGGCCACAGCGGGCGGCACCACGCGCACGCCGGTGGCGGCGATATCGGCTTCGGACATGCCCGCGTACTTGGTGGGCACTTTGTCGTAGAAGTTCAGGTCGCCGGCTTGCACCAGCGCGTTGTCCTTCAAGCGGAACGACAGCAACACGGCCTTCTTGATCCACTGGTGCACGGTCCACTGGCCCACGCCTTCACGGGTGGCCACGCGCAGCTCGCCCTGGTCCAGGGCGTTGATCACATGGTCGACCGCATCGACGATTTCTTTGGGAGCCGAGGCAGGCGAGAGCGTCGTGCGGGCTTCCCAGGCGGATTCGATGATGGTTTGCAGTTGTTGCGTCATGGTTTAGGCTTTTTTCCAGGATTGAATGAATTGGGCAATGCGCTGAGCGGCTTCCAGGCATTCGGCCGTCTGGGCCACCAGGGCCATGCGGATGCGGCCGGCGCCTGGGTTGCTGCCGTTGAAGTCACGGGCCAGATAGCTGCCTGGCAGAACCGTGACATTGTATTGGGCATAGAGTTCGCGTGCGAACTCGGTGTCGGACAAGCCCATCTCTGGGGGCACGCCGGCCCAGAGGTAGAAGCTGGCATCGGGCAACTGCACGTCCATCACGGCCGACAGCACGGGCGTGACTTCGGCAAACTTGCGGCGGTATTGCTCGCGGTTGTCTTCGACATGGCGCTCATCACCCCAGGCCGCAATGCTGGCCGCCTGCACCGGCGGGCTCATCGCGCCGCCCTGGTAGGTGCGGTAGAGCGTGAAGGCCTTGATCAGCTCGGCGTCGCCCGCGACAAAACCGCTGCGCAGGCCCGGCACATTGCTGCGCTTGGACAGGCTGGTGAACGAGACCAGGCGGCGGAAATCGCTGCGGCCCAGTTGCGCTGCTGCCTGCATGCCGCCCAGTGGTGGCTCGTCGCGGAAGTAGATTTCGCTGTAACACTCGTCAGACGCAATGACAAAGCCATAGCGGTCGGACAGCTCAAACAGCTTTTTCCACTCGTCAAGCGGCATCACGGCGCCGGTGGGGTTGCCCGGCGAGCAGACAAAGATCAGCTGGGTGCGCTGCCAGATGTCCTCGGGCACGCTGGCCCAGTCGACGGCAAAGTTCTTGCTGGCGATGCTGGGCACGTAGTAGGGCGTGGCGCCCGCGAGCAGGGCCGCGCCTTCGTAGATCTGGTAGAAGGGGTTGGGGCAGAGCACGACCGGGCCTGGCTTGCTGCTGTCGACCACCGTCTGCGTGAACGCAAACAGTGCCTCGCGGCTGCCATTGACGGGCAAGGTGTGCTTGTGTCCATCCACCTGCAGGCCGTAGCGCGTGGACAGCCAGGCAGCAAAGGCTTCGCGCAGTGCAGGCGTGCCAGCGGTGGCCGGGTAGACCGACAGGCCGGCCAGGTTGTCCGAGAGCGCCTGCTCGATGAAGGCGGGCGTGGGGTGGCGGGGCTCACCGATACCCAGGCTGATGGGCGACTGGTCTGCGGGCGGCGTGACACCGGCAAACAACTGGCGCAGGCGCTCAAACGGGTAGGGCTGCAGTTTCTGGAGCAAGGGGTTCATAAGCCAGCCATTATGGTGCAGCGGCGCTTGTTTTTTTGCGCCGTTCTGTCATGCCCGGTAGGGGCTTGGCGGCCTTTGTCGGCTACCCAGCGCCGCGCAGCCATTAAGACGAGTGGTTGCCGCCTTGTTGCTGCTTGGCTTTGGCCAAAATGGCGGCCAGGATTGCCTTTTTGTCGGCAGCGGCCGGCGCGGCCAGGTTGGCCTTGCTGGCCGCGGTATTTTGCGATGCTGCTGCGCTGACGGCAGCAGCCTGGGCCGCCTGAGCGCTGAGGGCTGCGGGGGCAGCGTGCGGCGTGCCCGCTGGGCTGGCAGTTGGACTGGGCACCTGCGTGCGGTTGGTGCCGTGCAGGCGCTGCTGGTGCCTGTGGTAGCGCACCCGGGCCTCATCGGCTTGCGCCGGGCTCCAGGCGGCCCAGCCGGTGGCCTCGCCGCTGGCGTTGTCCAGTTCAATGCAATCGACCGGGCAGACCGGCAGGCACAGCTCGCAGCCGGTGCAGGCCTCGGCAATGACGGTGTGCATGCGCTTGTTCGCGCCCAGGATGGCATCGGTCGGGCAGGCCTTGATGCACAAGGTGCAGCCGATGCACCAGTTCTCATCGATGCGGGCGACAACGCGCACGGCTTCGAGGCCGTTGTCCGGGTTCAGCGGCAGCGCAGGCTGGCCGGTGATGGCCGCCAGCCGCGCCACGCCTTCCTGGCCGCCGGGCGGGCATTGGTTGATCGCGGCCTCGCCCTGGGCAATGGCCTGGGCATAGTGGCGGCAGTCGGGGTAGCCGCAGCGCGTGCATTGGGTCTGCGGCAGGGCCGCATCAATGGCGCCAATGAAAACAGCCAGCGCTGAGGCTGGCTGGTCGCTGGTTTTGGGGATATCGATCACACCGTGTGCAAAGTATTCTGCTTGGAAGTGGCCGATTTTACGCTGCCTGCAGGGCGATCCTCGATGCGGTTGTTGGCGAGGATGAAGTCCTTGAGCATCGGGTAGACCATGGTGCGCCAGCGCTTGCCGCTGAAGATGCCGTAGTGCCCCGCGCCCTTGACTTCAAAGTGCCGGGTGTCGACCGCCTTGAGGCCGGTGCACAGGTCATGCGCGGCCTGGGTCTGGCCCGAGCCAGAGATGTCATCAAGCTCGCCCTCGACCGTCAGCAGCGCGCTGTGGCGGATGTCCTGGGGCTTGACCAGCTCCAGATTGCCTTCGGGCGAGCGCACCTCCCAGGTGCCCTTGACCAGCGCAAAGTCCTGGAACACGGTCTTGATGGTTTCCAGGTAGTAGGCCGCATCCATGTCGAGCACGGCGTTGTACTCGTCGTAGAACTTGCGGTGGTGTTCGGCGCTGTCTTCGTTGCCCTTGAGCAGGTCCTTGAAGTAGTCGTAATGGCTCATCGCATGGCGGTCAGGGTTCATGCTGACAAAGCCCATGTGCTGCAAAAAGCCGGGGTAGACCAGGCGGCCGGCACCGGGAAAGTTGCCGGGCACCGGATGGATCACGTTCGACTCGAACCACTGCAGATCGTGCGTGGTGGCCAGGTTGTTCACCGTGGTGGGCGATTTGCGCGCATCGATGGGGCCACCCATCATGGTCATCGACAGCGGGGTCTTCTCGCCGCGGCTGGCCATCAGCGAGACGGCGGCGAGCACCGGCACCGTGGGCTGGCAGACACTCACCACATGGCAGTTGCCGTAGATGCCCTGGATGTGGCGGATGAACTCCTGCACATAGTTGACATAGTCATCGAGGTGGAAGATGCCCTCGGTCTGCGGCACCAGGCGCGCATTGGTCCAGTCGGTGATGTAGACCTTGTGGTCGGCCAGCATCGTGCGCACCGTCTCGCGCAGCAGGGTGGCGTAGTGGCCCGAGAGCGGCGCCACCACCAGCACCACGGGCTGCTGCTTCATCGCCGCCAGGCTGGTCTGGTCGTCCGAGAAGCGCTTGAAGCGGCGCAGCTCGCAAAAAGGCTTGGTCAGCTCCACGCGCTCGTGGATCGCGATCTCATGGCCGTTGGCCTCGATGGTGGTGATGCCAAAGGCGGGCTTTTCATAGTCCTTGCCCAGCCGGTAGAACAGATCAAAGCCCGCCGAGGCGCGCTGGGCGGTGTTCGTCTGGCTGATCGGCCACAGCGGATTGCTCAGCATCTTCGAGGTGGCGTGGGCGTATTCTGCAAAGGGCTCCATCAGGGCCCGCTGGGTTTCATACAGTTGGTACAGCATCAAAACTCCGTGATTGTTGCATCGCAATATAGCAGCAGCGCGCGTCAGAAAGCATGGCCAGCCATGCTCGTAAACACGGGGAGGGTGCTGGCGCTGGGTTCTGCGCCGCTGCCCACTGTGTGCTACACCGGCCTGCCACCCGCATGGCCGCTGCAATGCAGCCACTCGGATGGGCGTAGTTACAAAGATTGATTTTAACTAATGACTGAGGGTCTTGCTAGGCTATTGCTCTGGCCCCATGCCCGGGCTTGCCCTGGGTAGACAGGGCCTGTAGATCAGGGCAGGACGCTCTGGCCGCTCAGTCTTCGCTGGTGCTGTTGGCGGGCTGGCGCTGCAACCATTCCTCAAAGGCCTCACGCGCGGAGTTGCGCAGCGTTTTGCGAAAGCGCTGCTTGTCTTCCAGGTAAAGGCAGTGGCGCATCACCGTGAAGGGGTTGAAGCTGCTGGACGGGTAGCGGTGCTGGAAATCGGCTTTGTAGTGGCGCACGGTGGTGACATGCTTTTGCACCACGGCAAACAGCCAGCCGGCGTGGCGCACGGCAAAGTCATGCAGCAACTCGTCCAGGAAGAACTCCACCTTCTGCGGGTCAAACTCATAGCCGGGGAAGTGCTTGTAGCCAAAGGCGACAAAGCTGAAGGCATCGAGCGGCTCGTTGTGGTCGCCCAGGCCATCGCCCAGGGGGCCGTCGACCTCGTCCTCGGCACGCGAGAGCGCCAGCGCCTGGCTGGTCTCATTGCGGATCTGCAAGAACTCGCGGTCGGCCAGTTCAAACAGCGCCGACAGAATGTTGATGCGGCGCTTGAGGTTGGTCGGGATGGACTTCTTGTACTTGATCTTGTGGTCCAGCTCGCTCCAGGAGTCCTGGATGATGGTGCGGATCTGCAGCTCGAAGGCCTGGTCGGCATAGGCCTGGTGCTCGGTCAGCTGTGCCTGCTGCTGGTTGAGCCGCAGGTCCATATGGATGCCCTTGTAGCCAAACTCGGACTCCGAGTCTTCCATCGGTGAGGTCTTGTCGGTGATCTCGATCACATCGAAATATTCGCGCACCCGGGACATGATGGCCGGTGGCTCGTCCTCATAGAGGCAGACCACGCGCACGCCGATCAGGTCGGTGATGTAGTCCTCGATGGCATAGTCCTCGGACTGGTCCTCGACAAAGTTGCGGTACTTGCGCTTGAACTTGCGCACGCATTCGTCAGCGGTCTTCACCCGGCACTCGAACTTGGCGATGTTGACGCCCTCGAGGTTGCTCAAGATGGCGTGGATCAGCGCATTGAACGAGGCCGCCGCAGCCTTAAGGGTGGGCAACTGGGCGGCGTAGAAATCCAGGAATTCCTGTTTGCGGGATTCAAAATCGCGAGCGGGCATGGGGCAGGGCAGCAAAGAAGGGGCAGGCGCCACGCGCCCGCCAAAAGAAGAAGTTACTTGGCGCTATTGTCTACCTCTGTGGTGTCGCTGATGTGGGCCTGGGGTGCAAAAAGATCCCAGACCGCGATGAACAGCGCGGCAATCAGTGGCCCGATGACAAAGCCGGTAAGCCCGAACAGCGACAGCCCGCCCAGGGTGGAGATGAGGATCAGGTAGTCGGGCATCTTGGTGTCCTTGCCCACCAGGAGCGGGCGCAGCACGTTGTCGACCATGCCCATGATGGCGGCGCCATAGGCGGCCAGCACAATGCCTTCGGTGGTGGAGCCGGTGGCAATGTAATAAATAGCAACTGGCGCCCAGACAATGGCTGCACCCACGGCCGGCAACAGCGACAAAAAGGCCATCACCACGCCCCACAGCAGCGAGGCCTCGATGCCCAGAATCCAGAAGATGATGCCGCCCAGCGCGCCCTGGGTGGCAGCCACGGCCAGGTTTCCCTTGACCGTGGCGCGCACCACGGTGATGAACTTGGCGCCCAGCTTTTTCTTGTGCGCGTCATCGAGCGGCGTGGCGGCCAGGATCTTGCGGATCAAGGTCTTGCCGTCGCGCAGGAAGAAGAACAGCAGGTAGAGCATGATGCAAAAGCTCACCAAAAAGCCCATGGTGTTCTGGCCGATGGTCAGCACCTTGGTCGCCACATACTGGCTCGCCTGCACCGAGATGCCGGAGATCTTCTCCTGGATCACCTTGGGGTCGTTCAGGTTGAAGCGGGTCAGCAGGTCCAGCACCCACTGGGGCATGGCGTTGTAGATCTGCTGGAAGTACTGGCCGAAATTCATCTCGCCCGAGTGCACGCTCTCGTAGATGGTGGCCGCCTCCTTGGCCAGCGAGATCGACAGCAGGATCAGCGGCAGGATCACCAGCACCAGGCACAGCACCAGCGTAATCAGGGCCGCAATAGTCGGGTATTTGGGGAGGCGGACCAGGATTTTTTTGTGTAGAGGCGTAAACACAACAGCGAGGATCACGGCCCAGAAAACGGCCCCCTGAAAGGGGAAAAGCACGGCAAAAAAGGCAATGGTGACGCCTATTAGCAGCAAGATGAATGCTTTGTCGTGAAGAGAGTGGTTGTTGAACATCAAGCGCATCGGTGTGAATGGATAGCGCAAATGTATCTGCTTCCGGCATAAACCTACGCTATTTCGGGCACCCATCTGCTGGGGCCAAGGCCATCGAAGGACAAGCCCAGGCGGAAGTGGCACAATACCCGTTGTTCGGCCCTTCCCAGCCACAGTCGCATCCGCCAATCGGTTCAGCCGTGTCGCGGAAGGTTGTTTATATGCACCAGCTAATGCTTTCCAGAGGAAAGCGGAGGTCAGCGGAGAAAATGAGCGATACGAATTCTGTGTATCAAGCCTACCAAGGCAACACCTATCTCTTCGGCGGCAATGCCCCGTATGTCGAAGAGATGTATGAGAACTATCTGGATAACCCAGGCAGCGTACCAGACACCTGGCGCGCTTACTTTGATGCACTGCAAAACGTCCCCGCATTGGACGGCAGCAACGCCAAGGACGTCCCTCATCTTCCCGTCGTCAACGCCTTTGCCGAGCGCGCCAAACAAGGCGTGACCAAGGTGGTGGTAGCGTCTGGTGCTGATTCGGAACTGGGCCGCAAGCGCACTGCCGTGCAGCAGCTGATTGCCGCTTACCGCAATGTGGGCGCACGCTGGGCCGATCTGGACCCGCTGAAGCGCCAAGAACGCCCCGAAATTCCTGAGCTCGATCCAGCCTTCTACGGCTTTACCGATGCGGACCAGGAAACCGTGTTCAACATCAGCAACACGTTCTTCGGCAAGGAATCGATGACCTTGCGCGAGCTGCTCAATGCACTGCGCGAGACCTATTGCGGCACGTTGGGCGCGGAGTACATGTACACCGCCGAGCAAAACCAGAAGCGTTGGTGGCAGCAAAAGCTCGAGAGCATTCGCAGCAAGCCCGCCTTCAACGCCGACCAGAAAAAGCGCATTCTTGACCGCCTGACCGCGGCCGAAGGCCTGGAGCGTTTCCTGCACACCAAGTATGTGGGTCAGAAGCGCTTCTCGCTCGAAGGCGGCGAGTCCTTTATCGTCGCGATGGACCAGCTGATCAATGCCGCTGGCGTGACCGGCGTGCAGGAAATCGTGATCGGCATGGCCCACCGTGGCCGTCTGAACGTGCTGGTCAACACCCTCGGCAAGATGCCCAAGGACCTGTTTGCCGAGTTCGACCACACCGCCCCTGAAGAGCTGACCGCCGGTGACGTGAAGTACCACCAGGGCTTTAGCTCCGATGTGTCGACCACTGGCGGCCCGGTGCACCTGTCGCTGGCCTTCAATCCCTCGCACCTGGAAATCGTCAACCCCGTGGTTGAAGGCTCGGTGCGCTCGCGCATGGACCGCCGCAACGACCCGCAGGGCAAGCAAGTGCTGCCGGTGCTGGTGCACGGTGACGCGGCCTTTGCCGGCCAGGGCGTGAACCAGGAAACGCTGGCGCTGTCCGAAACCCGTGGCTACACCACGGGCGGCACGGTGCACATCATCATCAACAACCAGATTGGTTTCACGACCTCCGATCCTCGCGATCTGCGCTCGACCACGTATTGCACGGACATCGTCAAGATGATCGATTCGCCCGTGCTGCACGTCAACGGTGACGATCCCGAAGCGGTGGCACTGGCCATGCAGATGGCTTTGGACTTCCGTATGGAATTCTCCAAGGACATCGTGGTGGACATCATCTGCTACCGCAAGCTCGGTCACAACGAGCAGGACACGCCTGCACTGACCCAGCCGCTGATGTACAAGAAGATTGCCCAGCACCCCGGCACGCGCAAGCTGTACGCCGACAAGCTGGCCACGCAAGGGCTGGGCGAGACGCTGGGCGACGACATGGTCAAGGCCTACCGCGCGGCCATGGATGCGGGCAAGCACACGGTCGACCCGGTGCTGACCAACTTCAAGAGCCAGTACGCGGTGGATTGGAGCCCCTTCCTCAAGCAGAAGTGGACCGACAGCGCCGACACCGCCATTCCCGTGGCCGAGTGGAAGCGTCTGGCCGAGCGCGTCACGACCCTGCCGGAGTCGGTGAACCCGCACCAGCTGGTCAAGAAGGTCTATGACGACCGCGCAGCGATGGGCCGTGGCGACATCAACGTGGACTGGGGCATGGGTGAGACCATGGCCTACGCCTCGCTGGTGGCCTCGGGCTACCCCATCCGCCTGTCGGGCGAAGACAGCGGCCGCGGCACCTTTACCCACCGCCACTCGGTCGTGCACGACCAAAAGCGTGAGAAGTGGGATGAGGGCACCTACATCCCTCTGCAGAACGTCGCTGACAACCAGGCGCCGTTCACCGTGATCGACTCCATCCTGTCCGAAGAGGCCGTGCTGGGCTTCGAATATGGCTACGCCTCCAACGATCCCAACACCCTGGTGATCTGGGAAGCGCAGTTCGGCGACTTCGCCAACGGCGCGCAAGTGGTGATCGACCAGTTCATCGCCTCCGGTGAAGTCAAGTGGGGCCGTATCAACGGTCTGACCTTGATGCTGCCACACGGCTACGAAGGCCAGGGCCCCGAGCACAGCTCGGCACGCCTGGAGCGCTTCATGCAGCTGTCGGCGGACCAGAACATGCAAGTGACCCAGCCGACCACGGCTGCGCAGATCTTCCACTTGCTGCGTCGCCAGATGGTGCGTCCGCTGCGCAAGCCGCTGATCATCATGACGCCCAAGTCGCTGCTGCGTAACAAGGACGCAACCTCGCCCGTGTCGGAATTCACCTCCGGTGGCTTCCAGACCGTGATCGGTGAGCGCGATGAGGCCATCGTTGCCAAGGCCGACAAGGTCAAGCGCGTGATCGCCTGCTCGGGCAAGGTCTACTACGACCTGGTCAAGAAGCGCACCGAAGAAGGCAGCACCGATGTGGCCATCATCCGTATCGAGCAGCTCTATCCGTTCCCCCACAAGGCTTTTGCCGCTGAACTCAAGAAGTACAGCGCCGCCAAGGAAGTGGTGTGGTGCCAGGACGAGCCGCAAAACCAGGGTGCATGGTTCTTCGTGCAGCACTACATCCACGAGAACATGCTCGACGGCCAAAAGCTTGGCTACTCCGGCCGTGCCGCCTCGGCATCGCCTGCCGTGGGCTATTCGCACCTGCACCAAGAGCAGCAAAAGGCGCTGGTCGAAGGCGCATTCGGCAAGCTCAAGGGCTTTGTGCTGACCAAGTAAGCTCGACCTCAGCATTTAACGAATACAGAAAGAATTGTTATGGCAATCGTAGAAGTCAAAGTCCCCCAGCTGTCCGAGTCGGTCGCTGAAGCCACCATGCTCACCTGGAAGAAGAAGGCCGGTGAAGCTGTTGCTGTCGACGAAATCCTGATCGAGATCGAAACCGACAAGGTCGTGCTCGAAGTGCCAGCGCCTGCCGCTGGTGTGCTGACCGAGATCGTGCAAGGCGACGGCGCGACCGTTATCGCTGACCAGCTGATCGCCAAGATCGATACCGAAGCCGTGGCCGGCGCCGCTGCAGCCCCCGCTGCCGCAGCACCTGCGCCAGCTGCTGCCGCTCCCGCCCCCGCTTCTGCGCCTGCAGCTGCCGGTGGCAACAAGGGCGATGTGGCGATGCCAGCTGCAGCCAAGCTGCTGGCGGACAACAACCTGGCAGTCGGCGCTGTGGCCGGCTCGGGCAAGGACGGCCGCGTCACCAAGGGTGATGTGCTGGCCGCTGTGGCCGGTGGCGTCAAGTCCACCGCCGCCGTGATACCCACCGGCGCACCGACCAAGTCGCTGCCCCAGGTGGCGTCGCCCGCCGCTGCCCAAGACCTGGGCGAGCGTCCAGAGCAGCGCGTGCCGATGAGCCGTCTGCGTGCCCGTATCGCCGAGCGTCTGCTGCAGTCGCAGTCGACCAACGCGATCCTGACCACGTTCAACGAAGTGAACATGGCGCCCGTGATGGCGCTGCGCAAGAAGTTCCAGGACGACTTCACCAAGGAACACGGCGTCAAGCTCGGCTTCATGTCCTTCTTCGTGAAGGCGGCCGTGCATGCACTCAAGAAGTACCCCGTGCTGAACGCGTCGGTCGATGGCACCGACATCATCTACCACGGCTACTTCGACATCGGTATCGCCGTGGGCTCGCCACGCGGTCTGGTGGTGCCCATCCTGCGCAATGCAGACCAGATGAGCTTTGCCGACATCGAAAAGAAGATCGCCGAATTCGGCAAGAAGGCTGCTGACGGCAAGCTGGGCATCGAAGACATGACCGGCGGCACGTTCTCCATCTCCAACGGTGGCACCTTCGGCTCGATGATGTCGACCCCGATCATCAACCCGCCCCAATCGGCCATCCTGGGCGTGCACGCGACCAAGGACCGCGCTGTGGTCGAAAACGGCCAAGTGGTGGTGCGTCCGATGAACTACTTCGCGATGTCCTACGACCACCGCATCATCGACGGCCGCGAAGCCGTGCTGGGTCTGGTGGCGATGAAGGATGCGCTGGAAGATCCATCGCGTCTGCTGTTCGACCTGTAATCGGGTCGCCGGGCAGTGATGCTACGCGTTCTGGTGGCTGCAGCGTCCGCACTTGTGCTGGGCGCCTGCGGGACGTTGTCCCGTCCTGCAGCGCAGGATGTCGCCACGCAAAGCTGGAGCGGTGACTATCGCTTCCAGTGGGCAGCAGGCACCCAGGCTGCGCGCCGGGGTCTGCCTGCCCCATCACAGGTTCGCATCCGCCCGGTCACCTCCGCCAAGGAGGTGCCCGGCGCGAAGGCGGACGGCAATGGCCCGCAATGGGCCATTTCGTTTGTCGGCGAGCCCGGCGCGCCGCTGCCGCTCATCCCCTTCAAGGCCCAGGGCTATGAAGAGATGGGCTGGGCGGTGATGCGCGCTGGCGGCAAGATTGCATGCCTGGAGTCCGGCTCCTTCATGTTCGTCTGCCGCACCCATCCCGGCACCACCTTGTCGTTTGGTCGTCAAAACGACGAGCAACTGACCACCAAAACGGGCCTCTTCGGTGTGGCATTGCACCAGGGCAGTTTTGAACTAACACCATTGGATTAATCATGAGCAAGCAATTTGATGTCGTCGTGATCGGCGGCGGCCCCGGCGGCTACGTAGCGGCCATCCGTGCAGCCCAGTTGGGCATGCAAGTGGCCTGTATCGACGAGTGGAAGAACGCCGCTGGCGGTCCAGCCCTGGGCGGCACCTGCACCAACGTGGGCTGCATTCCCTCGAAGGCCCTGCTGCAGTCGTCCGAGCATTTCGAGCATGCCAACCTGCACTTTGCAGACCACGGCATCTCGACTGGCAAGGTCACGATGGATGTGGCCAAGATGATTGCCCGCAAGGACACCGTCGTCAAGCAAAACAACGACGGCATCCAGTACCTGTTCAAAAAGAACAAGGTCACCTTCTTCCACGGCCGTGGCTCCTTCGTGAAGGCCGCTGATGGCGGCTACGAAATCAAGGTCGCGGGCAAGGACGAAGAATCCATCACCGGCAAGCAGATCATTGTGGCCACTGGCTCCAATGCCCGCGCTCTGCCTGGCGTGCCTTTCGACGAAGACAAGATTCTGTCGAACGACGGCGCACTGCGCCTGGGCGCTGCGCCCAAGAAGCTGGCGCTGATCGGTGCTGGCGTGATCGGCCTGGAAATGGGCTCGGTCTGGCGCCGTCTGGGCACCGAAGTGACGGTGCTCGAAGGCATGGACAAGTTCCTGCCCGCCATCGACGAGCAAATCGCCAAGGAAGCCAAGAAGTCCTTTGACAAGCAAGGTCTGAAGATCGAGCTGGGCGTGAAGGTTGGCGATATCAAGGCCGACAAAAAGGGCGTGCAGATCAGCTACACCAATGCCAAGGGTGAAGCCCAGCAGCTGGACGTGGACCGCCTGATCGTGTCCATCGGCCGCGTGGCCAACACCATCGGTCTGAACCCCGAAGCCGTGGGCCTGGCCCTGGACGAGCGTGGTGCCATCGTCGTGGACGAGAACTGCAAGACCAACCTGCCTGGCGTCTGGGCAGTGGGCGACGTCGTGCGTGGCCCGATGCTGGCCCACAAGGCCGAGGAAGAGGGCGTTGCCGTGGCCGAGCGCATTGCGGGCCAGCACGGCCATGTGAACTTTGCGACCATTCCATGGGTGATCTACACCAGCCCCGAAATCGCATGGGTGGGCCGCACCGAGCAGCAGCTCAAGGCCGACGGCGTCGCTTACAAGGCTGGCACCTTCCCGTTCCTGGCCAATGGCCGCGCACGTGCGCTGGGCGATACCACCGGTATGGTCAAGTTCCTGGCCGATGCCACGACCGACGAAATCCTGGGCGTGCACATGGTCGGCCCGATGGTTTCGGAGCTGATCTCCGAAGCCGTGGTGGCGATGGAGTTCAAGGCATCGAGCGAAGACATCGCCCGTATCTGCCACGCCCACCCATCGCTGTCGGAAGCGACCAAGGAAGCGGCCCTGGCCGTGGACAAGCGCACCCTGAACTTCTGATCCTGAAGTTTTAGGCGAAAATGGCCTCTGGTGCAGATTGGTTCTGCGCCAGAGGCTATGTCATTTATAGCAACAAGAGATTGAGACACCCATGGGTACAGCGGTAAGAGATGCATACGAGGCCGAACTCAAGGCCAAGGGTTTTCAAAGTGATCCTGCACAGATGCGTGCGGTGGACGCCTTGCAGCGCTGTGCCGATGAGTGGGAGCAGTACAAGAACAAGCGCTCCAACCCGATCAAGAAGCTGATCAACCACCCCGACATTCCGCGCGGGGTGTACATGTATGGCGGGGTGGGGCGCGGCAAGAGCTTCATCATGGATTGCTTCTTCAACGCCGTGCCGCTGCGCCGCAAGGTGCGTTTGCATTTCCATGAGTTCATGCGCGAGGTGCAGCGCGAGCTGACCCTGCTCAAGGGCACGCAGGACCCGCTCGATGTGCTGGGCGCCAAGATCGCCAAGAAGTACAAGCTGATCTGCTTTGACGAGTTCCATGTGGCGGACATCACCGATGCGATGATCCTCTACCGCTTGCTGCTGGCCTTGTTCAACAACGGCGTGGGCTTTGTCACCACCTCCAACTTCACGCCCGATGGCCTCTACCCCGATGGCCTGCACCGCGACCGCATTCTGCCAGCCATCGACCTGCTCAACGCGCGCATGGATGTGATCAATGTCGACAACGGCACCGACTACCGCCGCCGCGCGCTGGAGCTGGCCCAGCTCTACCATTGCCCGCTGGGCCCGGAGGCCGATGCAGCGATGGAGCAGACCTTTGGCCAGTTGGCCGAGGTGCCTGACGAAAAACCAGTCTTCAAGATTGAGTCGCGCGAGCTCAAGCCGCGCCGCCGCGCAGGGGGCGTGATCTGGTTCGATTTCCATGAACTGTGCGTCAACCCGCGCTCGCAAAATGACTACCTGGAGCTGGCCACCCAGTTCCACACCGTGCTGCTGTCCAATGTGCCGCAGATGTTCGTCAACATGGCCTCGCCCGCACGCCGCTTTACCTGGCTGGTCGATGTGCTCTATGACCGCCGGGTCAAGCTCATCATGTCGGCCGCCGTGCCGCCCGAGCAGCTCTACACCGAAGGGCCGCTGTCCCATGAGTTTCCGCGCACCGTCTCGCGCCTCAACGAGATGCAGTCGCAGGAGTATTTGTCGCTAGAGCGACGCGTGGTCGATACCGCGCTGACCTGAGAAGAGAGGGCCCCTATGCCTCGTTTGAACACTGTCACCGTGCTGGTGCTGCTGGCTGCCACCGGCCTGGCCCATGCGGCCTCCGGCAAAACCTCGAATGCGCAGGAGCGCACGCAGGCGCGTGCCCAGATCACGCTGGAGCGCAAGGACAGCGAAGCGCGCCTGGCCAACAACGAAAAGATCTGCTACCAGCACTTTGCGGTGACCGACTGCCTGCAGAAGGTGCGCCGCCAGTACAACACCGAAGAGCGCGCGCTGCGCCAGCGCGAGCTGGCCATCAATGCGCAAGAGCGTGACGAGAAAACCGCCAACCAGCGCGATGCCCGCGCCAACAAGCAAAGCGATTTTGAGCGCAAGCACCCCACACTGGATGGAGGTGCCCTGAACCAGCCCGATCTGGAGCAGCGCCAGAAAGAGCACGACGAGCAGGCGGCCCAGCGCAGCAGCCATGCGCCCAAGCGCAATGCCGAGAGCATTGCCGAGCAGCAGCAGCGCCGCGAGCAGGATGCCGCCCGCCGTGCCACCAGCCAGGCTGGCAAGGTGGACAGCAAGCAGCGCACGCTGCAGCGCCACAACGAAGACCGGGCGGACAGCATCAGCGAGGCCCAAGAGGAATACGATGCCAAGCAAGAGGCTGCGCAGCGCAAGCTCGAAGCCCATGAAAAGCGCATGAAGGAGCAGGAGGGCAAGCGCAAGGCGGCGCCACTGCCCGTGCCCCAGTAAACCGCTGGAAGACTACGCATCACGCGCCAGGGGCCCTTGCACAGGCTGCCCTGGTGCTGCGGTTGCGACCAAACCCTATAATGGAAGATTCGCGCCCGCACCGCTTCAGGGGAAGCGGGCAGGCGCCACCACTGCATCACACCATGAGTACACCCACTTTTTCCGTCGCTGAGATCCGCAAGACCTTCTTGGACTTTTTCGCGTCCAAGGGGCACACCATTGTTCCGTCCAGCCCGCTGGTGCCGGGCAACGATCCGACGCTGATGTTCACCAACTCCGGCATGGTGCAGTTCAAGGATGTGTTTCTGGGCACGGACAAGCGCCCCTACACCCGGGCAACGAGCGTGCAGACCTGCCTGCGTGCCGGTGGCAAGCACAACGACCTGGAAAACGTGGGCTATACCGCGCGCCACCACACCTTCTTCGAGATGCTGGGCAACTGGTCCTTTGGCGACTACTTCAAGCGCGAATCGCTCAAGTGGGCCTGGGAGCTGCTGACCGAGGTCTACAAGCTGCCGGCCGAGAAGCTGCTGGCCACCGTCTATGAAGAAGACGACGAGGCCTACGACATCTGGACCAAGGAGATCGGCCTGCCCCCAGAGCGCGTGATCCGCATTGGCGACAACAAGGGCGGCCGCTACAAGAGCGACAACTTCTGGATGATGGCCGACACCGGCCCTTGCGGCCCTTGCTCTGAAATCTTCTACGACCACGGCCCGCACATTGCCGGCGGCCCTCCAGGCTCGCCCGATGAAGACGGTGACCGTTTCATCGAGATCTGGAACAACGTGTTCATGCAGTTCGACATGGCCGAAGACGGCTCGGTCAAGCCGCTGCCAGCCCCCTGCGTCGACACCGGCATGGGCCTGGAACGCCTGGCTGCCATCTTGCAGCATGTGCACAGCAACTACGAGATCGACCTGTTCCAGGCGCTGATCAAGGCCGCTGCACGCGAGACCCATATCGACGATCTGGAAACCCCATCGCTCAAGGTCATCGCCGACCACATCCGCGCGACCGCCTTCTTGGTGGCCGATGGCGTGATCCCCTCGAACGAAGGCCGCGGCTATGTGCAGCGCCGAATCATCCGCCGCGCCATCCGCCACGGCTACAAGCTGGGCCAGAAGACCCCCTTCTTCCACAAGCTGGTCAAGGACCTGGTCGCCGTGATGGGCGATGCCTACCCCAAGATTCGCGAGCAGGAAGCGCGCATCACCGAGGTGCTCAAGGTCGAGGAAAAGCGCTTCTTCGAGACCCTGGCCCATGGCATGGACATCCTGGACAGCGCACTGGCCGGTGGCGCCAAGGTGCTGCCCGGTGATGTGGCCTTCAAGCTGCATGACACCTACGGCTTTCCGCTGGACCTGTCCAACGACGTGGCGCGCGAACGCGGCCTGAGCGTGGACGAGGCGGGCTTCCATGCCGCGATGGAGCAGCAAAAGAGCCAGGCCCGCGCAGCGGGCAAGTTCAAGATGGACCGCGCACTGGAATACACCGGCGCGGCCAATGCCTTCACCGGTTACACGCAGCTGAGCGAGGCCGCCAAGGTCGTGGCGTTGTATGTCGATGGCAGCAGCGTCAACGCGATCAACGCTGGCCAGACGGCCGTGGTTGTGCTGGACACCACCCCGTTCTACGCCGAGTCGGGTGGCCAGGTGGGCGACCAGGGCGTGATTTCGGCCGGTGCCAACCGCTTTGTCGTGGAAGACACCTTGAAGATCAAGGCCGATGTGTTTGGCCACCACGGCCAGCTCGCTGCGGGCAGCCTCAAGGTGGGCGATGCGGTGCAAGCCGAGGTCGATACCGCCTTGCGCGCCGCCACCATGCGTAACCACTCGGTCACCCACATCATGCACAAGGCGCTGCGTGAAGTGCTGGGCGACCATGTGCAGCAAAAGGGCAGCCTGGTCAATGCGGAACGCACCCGCTTTGACTTTGCCCACAACAGCCCGGTGACCGATGCGCAAAAGCGCGAGATCGAAAAGCGCGTGAATGCCGAGATCCTGGCGAACACCGAAACCGGCGCGCGCGTGATGGACATCGAGAGCGCACAAAAGACCGGCGCGATGATGCTGTTTGGTGAAAAGTACGGCGAGACCGTGCGCGTGCTGGACATTGGATCGAGCCGGGAACTCTGCGGCGGCACCCATGTGCAGCGCACCGGTGACATTGGCCTGTTCAAGGTCGTCGCCGAAGGCGGCGTGGCCGCTGGCGTGCGCCGTATCGAAGCGGTGACCGGCGAGAACGCGCTGGCCTACCTGCAGTCGCTCGAATCGACCGTGGACGAAGCCGCTGCCACCTTGAAGGCCCCAGTGGCTGAGCTGAACCACCGCATCGGTGGTGCGCTCGACCAGATCAAGGCGCTGGAGAAGGAACTGGCCCAGCTCAAGGGCAAGCTGGCGTCGAGCCAGGGCGATGAGCTGGCCGGCCAGGCGGTGGACGTCAAGGGCATCAAGGTGCTGGCTGCCACCCTGGATGGCGCCGATGCGAAAGCGCTGCGCGACACCATGGACAAGCTCAAGGACAAGCTGGGCACCGCTGCCATCGTGTTGGCGGCTATCGACGGCGACAAGGTACAGCTGGCCGCAGGCGTGACCAAGGACAGTATTGGCAAGGTCAAGGCCGGTGAACTGGTGAACTTTGTCGCCCAGCAAGTGGGCGGCAAGGGCGGCGGCAAGCCCGACATGGCGATGGCTGGCGGCACCAACCCAGCGGGCCTGGCGCAAGCGCTGGCGGGCGTTCAGGCCTGGGTGGCCGAGCGGGTCTGATAGCCCCTTAAGCCGCTTCGCATCCCCCAACGAACCTCCTGCAATGCAGGGGGCTTTTTTGCGTACGCACAGCAGCCAGCACTTCGCCACTCTGACCATTTCGCATGGCGGTACGTAGTCGCACTTAACGAAATTGACCTGTCCGCATGAGAAGATCGCCGCGCTTTGAAATTAACGCGAGACAGAAAGGTGACTATGTCGGTGCAATTGGAAGAGAGCCGCTCGGCGCGGTTTGCGATGCGGTGTGCGGCCTGGGCCGAGAAGTGGTTTCCCGATTCCTGGGTGTTTGCGGTCGTGGGGATTGCGATTGTGGTGGCAGCGGCCCTGGCCATTGGTGTGCCGGTGCAAGAGACGAGCAAGGCTTTTGGCAAGGGCTTTTGGAGCCTGATCCCGTTCACGATGCAAATGGCCTTTGTGGTGATTGGCGGCTATGTGGTGGCCAGCTCCAAGCCCGCGTCGCGCCTGATTGAAGCGCTGGCCAAGGTGCCTGGCAATGGCCGCAGTGCGGTGGCCTGGGTGGCGCTGATCTCGATGGTGGCCTCGCTCCTCAACTGGGGCTTGAGCCTGGTGTTTGGCGGCCTGCTGGTCAAGGCGCTGGCCCGCCGCACCGACCTGAAAATGGACTACCGGGCCGCCGGCGCTGCGGCCTACCTGGGCCTGGGTGCCGTCTGGGCGCTGGGCATTTCCTCGTCGGCCGCGCAGCTGCAGGCCAACCCGGCCAGCCTGCCGCCGTCGATCCTGGCGATTACTGGTGTGATCCCGTTTACCGAGACGATTTTCCTGTGGCAATCGGGCGTGATGCTGCTGGCCCTGGTGCTGATCTCGCTGGTGATTGCCTATGTGACGGCCCCGGGCGCTGCCAACGCCAAGGATGCTGCCGCCTGCCAGGTGGACATCAGCGCCGAGGCGCAGCCGGTGACCAAGCCCACGCGGCCCGGTGAATGGCTGGAGCACAGCCCGCTGCTGATCATTTTTCTGGTGCTGCTGGCAGTCGGCTGGATGGTCGAAGAGTTCTCCAGCAAGCCGGCGATCCAGGCGATCTCGGGCCTCAACACCTACAACCTGATTTTTCTGATGGTGGGCGCGCTGCTGCACTGGCGCCCGCGCAGCTTTTTGGATGCGGTCGCGCGCGCCGTGCCCACCACCACCGGTGTGCTGATCCAGTTCCCGCTGTATGGCTCGATTGCTGCGATCATGACAGAGGTCAAGGGCGTCGATGGCCACACCATTGCGCACTACATCTCGACCTTCTTCACCCAGATCGCCACGCATGACACCTATGCGCTGCTGATGGGCGTGTACTCGGCCATTCTGGGCTTTTTCATTCCGTCGGGCGGCGGCAAGTGGATCATCGAGGCGCCGTATGTGATGCAGGTGGCCAACGACCTGCAGTACCACCTGGGCTGGGCCGTGCAGATCTACAACGCCGCCGAGGCACTGCCCAATCTGATCAACCCCTTCTACATGCTGCCGCTGTTGGGCGTGCTGGGCCTCAAGGCGCGCGACCTGATCGGCTTTACCTTTGTGCAGCTGCTGGTGCACATCCCGGTGGTGCTGTTCCTGCTGTGGTTCCTGGGGCAGACCCTGGCCTATATTCCGCCCGTGATGCCCTGAGCATCGTTAGGTGGCAACCGGCCATGACCCGGGCGAGCTGCGGCTCGCCTTTTTGCTGACTTCGCTTACATGACCGGCAGCCATTTCGGGTTAACCTTGGCCCCCATCGAAGACAACAATGAGGACAGAGCAATGCAAAACACCACATGGAGCGGCGCTGCACTGGGCGCACTGGCACTGGCTTTGGCGGCCATCGCCCCCACCGCACAGGCGCAGTATGGGCGCGACGGCGAGGTGACCTGCGAGAGCCAGGACGGGCGCACGCGCGAATGCCGCACGCCGTTTCGCGATCCGTTGGTGAGCGAGACCTTGTCGAGCGCCTCTTGCGTCGAAGGCCGCAGCTGGGGCCACCGCGGTGGCGGCGTGGTCTGGGTGACCGATGGTTGCCGGGCCCGTTTTGCCGATAGCCGAGGTGGCGGCGGTGGCTGGGGTGGTGGCGGTGGCAGTAACCAGCTGGTGCGCTGCGAGAGCAACGACGGGCGCATGCGCGAATGCGCCATTCCGCGTGGCGCCAGGGTCGAGGTTGCCCGCCAGCTCTCCGACGCTCGCTGCGACGAGGGCCGCAGCTGGGGCCAACGCAGCGATATGGTCTGGGTCAGCCGCGGCTGCCGCGCCGATTTTGCCATCAGCAGCGGTTACGGTGGCGGCTACGGCGGCGGCCGGCCCAATCCTGGATATGGCCAGGGCCGGGAGCTGACCTGCAGCAGCGACGACCGCCGCGACAACAGCTGCGACTGGAATGCGCGCTGGGGCCGTCCGGTGCTGCTGGAGCAGTTGTCCAGCGACAGCTGCCGCGAAGGCTATACCTGGGGTTATGACGACCGCGCGCGCCGCATCTGGGTCACGCGCGGTTGCCGTGGGCGTTTTGGCAGCCGCTGAGCCAGGTAAACCACGACCAAGCGGTCGGCGTTAGCTGGCCGCTTTTTTCATGGCGGTTTCCAGCGGCTGCAGAATCAGCAGTGCGCGAAAATCGTTCACATTGGTGTGCGTGGGGCCGGTCACCACCAGATCGCCCAGTGGGCCAAAAAAGCCATAGCTGTCATTGCGGTCCTGGTAGGCAGAGGGCTTTTGCTGCAAGGCGGCGGCGCGGGCCAGGGTGTCGGGGGTCACCACGGCGCCTGCATTGTCTTCCACGCCATCAATGCCATCGGTATCAGCGGCCAGCGCCCATACGCCAGGCACGGCCTGCAGTGCCTGGGCCAGGCCCAGGCAGAACTCGCCGGCACGGCCGCCCCGGCCACGCGCAGCACCTTCGGCTGGTTGGCGCACCGTCACCGTGGTCTCACCGCCTGACAGAATCACGCAGGGCCGGGCAAAGGGCTGGCCATGCAGCGCCACAGCCCGCGCCAGCGCAGCATGCACTTTGGCCACCTCGCGGGATTCGCCTTCGATCTCGTCGCTCAGCACATGGCAGGCAATGCCCGCGTCACGCGCGGCAGCGGCTGCTGCTTGCAAGGACTGCTGCGGGGTGGCAATCAGCTGCACCTGGTGGCCGGCAAAGCGCGGGTCGCCGGGCTTGGGGGTTTCCAGCAAGCCGCTGTGCAGCGCCTCGCGCACCGGCTCAGGTACCGCAATCGCATAGCGCTCCAGGATTGCCAGCGCATCGGCGCAGGTGCTGGGGTCTGGCACTGTCGGGCCGCTGGCGATGATGGCCGGCGAATCACCCGGCACATCGCTGATCAGCAGGCTGACCACCTGCGCCGGATGGCAGGCTGCGCCCAGGCGCCCGCCCTTGATGCGCGAGAGGTGCTTGCGCACGCAGTTCATCTCGCCAATGTGGGCGCCGCTGTCGAGCAGCTCGCGGTTGATGCGCTGCTTGTCGGCAAGGGTCAGGCCCTCGGCCGGCAGGGTCAGCAATGCCGAGCCGCCGCCCGAGATCAGGCAAATCACCAGGTCATCGGCGCTGAGCCCTTCGGTCAAGGCCAGCATGCGCTGGGCCGCTTGCAGGCCGGCAGCATCGGGCACCGGGTGGGCCGCTTCCACCACCTCGATGCGCTGGACCAGGCCCGGCGGGCGCGGCGGAACATGCCCATAGCGGGTGACGACCAGGCCCGACAGCGGTGCCTGCGCGGGCCAGAGCTGCTCGAGCGCCTGCGCCATCGCCGCGCCGGCCTTGCCCGCGCCAACCACCAAGGTGCGGCCCTTGGGTACGGCTGGCAAATGCTTGCGCAGGCCTTCGAGCGGCAGCGCATCGCGCACGGCAACCCGGTACAGGTGCTGCAAAAACTGCAAGGGCTGCAGATGGGGCTCAGGCACGGGCTGGGCAGCATCGCTGCCATGCACATCGATCAGGTGGGCCGCAAAGGCCGCGGAGGCGGTAGAGGTCATGGGGGGAGCCTGTTCAAAGTCGCTGCAAGCGTCGCAGATATGGCCGGGTTTGCCAAGGCGCAGCTTGTCGCCCCTGCATGGGATGGTCGCTGCGCCCCCCGGGGTATGGGCAAGCAGCGATAATGCTGCCCTATGTCATCCCCCAAAGTGTTGTTCGGCTTCCATGCCGTTGGTGTGCGCATGAAGACTGCGCCCAAATCGATCATCGAAGTCTATTTCGAGTCCACGCGCCGCGACGCGCGCATGCGCCAATTTCTGGAGCGCGCCAAAGAGGCGGGGGTGCGGCTGATCGAGGCGGATGCACCACGCATCGCCAAGCTGGCGGGCTCGCATGGCCACCAGGGTGTGGCCGCGCGCGTCGAAGAGATCAAGGATACTCGCACCCTCGATGAGCTGCTCGACGACCTGGAAGAAGCCGGTGTCACCTCGCCGCTCTTGCTGGTGCTCGACGGTGTGACCGACCCGCACAACTTGGGTGCCTGCCTGCGCGTGGCTGATGGTGCCGGTGCCCATGCGGTGATTGCGCCCAAGGACCATGCAGTCGGCATCAATGCCACCGTGGCCAAGGTCGCCAGTGGCGCTGCCGAGACGGTACCGTACTTCATGGTGACCAACCTGGCGCGTACCTTGAAAGAGCTCAAGGAGCGCAATGTCTGGATCATCGGCACCAGCGACGACGCCCCCAACACGCTGTACCAGGTGGACCTCAAGGGCCCCGTGGCCCTGGTGCTGGGTGCCGAAGGCGATGGCATGCGCCAGCTCACCCGCAAGACCTGTGATGAGCTGATCGGCATCCCGATGATGGGCGCTGTCTCCAGCCTCAACGTGTCGGTGGCCAGTGGCGTGTGTCTGTATGAAGCGCTGCGCCAGCGCACGCCTGCAAAGGCCGGTTAAAACGCTGTTTCCGCTGGCTCACCGCGTGAGGCGCGGGGGCATCGAAAAAAAGGCTGGACCCTAGCGGGCTCAGCCTTTTTGTTTTGTGCAGACCGCAGCGCGTGCGCGCAAGGGCGAGGGCGACTTAGTCGTCCAGCTTCTCGCGCAGCACCGCACCGGTTTCAGGGTGGATCTTCAGATCCACGCGGAAACCCTGGGCATTGATCGCATCGGCTTCCCAGATGCCGTCATCGAGCTCCAGGTCGTGAATGTGGGTGTAGCCCGCCTGGGTCAGCAGCTGCTGGATTTGCGCCGCGCTCAAGACCGCGCTGCCGGCCCCCGCGCCCGGCGTGGGAGCAGGCTGGCCGGGTTGGGACAGCACATCCAGGCTTACCGGGTGCAGCACCAGCTTTTGCTTAACGCCGTTGGCGCCGCGCACCTTGGCTTCCCAGAAGCCGTCGTCAAACTCTACTTCCTTGATCTGGCCGTAGCCCAGCGACTGCAGCTTGGCAGCGACCTGGCTGGCGCCGGGGTAGGTGCTGCCCAGCTCGGCCTTGCGCAGGGCCACCAGGCTGCCGTCGGCATCGCTCACCAGCACATAGGCGCGGCTGCCGTCTTGCTGGGTAGCCTTGGCAGTCCAGTAACCGTATTGCTTTTCCAGGTCTTGCGCTGCGACCAGGCCGCTGGCGCTGATGCTGTTGAGCACTTCCTGGGCGTTGTAGGCCTGGGCGGCAAACGGCAGGCTGGCAGCGATGCTGGCGGCACCCAGGATGCAGGCGATGGTGGTCTTCTTCATGGTTCAATCCCTTCAATGTGGTGACATGCAAACCAGCAGCTGGCTGATTCGTCATGGACTGAAGTATTGAAAACCTTGCCTAAACGCAGTGTGAAGCGACCGTTCATGGTCTGTTTAATCGTGCTTGTCATAATGCCTGCCATGGCGCAAATTCCCCCCCGCTTTTCTCGCATCGCTGCCTGGCCCCTGGCCTGCAGCTTGCTGCTGGGCGGCGCCAGCCAAGCCGCCGAGCATGACGCGGTGCGTGCGGCGGTGGCCACTGGCCAGTACAAGCCCTTGTCCGCGATCCTGAGCGACATTGCCGCGAGCCAGGCCGGCCGCGTGGTGGATGTCGAGACCAAGCGCGGCCCCCAGGGCGAGCTGCGCTACGAGATCAAGCTGGTGGACAGCCAGGGCCTCAAGCAGGAGCTGCTGATCGACGCGGCCAGTGGCCAGACCGTGCAGCGCGTGGCCAAGGACCGCTCGCAGGCGCTGGGGATGCGGGAGCTGGCCCAGTACCTGGCCAAGCTGGCGCAGCAGCACGCCAGCCGCATCACCGATGTGGAGTTTGAGCGCGACAGCCAGGGCCGGGGCGTCTATGAAATCAAGCTCAGCGCCGACCAGCAAGGCTACCGCAAGCTGGTGATGGAGGCCGCGACCGGCCAAGTGCTGCCCCCCGCCCAGGCCAAGGCACGCAACCCGGCGCCGCTCAAGCGGGCTGACGAGGTATTGCAGGCGCTGGCACCGCGCTTCACGGGCCAGGTGCTCGAAGTGGAGCTGGAGCATGACGAGGGCCAGGGCTCTTATTACGAGATCGAACTGCTGCACGGCAATGGCAGCACCTTGAAGCTCAAGGTGGATGCACGCAGCCTGCAGGTGCTCCAACAAAAGATGGAGGATTGAGCGCTGATGCGAATTCTGGTGGTCGAAGACGATGCGGAACTGGCCGCGCAAATGCAGCAGGCACTGGCGCGTGCCGGTTTCTCAGTGGATGTGGAAGCCGATGGCGATGCCGCATCGTTTGCCGGCAGCACCGAGCCCTACGACGCAGCCGTGCTGGACCTGGGCCTGCCCCAGCGCGATGGGCTGACGGTGTTGCGCGACTGGCGCGAGGCGGGTTGCCACTGGCCGGTGCTGATCCTGACGGCGCGCAACCGCTGGAGCGACAAGGTGGCCGGCTTTGGCGCCGGTGCCGATGACTACCTGACCAAGCCCTTCATGCTCGACGAGGTGGTGCTGCGCCTGCGTGCCATGCTGCGCCGCAGCACTGGCAGTGCGGCCACCGTGCTGCGCGCGGGCTGCCTAGAATACGACGTAACGGCCGGCCGCTTTTTGCACGACGGCCAGGGTTTGCAGCTGACGGCGCAGGAGCACAAGATTCTGGCCTATTTGATGCACCACCCCAACCGGGTGCTCACGCGCACCGAGATCAGCGAGCATGTCTATGCCCGCGATTTGGACCCGGACTCCAACACGCTTGATGTGCTGATCGGCCGCATACGGCGCAAGCTGCGCCAGTCCGATCTGCTGGTGACCGAGCGCGGCCAGGGCTTTCGGCTGAACGCGCCCAGCTAGCTGCTGCTGTAGCCCCGCCGCACCATGGCCTTCCCTCCCAGTTCTGCCCACGAGCGGCCGCCCGCGCGGCGCTCACCTGCGCGGCGCTGGTCGCTGGCTGCGCGCATGGCCGCCCTGGTCATCGTGCCCAGTTTGCTGGTGATGGGGCTGGGCGGCTGGTGGCTGCGTTATGAGGTGCATGCCAGCTTGCTGGGCAGCATGTCGCGCAGCCTGGAGGAAAAATCCGAGCGCATCCACGCGCGCCTGGCGCTGCTGCCCGATGGCCGGGTGCAAGAGGCGGCGGGCGGCAGCGACGAGTTCAGCGCCATTTTCTCGGGCTGGTACTGGCAGTTGCAGGGCCAGGCGCGCGCGCCCCTGCGAACAGCCGCAGAGCCGGTGGTGCTGGCGCGCTCGCGCTCGCTGTGGGACCAGCCCGACCTGGTGGTGAGCCCAGCCCGGCTGTGGGGCAGCGAACGCTTGCAGCAGGCCCGGGGCCCGCAGCAGGAGCCGCTTTTGGTACAGCATTTTTCGGTGCAGCTGGCAGCGGGCGCCGCGCCGATGCACTTGCAGGTCTTTGGCCCGGCTCAGCCGCTGATGGCCAGCCTGCGCCGCATTGACCAGATTTTGGGAATCACTAGCGCCATGCTGATCCTGCTGATTGGCGCGCTGGTCTGGCTGCAGCTGCGCGTGGGCCTGGCGCCGCTCAAGCGTCTGGTCAGTGTGATTGCCGGCCTGGACAAGCCGCTGCCAGGCGCTGCGCCCGCCACCGAGCAGATTGCGCAGCTGCCGCTGGGTGCCGATCTGCAGCCCTTGCAGCAGGAGCTGGCCGCCTTGCTCGCGCGCAATACCCAGGTGGTGGAGCGATCACGCTCGCATGCAGCCGACCTCAACCATGCGCTGAAAAAACCCTTGTCGCTGCTGATGGCCCATGCCGGCAGCGGTGCAGCCCTGCCGGCGGACCTGGTGCTGCAGCAGACCACGGCGATGGCGCGGCTGATTGACCGCTACCAGGCCCGTACCTTCAGCGATGCCACCCTGGTGCATGGGCCAAGCGCCGGCTTGCCTGTGGATGTGCTGGCCTGCGCGCGGCAGATGCTGGCGATGCTGCGCCAACTGCACCAGGCCAGCGACCTGGACTGGCAACTGGTGGAGGAGGGTGTCGCGCTGTGGTGGCGGGGCGAGCGCGCCGATCTGGAAGAGCTGCTGGGCAATCTGCTGGACAACGCGGGCAAATGGGCAGCCTCCCAGGTGCGCCTGACGGTGCATGGCAGCGCCACCCAAGGCCTGGTGCTGCAGGTGGAGGACGACGGCCCTGGCATGACGGCCGCACAAATGCAGGCAGCCGGCGCGCGGGGCCAGCGCTTTGATGAGACGGTTGATGGCACGGGCCTGGGCCTGTCGATTACCCAGCAAATCGTGCAAGGCTACGAAGGCCGGTTGCAATGGCGCAAGAGCGAGGCCTTGAAGGGGCTGCTGGTGCGCGTGGAGATGGCCGGCGTAGTGGCCTGATACGGCGCAGCGGCTCTAGGTGGGCTTGGTGGCCTTATCAAGTCCCCAGCTGCACGACCGGCGTAAATCCGCCAAAGATCATGCGCTTGGCATCAAACGGCATGTTGGCCGGTTGCATGTCTGCCAGGCGCGGGTCGGCCATCACCGCAGCATTGATGCGGTCGCGCTCAGCGCGCGAGGTGTAGACGATCCAGGAAAAGCAAGCGACCTCGTCCGCCTGAAGCTTGACCGCCATCGGAAACGAGGTGACTTCGCCGTCAGGCACATCGTCGCCCACACATTCCCAGTACTGCAGTGCGCCGTGCTCCATCCAGACCTTGCCGGCCGCCTCGGCCATGGCTCGGTAGGCGTCGAGCTTGGCGCGGGGCACGGGCAGCACAAATCCATCGACATAAGGCATGGTAGTCTCCTGGGCGCTCGAGCGGCGCTGTTATGGGTGGGCGCTACATCGCAGCGCGAGGACGCAACTACAAGCTGGCAGCCAGCGCCACGAGCTGGTCGGTGGCCACGCCCCAACCGGTGTGGAATCCCATCGCCTCGTGCTGCTTGCGGGTCTCTTCGCTCCAATGGCGCACGGTGGCGGTGTAGCGGGTCAGGCCCGCTTCGGGCTCAAACTCGATGATGGCCGTCATGAACGGTTTGGCGCTGGGCACCCAGCCAGCGGTGTAGGCATCGGTAAAGACCAGCCTGCGGTTGGGTACTACCTCCAGGTACACGCCGGCATTGGGGTACTCGTTGCCTTGCGGGTCGCGCATGACAATCTGGCTGCCGCCGCCCACACGCACATCCACTTGGGCGCTGGCAATGGTCCAGGGCTTGGGTACAAACCACTCGGTGAGCAGGGCGGGCTCGGTCCAGCAGCGGTAGAGCGTGGCGGCGGGGGCATGGATCAGGCGGCTGAGCACCAGATCCTGGGGATGGGGTTGTAGAGACATAGGGTGTGGTTCGGTGCAGGTGGTGTGCGGTTGTGCGGTGAGGAGACGAGGGCCTTATGCAGCGGGCTGCGTCTGGACGTTCACCATCCACGGGGTGCCAAAACGGTCGGTCACCATGCCAAAACCGGGCGACCAGAAGGTGGCTGAAAAGGGCATGGCCACCTGGCCACCGTCAGCCAGACCGTTGAAGATGCGCTCGCCATCTGCTACGGAATCGACACCGATGGACACCCAAATGCCTTGGGGTTTGAGATAGCCGCCACCACAGGTCTCGGCGCTGGCGCCAGGCATCGCAGGCATCGTGTCCGAGGCCATGATCGCCTGGCTGCCCACTTGCAGGTGGGCATGCATCAGGCGCGACTGCGCCTCAGGCGGGAGCGGTGGCATGCCTTCGCCAGGCGGCATGTCGCTAAAGCGCATCTGGTGCATGATCTGGCCGCCAAACAGCTGGGCGTAAAAGGCCATGGCTTCGGCGCAATCGCCATCAAAGTTCAGATAGGGGATGAATTGCATTCTTGTCTCCTCGTCGTGGGTCAGCCATTCTGGGCTCGGCCCGTCCATCGTGTCCATCTCCAAATCGTGATGACCGTTTCTGAATGTAAGCCGCCTAGAGCTCGCCCTGCACGGCGATGCTGGACTGGAGCGGTGGAGCCCAAGCCTTGCCGTATGCTGGGCGCCTGTTCTTCACTGCCGCCTCTATGTCTTTTGCTCCTTTGGATACCTCCGCAGCGCTGCCGCTTGCCGATACAGAAATTGCCAGCCTGCGACAGCGCTTGCACAATGCGCGGCATCTGCTGGTGCTGACGGGGGCGGGGGCCAGTGCGGAGTCCGGCGTGCCCACCTTCCGCGATGCGCAGACGGGCTACTGGACGCAGTTCAGCCCCGAGGAGATGGCCAGCGAGGCGGGTTTTCTGGCCCATCCGCAGCGGGTCTGGGACTGGTACCAGTACCGCCGCGATCTGGTCCGCCAGGTGATGCCCAATGCCGGCCATGTGGCGCTGGCCCAATGGCAGGCGCGCCACTCCGGCCGGATGACCCTGGTTACGCAGAACGTCGATGGCCTGCACCAGCGTGCTGGTAGTACGCCAGTGCTGTGCCTGCATGGCAATCTGATGGACAACCGCTGGCTGCTGCCGCCCAAGCCCTGTTGCGACGCCCGCTTTACCGAAGGCGATGCACCGCCGCAATGCCCTGGCTGCGGCAACTACCTGCGCCCGGCGGTGGTCTGGTTTGGCGAGGCCTTGCCCCATGCCGAGCTGCAGCAGGCGCAAGATGCCGCCAAGGCCTGCGACCTGATGCTGGTGATTGGCACCTCCGGCCATGTCTACCCGGCGGCTGGCCTGGCCCATATCGCCGCCCGGGGCGGCGCCCATGTGGTGGTCATCAACCCCGAGCCGACCGCGCTCGACAGCGTGGCCGACCGCTGCTGGCGCTTGCCCTCGGCGCAGATTTTGCCGGCTCTGCTGGCCTAGGCTTGTCGCCAGCCTTCGCTCAAGCTTCGGCGCTGGCGGCGTTGAGCGTGGCCATCGCATCGGCATCGAGCTGCAATTGGCTGGCGCGGATCAGCGACTGCAGCTGCTCGAGGTTGCTGGCGCTGGCAATCGGCGAGGCAATGGCCGGCTGGCGCATGACCCAGGCCACGGCCACCTCGCCCATCGGGGCGCCCGTGCGGCTGCTCACCTGTTCGAGCGCGGCCAGAATGCGCAAGCCCCGGTCGTTCAGATACAGCTGGGTGGTCTTGGCGCCGCGCGGGCTTTTGCTCGCATCCTCGGCCTTGCGGTACTTGCCGGTCAAAAAGCCGGCAGCCAGGCTGTAGAAATTGATGACGCCCACGCCCTGCGCTACGCACAGCGGCTGCAGCTCTTGCTCGAACACGGCACGGTCGTAGAGGTTGAAAAGCGGCTGTAGGCTCTCATAACGCGCCAGGCCATGCTGCTCGCTGGTCTGCAGCGCCTCTGCCAGGCGCGCTGCGCTGTAGTTGCTGGCGCCCACGGCACGCACCTTGCCCTCGGCGATCAGCTCGCCAAAGGTGCCCATCACATCGGCCAGCGGTACCTGCGCGTCGTCGTCATGCGATTGGTAGAGGTCGATGTAATCGGTCTGCAGGCGCTGCAGAGAGGCGTCGACCGCCTGGCGGATGTACTCCGGGCGCAGGCCGACCTTGCCTTCGCCCATATCCTTGCCGACCTTGGTGGCCAACACCACCTGCGCGCGCTTGCCCGAGCTGCGCAGCCATTTGCCGAGCACGCGCTCCGATTCACCGCCGCTGTGGCCAGGCGCCCAGCGCGAGTACACGTCAGCGGTATCGACAAAGTTCATGCCGGCATCCAGCCAGGCATCGAGTAGGCGAAAGCTGGTGGCCTCGTCAGCCGTCCAGCCAAATACATTGCCGCCCAGGCACAGCGGCGAGACTTGCAGGGCGGATCGACCCAGGGAGCGCAGGGATGTTGTCATCGTTTGAAGAGGGGTTAGGGCCCAGCAGGGCGGTGCAAACATTATGCGGCGCGGGCTGGCGCGGCGCCACCCGTTGATGCAGCGCAAACCGCTTGCAACTGCCGCATAGGTGGCAGTGCTGCAGGGCCTGCCAGGTTTGCCGGGCCCTGCGTTTTAGAGTAAGTTATGCATGCAACAACAAAAAGGAGTGACGCTATGTTCAAACATATTCTGGTGCCGGTCGATGGGTCTGCCACCTCCATGCTCGCGGTCAACAAGGCCGCCGGTCTTGCCAAGGCCTTTGGCAGCCAGGTCACTGCGGTGTATGTGATAGATCCCTATCCCTTCACCGGCGTGGGCGCCGATTTTGCCTATGGCCAGGCGCAGTACCTTTCTGCTGCCACTGCCGATGCGCACACCGCGTTGGACGCGGTCAAAACTGCGATGGAGCAGGCCGGTATTCCTGTGGACACCGTCATGGGCGAAGGCCACTCCGTACACGACGGGGTGATGGAAGCGGTCAAAACCACCGGCGCCGACCTCATTGTGATGGGCTCGCACGGCCGCAAGGGCCTGGAAAAGCTGGTGCTGGGCAGCGTGACCCAGCGCGTGCTGAGCGACAGCCTGATCCCCGTGCTGGTCGTTCGCCAGTAATGTCAGCGACGGCACCCGGCTTGTTGCCGTTTTCGTTGAGTGGATGGCTACCGGGCAGCGCTGCGGCGCTGCCCAAAGTTGTGCAGCACGCAATGCTTTTGTGACCGCCGTAAGCTCGCCCGCTTGACGGAGTTTTACATGCAGTCCTTTCCTCCTCCTTATTGTGATGCCGACCAGGTGGACGGCACTTTGCGCGCCTATGGCTATGCGGTGCTCAGCCCCGCCGCCGTGGCGCAGTGGGCAGCCTGCCCGCCCGATGACCTGGCAGCGCTCGGCAGCCACTGGGAGGCCATGCCCCATGATGCCTACCTCAAAGACGGCGGGCGCTACCGCAAGCGCCGCCATTCCTGCTATGTGGTGCAGGATGACCAGGTTGAGTCCGTAGCCCACCGTGCCCATTGGCAGCCGGTGGAGTACAACGCCTTGCATGGCGGCATGCAGCGCTGGTTTGAGCCCGTCGCAGCCAGCACCCAGTCGCTGCCCGCCTGGCGCCAGATCATGCGTGCGCTGGGTCACACGGCGCAGGCACTGTTTCCCAGTGCGGAGCACGCGCCCTGGTATACCGAGGCCCACCAGTTCCGCATCGACACCGCCGAGGGCATTGGCCGGCCCACCCCCGAAGGTGCGCACCGCGATGGCGTGGATCTGGTGGCGGTGTTTTTGGTGGCACGCGAGGGCATCAAAGGCGGGGAGACGCGGGTGTTCGACGCCCAGGGCCCGCAAGGCCTGCGCTTTACGCTCACCGAGCCCTGGTCGCTGATGCTGCTCGACGACGCCCGGATGATCCATGAGAGCACGCCGATCCAGCCGCTGGGCGATGCCCCCGGCCACCGCGATACCTTGGTGGTGACCTTGCGCCGCCAGGCCTTCCAGGGCGACGGTGCCTGAGCGCTGGCATTGCCATTGATCACCATCGGGCCATTGGCCTGGTCATAAAAAAAGGGCACCTGCGAGGTGCCCTTGCCGTATCCCAGCCCTGGGGCTTACTGGATGGTCGCGCCCGAGGCTTCAACAATGGCCTTGGCATCCTGGAAGTCCTTGTGGAAGAACTTGTCAAAGTCCGATACGGACATGGCCTGGGGCTCGGCGCCTTGGGCCAGGATGGAATCCTGCACTTCCTTTTGGCCCAGTAGCTTGTTGACCTCGGTGTTGAGCTTGCTGACGATGGGGGCGGGCAGGTTCTTGGGGCCAAACAGGCCATACCAGGTGCTCACATCAAAGCCCTTCATGCCCAGTTCCGCAACGGTAGGCACATCGGGCAGCGAGCTGCTGCGCTTGGCCGAGGTAACAGCCAGCGGACGCAGCTTGCCGGCCTTGATCTGGCCAATGGCCGAGGGCACGGACGACACCAGCAGATCGACATTGCCGGACAAGGTGTCGAGCAGCGCGGGGTTGGAGCCCTTGTACGGCACGTGGGTCAGCTTGACGCCGGCCGCCTTCTCAAACAGCACGCCAGCGATATGGATGCTGGTGCCATTGCCGGGCGAGCCGTAGGTGATCTTGCCGGGGTCGGCCTTGGCGGCGGCGATCACATCGTTCAAGGTCTTGAACTTGCTGTTTTCCGAGGTGGCAATGATGACCGGCGAGTAGGCCACATGGGCAATGGGCGTCAAGTCCTTGGCGGGGTTCCAGGGCAGGCCCTTGTACAGGTAGTAGCCCAGCACCACGTTGTCCTTCTGGCCCATGACGATGTCATAGCCCGTTGGCTGGGCCTTGGCGACTTCGCTGATACCGATGGTGCCGCCCGCGCCGGCCCGGTTGTCAGCGACCACCGTCCAGTGGTTCTGTTCGCTGAGCTTTTGCGCGATGATGCGCGAGAGAATATCGGTGCCACCGCCTGGTGGGAAGGGCACGACCATGCGCACCGGCTTGCTGCCGGGGTAGTCCGTCGCCGAGCCCTGGGCCATGGCACCCGAAGCGGCCCCCACCGTCAGCGCCACGGCGGCGCATTGCAGAATGTGTTTCATCATCTTGTTGTCTCCTTGAGGGTCACACCTTCGCATGGCTTTCGCACAGTCGGCCAAGGAGGTAGTTGCATAAACAGTCAAAGGGGTGATGATGTATGCCATCACGCCAGGTGGCATATTCTAGGGGCTGTGGTGTGGAGCGATGGAGCGCAGGCGAAAAACAGAGCCTGCCGCCAATGGCCCAGGCTTGGGGCGTATCTAGATGACAACAGAAGGATCGACTATGAAAGCAAAATTCGTGGGGGCGTTGGCCTCGGTGGTGATGGGCTGCGCAGCGCTGGTCAGCCTGCCCAGCCAGGCGGCGCTGGCTGTTGGTGCCCAGGCACCGATGTTCAGCACACAGTCGGCACTGGCCGGCAAGGTGCAGCGCTTTGACATGGCCGAGGCCTTGAAGCGCGGCCCCGTCGTCCTGTACTTCTTCCCCAAGGCCTTCAGCCAGGGCTGCACGATCGAGGCCCATGCCTTTGCCGAGGCCACGCCGAGCTTTGCGGCCTCCGGCGCGCAGGTCGTCGGTATCTCGCATGACGACATTGCCACGATGCAGCGCTTCTCCAGCGAGGCCTGCCGTGACCAGTTCAGCGTCGCCTCCGACCCCGATGCCAAGGCCATCCAGGCCTATGACGCAGGCTCCGCCGCACGGCCGGGCACCGCTTCACGCATCTCCTACGTGATTGCACCTGACGGCAAGGTGATCTATGCGCATGAGGGCAGCGATCCGCTCGAGCATGTGCAGCAGACCTTGAAGGCGGTGCAGGCCTGGAAGGCGCGCCAGAAGTCTTGAGCCACTTTTTCATGGCGCGGTGGCAGTGTCTGGGCTTGCCAGCCATGTTGCTGGCAGGTGCCCACGATGGCGCCGATCGCCTATGATCGCCTGATGCTGGCAAGTCTGCTTCAACCCCAATGGCCCCACCGGACCTGGCGCACGGCGCGCCGCTGGGCGGTGGCCTGGTGGCGTATTTTTTACCTGGGTGCGGTCGTGCTGGTGATGCTGATGTCGCCCACCAGCTACGGCCCGCAGACCCGCGCGCGGCTGATGCGCCGCATGTATGTCGACACCGCGCCCATCCTGCTGGGCTTTACCGCGTTGGCCGCCTTGCTGTGCCTGGTGGTGGCGCGGATCGTCTTTGTAACCGCCACGAGCTATGGCCTCTCGCGCGTCGCTGTCGAGATGGTCATCCGCGTGCTGGTGCTCGAGCTCATCCCGCTGACGGCGGCCTTGTTTGTCGCGATGCGCTGCTCGATTCCGGCAGGTGCGCAACTGACCAAGTTGCGCGAGGCGGGGCATTTTGAGCGCCTGCGCGAGCACGGCTATGACCCTGTGCGCACGGAGATGCTGCCCCTGGTGGTCGCCAGCATGTATGCCTCGATTACGCTGGCTGCGCTGTCCTGTGTGGTTTCGCTGGTCATGGTCTACCTCAGCGTCTACGGGCTGAGCTGGGTCGGTTTTGACCTGTACACGCGCATGTTTGCCAGCGTGTTCACGCCCATGGTGACCTGGTTGTTTGGCCTCAAAACCCTGCTGTTTGGTCTGGCCGTTGCACTCATACCCACCGCATCGGCCATGTACCGGCCCTACGGCACGCGCCAGGATGAGGTTCTGGGCCCCGATTCGGACCTCAGTGGCCTTGCGCGCATGTTTGCCATCTTGCTGCTCATCGAGGTGGCGTCGTTGCTGGGCAATTATTACTAGGGCGTCAAGCTTGGCAGTGGAGCGAACAGGTCGGCCCGCCATGACAGGCTTTTGGGGTGCTGCTCGGCGCCCTGGCTGCGCAGGATTTAAAATAGCCGATTGCCCGCAGGCGCTGCCTCTGCCTGTGTGGGCCACCACATTCGAGGGCCACGCCTTGGCCGCGCAACCACCATGACTGATTCTCTACCCACAGCCCCTGGCGCATGTCCGTTGCGCCGATGATGGATCGGACAGGCAAACGAAAAAAATCCCCATAAGTACAAAGACTTATGGGGATTCTCTTTTTCGATGTTGCTTTATTGTTGCACCCGTTCGCCATTTAGCTGCTTCGATTCCTTTACACCGGCTGCTCGTTGAGCATCGATGTAGGTGGCCAGATCAGTGAGATGGATGCCCTTTGCCCCCTTCTGTGAATTGGGCTCGATGCGGGTCAAAGGGAGCTTGATTTCGCCCGCTGCGATCTTGCGCAGGAACTTTTGCGTTCCCAGGTGCGGGAAGTAGTCCTTGACTACTTGATCAAGCGGAATCACCGCCATGGCGTTGTACTGAGCCATGAGCAGAAATGCCGTATTAGATGGTGGGTGACATGTTGCGCAAGGCGCTAGGCAAGCTGGGCAGGGAGGAAAAACCATTGCTGCATTCCGACCAGGGCTGGCAGTACCAAAGTCGTGCCTATCGCCGCTTGCTGGCCGATCATGGCCTGGTGCAAAGCATGTCACGTCGGGGCAATTGCTTGGATAACGCAGCGATGGAGAGCTTCTTCGGAACCTTGAAGTCCGAGTTCTTCCACCTCAACAAGTTCAGCAGTGTGGCGCAGCTTCAAGAAGGTCTTCACCACTACATCCATTACTACAATCACCAACGCATCAAGCTAAAACTAAAAGGCCTGAGTCCAGTGCAATACCGGATTCAGGCCTTCAGTCCCTAGCTTCCAACTGTCCAACTTCTTGGGGTCAATTCACTAGGCGGGTTTGCTGTTTAAGACGGTGGTGATTCAGTGATCACCACCTTTTTTGGAAAAATGCGCGCATCTCGTTGGAGTGCTTGGCATCATGAATAAATGGCGGCACTGACACCGCGAGCAGTAGCGCGGCCAGCGGCACCACACAGAAAAACCCGATGTAGCTGAAGCCAACTGCGCCCGTAATGCTTCCCAGCACGAACATGCCAATCAGACCAGCAGAGGCACGCATGCGCACCCAGTTATGCTGCACACGGTTTGTTGGAACCCTACAAGCAGTGCCACTACGCTTCCAAAAGAATAGCTTGCCCAATTCCATTCCCAGGTCCGTGAAGTTCCCAGTCATATGGGTTGTGCGAATGCTTCCACCAGAGGTCTTTGAGCCCACAGCGTTTTGAAGTCCCATCATGAATGAGAGCAGCAGAACCGTGATGGGAACAGCGAATGGCGTGTTCCAGGAGAGGGTGACAGCGCCCATCAGACCGAAGGGCAAGAGCATCAATGCCTCCAGCATTAGCGGCAGCGCGTAAACGCTGTAGAGATGCTTTTCTCGACCCCAGTTCACCAAAACAGCACAGACGGCTGCGCCGGTCATGAAGGACAAGATGGCGCCCAGCGCATTCAGAAGCATCTTCATGTTTTCCAGGACCAGGCCATCAGCTATCTGTGACGCGAATCCTGTCATGTGCGAGGTGTACATGTGCAGGACTAGAAAGCCACCCGCATTAACTGCACCAGCGTTGAAAGCCAGTAACCATCCAAGAGCCAAGTTGGTGGAATTTGCTCGATGTCGGTTTGTCAGGTGTCGAATTCTTCTCATCAAAAATGCTCCCTGAACCAAGATGCCATATATGCCAGTGACCGACTCGGAAAAGTGACTTGGTCACGAAGGTTGCTTCACATCGATAGCATAGACCCGCACAGGTTTAGGGCCGAAGTGCGGGTGGATGATCGTCTTCACCATGAAGCCGCGCCAAGGAGTTATCAGGCGCCGAGCAAGATCGTCGCGGGCGGGGTAGCCCGAGGTCAGGATGATCCGGTCATACGCGCGGTCCTCCAGGCGCTTGGCCCAGTATGGTGTGCACAAGCGGAATTCCTCGAGCTTGGTGCCGTCGCGTATGGCCTCGAAGTATTGGCGCTTGAGCGGTAGGTGCAGGGTGGTCATGGTGCAACCTTGATTAAGTTTCGTGTGTTTTCCAAAGGAATTTGCATAAAAGCAAAGATGTAATTCGGGAGGGTGTACAGTGGATCAGTTCATGAAAGGTGCTGCTATGTCCACTCCACTGAGTTTTTTCCTCTATTCAAGTCGGCTGGCACCTGACTGCGACCCCACTGAGGTGGGGAACATCGTGAAGGTGGCGCGTGAGTTCAACGCCTCGCACGGCATCACTGGCATTCTGGTTTTCGATGGTGAGCGCTTTACGCAATATATTGAAGGACCTGCGAGCGAGGTCGATGCGTTGGTGGCTAAGCTCCCCAAGGACAGCAGGCATACAGACTTCCTGCAGCTGAATGCAGGTGATGATCTGGAAGAGCGCCGCTACGCGACATGGTCCATGGGGTACAGCGACGTTAGCCTTGACGAGCTGGACATCGATCTAATGGCCACAATTGATAGCGATGCTGCCTTGAACTTGTTCACTAAGGCTGTTGCTGAGATAGACCGTCTGTAGCCTTTCAACCTTCCTACTTGGCCTGGCCGGCAGCCATGGCGGCGTTGACAATTTTTCTTGCGCTCTCGCGCATGTGCGATCTGCCTTCCTCTGGCATGTGCTCCCAGGGGTAATCCATCCGCTGGGCCATTACCTTTGCTGCGGCTTCAAAATCCAGTGCATCAGCGGGTTGAGCTTGGGGTGCCGACTCACTCGGCACCAAGCAGCGCAACAGGAGCTGGTCCGCATAGGCGTGAGCAAAATGGGCAGGCGGTTGATCAGGGGCTTCGGCTAGGCCAGCGCGCAGCTGGTCCAGCAGTGCCGGGATACGCTCGTCGCGCAGCTTCTGGAAGCGCAGGTACACATCGGCCGGCATGGCCTTACCCATGTATTCGAGGTGCAGTCGGTTTTTGCTGCTCTCCAGCTGCACCAGCTGCTCGATTAAATCCCAAGTTGCAGAGCCGGGTGCAGTCTTGAGGGGAACGGAAGGGGTGGTTTCAGACATTGGGGCTCCAAAAGTGGAAATGCCCGCTCAAGGCGGGCAATGGTACGGGTGAAGCAGGCAGCTACCAAGCAGCTACTGGCAGAGAAAGTGCGACGGCCATGGGTTTGACCCAAACTGGCTGGGCCGACAGCAGGAAGGTTTCTCCAGACCAAGCGAGCAAGAGCGTTTCGCCCATGACGTGCGCTATGGCTTCGCCGGCTGCGCTGGGCACCGCGTTGCCGATGCGCTCTCGCCAGGCCTGGTCGCTCAGACCATCCAGTTCCAGCTGCTATTCAGGGTCTACCAGACTCTGCAGCGCTGCAAGCTCCAGATTGGTCAATGGGCGGTGCCAGGAGCCGTCTTCGGCCACGATTCTGCAAACCAGCTTTTCAGCAGGCGCTGGCATGGGCCGTGGATCCGCGACCGACCAGCGGCCGTTGTCGTGACAAGCTGATCCGCTGACTGCGCCGGCGGACGTGGCCCAGGGCACTACGCCATAGTGCCCACCAGTGAGATATGCTGCACGGCCGGCATCCATGCCTGAGCGTGGATCTGCCACTGCGTATGCGCCTTCGCCCGAGGTGCTGCCTGCAATCACTGTCCGGGTCGGCCCTGTCCATTCAGTCACATGGCGCTTCCCATGCAACAGGGTGGGATCGCTACCGCCGCGCGGGTCCGCCACCGCCTGGCCGCTGCCGTGGGCACTGGTTACTGCCATAGCAGCTTTGTCCCAGCGGACGATGCGAAATTCGTTGCTGTGCTTTGCAGGGCCATAGTGTCGGGGATCGGCAACGCTGTATGCGCCCTGGCCAGGCCCTTGCTGGCCAGCTACTGTGCCGGTGCTGCCATTCCAGCGGCGCACGCCGTAGGCCTGGCCATCCTTCCACAGCGAAGACTGCTCAAAGCGCCACAAGAGCAAGGACGAAGCCATGTTCCGGGCCAGTCTGCCAGGGGTGAAGCTCACCCAGGGCGAATATGACCTCTACATGGACTTCACCTACCAGTTCGGCATCACAAACTGGCGCTCGAGCTCGATGCGGCGCAACCTGCTGAACGGTGAATACCTGCAGGCCTGCAACGCGCTGCCAGCCTGGCGGAAGCAAGCGGGCCGGGATTGTTCGCTGCCGCAGAACTGGGGGCCGAAAGGCTGCAAGGGCGTGTGGACCCGGCAGCTAGAAAGGCAAGCCAAATGCTTAGCAGAACAGGGGTAAACATGGTCTACACACATGCTGCTGCTCTCTTGCTTGGGATGGCCCTGGCCGCCATTGGCACTTGGAATGTGCAGGCCTGGCGTCTGGGCGCGCAGATTGAATCAATCCGCTCCGAGCAAGCAAAAGAAGAATCCACCAGGTCAAATGCGGCGCTGGTGGAAAACACGAAAACTTCGATCAAGGAAAGCAAGCATGCCCAAGACACAATCTACAACGCCGACCGACTGGCGAATCTCAAGACGGGCATTGATGTTGATGTGCGCGCTGAGCTTGCCCGTGCTGAGCGCCTGCACCGCGACACCGCCAGTCGAAGTGCCACTTATCGCGCGCAAGCCCAAGCCGACGCAGCTGCCCGCAGCGATCTCGCAGATAAAGCGGCAGCCCTCGACCGCCAGCTTGCAGAAGGCCTCGGTGTGGTCGCAATCCTCGGGAGCGACCTTAGACGAAGAAACTCCGAAGTAGCCGCGCTGCGTGACCAGGTGAACATCGAGCGCCGGCTGAGCGGTGACGACAGCGGCCAAGCTTGCAGCCGGTAAACACGGTCCACATTGCGACAATCCAATTCCAATGAGTTGTGGATAGCGCAGCTCTATGCTCGGGACACCTCTAACAAAAAAAATAGAGAAACAGTTGTTTGTAAATGTTAAAAATACTAAACTGATAACTTATTCCAATTTTTAACTGAGGCGTTCGTATGTATCTCTATCAACGCGGGACATTTCTGGGCTTGTCGATGTTATGCATGGCCGCAGCAAATGCTGCCACTCCTACTTACAACCCTGTAGGTGTGCAGCAAAACGTTGCCGTGCAAACGGTGACAGATGGCGGGTGGTCGGAGTGTTACAAAGAAACATTTGACAAAAACGGGAAATCTATAGAAGAAATATCCACGGCTTGCGGTGGCAAGCAATTGATGATGGCCTGTCGCGCCACCGGGACCAACAGCCTGCAGGTGTTGGCCCAAGCTCCCAAAATCGACGTGATGACGGATACGGGAACAGCCTTTGCTATCACCCACCAAGCCAATGGAGTCGCATGGTATTTCAATTCGAGCTATTCTTGGGGTTTTGCTGCGGAAGGGCAGGCTGTAAGCAGATCAAGTTGTGACACACAAAATTCTTCGGGTGAAGGAAGTGCTACTCGCATGTGTGTTCATACCAATCAAGGCAATTTGAGCGGGGGCTGGAGATGCGGCGGGGCTACTGGGCTGAATGAAAGTTCAGCTTTTGAGCGCGTTTTTTATACCGCCAACGTCACAAGCCCGGACCCTGTTCCGTCCGTGAGTGTTTCAAATGTTGCGGATCGATCGCTGACTGTCACTTGGACTGCTGCTAGTGATAACGGCTCCCCCATCACTAAGTACACCGTGACAGGCGTTCCTGGCGGCTCATGCACAACCGAGATCGTGGCCCCTGCCACCGAGCCAGCAACTTCTTGCACGATCACCGGCTTGACCAATGGTACGCCCTACAAGTTCACGGTCGTGGCAACCAACGCAATTGGTGACAGCGCTCCGTCACCCGAAAGTGCAGAAGCTATTCCACTCGCAGACGTGATGTTTGTGGGTGCAGGTCCAAACATCACGCTCGCAGGCGGTGTTGTTGCAGCGGCATATTCTCAACCTCTGCAGCTAACAGGCGGCCTGCCTCCATACACCTTCTCCGTGACGGGCGAGCTGCCACCTGGGCTGGCTCTCGACACGGCAACCGGCATCATTTCCGGGACGCCCACGACCACTGGCACTTACAGCTTCTCGGTCATGGCCATGGATAGCGCGGTGCAACCAACACTCGCGGCCAAGGCAGTTCATGTCGCAGAACAAACCTTCACCATCGTGATCACTGCTGCACCAGTGGTTCAAGCTACCCCGACACCAGTACCCGCCCTGGGCGGCGTTGGCATGCTGCTGCTCTCCGGGGTCGTAGCCGGATCCATAGGCTTCATGCGCCGACGGAAATCCAGCTGATCCGTGAACCCTCTTCGGAGGGTTTTTTGACATTTGAATAACTGTCGCGTGACGAATGGTTGAAAGCACACGGCGAGAGCCTCCCCGGCGCCACTACGGCACTGGGGAGGCTATTTTTTCTAACGTGTTTTCAAGTCAGTAGATGCCAAACATAAACATGGCCCCATGTGACGTTAAAACCAAGTAATTTGAATATTATCGAATTCCAATGTCCAGGCTTGGGACATGTTATTAGCAAAGACGAGGCCGAAGCTGAAGCCGCTAAGCCTGTTGTTAATAAGTGAATTCTCTTGGTTAATTGTGTCTTGGATTGCAATATTTGCCACCAACTGCCCACTTGGGTTTTTGATTTGATAGGCAAACCAGTTTTTGTCGGCCACATGAATGAATACATCGTACCAAACATTATCTAGTAGCGGACTACCGCAGTTGGCGCCACCCCAGACGTAGTTGGTCGCATTACCGCTCGCTGGATCTATGAACCAGGTCTCAGGCTGGCTTGTTACGCCACTAGGGCAGGGATTAGCTGTTGCACTTAGACCACCTACGATCAAGCCCTTGCCTCGGTTGTACCATCCCGTGCTTTCAGCTCTTGCCATTGCAAAAAAGTGCGCTCCAGGATTTGATGTAAATGTGCCGACAGTTCTGAAACGGAACTTCAATTCTTGCGTTGAAGCTCCAGCTGGCTTTTCAGTTGCAAAAGTGTGATGCAAAAATCCAGAATTTGCCCTGGAAATTCGATGAGCTGGTAAAGTTTGTATGCCCCAAGAATAGGTTTCCCGAACTCGATCTACAGGGGTGCCATTGACAATAGCTCTGGAAAATGTGACTTTCGTCGGGTATTCTGGTTTGACTTGAGCGTTTACGCATTATGAATGCAAAAGCCATGCTAAATGGCACTGCCAACTTCAAAAATGACTTTTTAAAATTCATTCTTCTCTCTCCAATAATTTGTATCGAAGCAGCCAGCGTACATCGCATGCAATCATGCGTCAATAAAAGCGAGAACGAGGCCCGGTGCGCGAAAATCGATTTCGGATGACATCGGCCAGATCCCGGCCCCTGTACCTTGGCGCCAAGAGGCTCCAATGTGCAATCGCTACCACTCACCAGACGAAGGCTATATACAGCAGTACTGGCGGCTGAACCCCCGGCAGCTGGGCCTGGGGGCCCGCGATGTGTTCCCGCGATCACCCGGTGGATTCATCCGGCGCGCCGTGGATGATCCTGGCTACAGCAAAGAGCTTGCCGTGGGGAGATGGGGCCTGATCCCTTGGTTCAGCAAGACGCCTGACATCAAGTACAGCACCAACAACGCCCGTGCCGAGGAGGTGGCGGACAAGGCCAGCTTCAAAGACCCGTGGAAACGCGGCCAGCGCTGCATCATCCCGGCGACCACCTTTGATGAGCCGAACTGGGAGAGCGGGAAAAATGTGTGGTGGCGGTTTGCCCGGGCTGATGTCGACCCGTGGGGCCTGGCGGGGCTGTGGAATACTTGGAAGGATCCGGCAACCGGCGAGCTGATCGAGAGCTACACCATGCTCACGCTCAACGCAGATGAGCACCCGCTGATGAGCCGCATGCACAAGCCAGACCCGAAGCTCACTCTCGACAAGCAAGAAAAGCGGAGCGTGATACCTATCGAGCTGGCTGATGTGGACCAGTGGCTTGAAGGATCAATCAAGGACGCCAAGGCGCTGCTGACGTTGGCACCGGTCGAGGTGTTTGCGGCTGGGCCCGCGCCTAACCCTCGACATCCTCCGCAATCCACTGGTGGATCGTTTGATATGCCTGCCCTGGCATGTCGAGTAGGTGAGGGTGACTGGCCTGCAGGTACTCAGAGAACAGATGGATCTGCTTTCCCGAGTCGTAATACGGGAACCAGCCGTCGCTAAGGTCGCGCATGTTCTGGCGCCAGGGCCGCCAAAGACCAATGACTACACCGCGGCGTTCAGAAAGGGACATCTGGCTCCAAGCTTTCATAAAGGGCCACTGCATCAGAAGACAGTGGCGTGCTGTGCAAGATCATAGTGCCCAAGACCGGCATAGCCTCTGGGAAGTCTGGCTTGATGCCATCCCATCGCTCGTGCTCGGTGGTCTGCAGCCACCCCTGGCCGTTCTTGATGTGCCAGCGCCAGTATCTTGATTGATCCATAGACACCTCCAAAAGACTGTATATTTATACAGTAAATGGAGCGAGCAATGGAAGCAGTCAGGAAATTTGCGGGTCAAGATTTGCCAGGGCTATACCTGGGTATGGCGACACCTGGCACTGAGCTAGATTTGGAGGGCAAGCGCCGGGTTGGGTGTGATGCCTATGTGCTTCGGCTGTGCTTCAATGGTGTCTACCTGCCGGCTGAAATACTGGCCAGGCGTGCTAAGTCCATGGGAATGCTGCTCAGTACCGCAATGACAGATGGCAGCTTCCAAACTTGGCTGGTAGATCGCAATGAGCCTATGCGGCTCATCATTCATGGGCTGGAGCGTGTCGAGGTATGGCGGCAACGCCAATCGGGGACTCTCCTGTTACGAGGTTTCGAGTTTGACGAGGGAGAGCTTCAGCGCTGGCCGCAAATTTGGATGTGCGGCACCAATCTCCGGGAGATGCATGAGATCTTGGGGGAGATGCCGCACTGGCTCTCCGCGAGATACAAGGAGGTCAAGCGAGGGCCGCACCCTCATGTTCGACCAGGCTAAAACTCTACCCAGCCAGAAGCTTGGTCTTCCATTCCCAATTTTCGTATCTGTCTCCGACCTTCTTGAACTGGGTGTAGCGCTGCGAGCTCTGCCAAGAGCGATGCCCTGAAACTTGCGCAACATGAGGAATGTTCCAGCCCATCTCAAACAACCGGCTGATCCCTTCATGTCGAAGGTCATGGAAATGTAGATCTTCAATTCCGAGTAGCTTGCATGCTCGAGTAAAGCTCGTGCTGACAGACTCAGCGTTGTAGGGCCAGATGCGACCCTTTGCCACCTTGCGATTCTGAATGAGCTTGAGAGCTTCTGGCGGGAGGAGGGTGGTGACATCGTTGCCTATCTTTTCACCCGGGTTTTTCATGTCGCGAACGATGACCTCAGAGTTTTCCGCATCCACATCCTCGCCCAAGATGCGGCAGGTTTCCTCCTGTCGGCGCGTGGAGAATAGGCTGAACAGTATGATGTAGGTCATCGGGATAGAATCCTCCCGCTTTCGCTCATAGACCGAGTAGTAGGTCATGAGCTTGTTCAACTCCTCAAGAGTTGGGCGGCGTGTGCGCTGCTTTGACCTGGAAATGAGCCCAAGCTTTTCAGCCACCACGCGTGCGTCTTCACAAGCTTGCTTGTCTAGGGGGTAGCCCGAAGCAGGACGGGCCACAGTGAAAATCGCGGAAAGGTGGGAAAGGTAGTTGCCTCGGGTTTGGGGCTGACTGGTAAGGCCTTCTAGGTACTTGATGACCGTCGCACTGTCGATCTGAGAGCAATGTGTCTCACCAAGCCAAGAGTTGGCAATTGTGCGCAGAACCTGATCCTTGGTCTTCCCGTGTGGCTTGAGCTTATCCCCCAGGTACTTCTGGATGACGACAGATAGGATTGGGTCTTCAGGTTTATCAAGGGCGCCAGGTTCCGCAAGCTCTGTCTCGCGCTTCTTGATCCAGGTTTTGGCGGCTGCTTCGCGGTCAAAGGTCTGGGTTTCAGCGTGAACGACCTTGCCCCCTTTTTGACGCGGACTTGGGCGGTGTAGCCCACGCTTCCGTCTTTGCGCTCACGGCGGATTATGGTTCCCTTAGTCTCGGTGCAACATTGAAAAATTGTTGCACTGAATGTAGCACCAAAGTGCTAAAAATGGCATGAAATTAGATCAAATGGCATCGAATCAGACAGTTGAAAAATCGTTGGTTTCCATAGGGAAAACGCCTCTTCATTGGCCAGGACGCATGTCCGTTGCGCCGATGATGGACTGGACCGACCGCCATTGCCGCTATTTTCACCGTCTGCTCACGCGCCAGACCTTGCTCTACACCGAGATGGTGACGACCGGTGCGCTGATCCATGGGGATGTGGCGCGGCATTTGCGCTTTTCTGCAGAGGAACACCCGGTCGCCTTGCAGTTGGGCGGCAGTGAGCCCGCAGACTTGGCCCAATGCGCCAAGCTGGCGCAGGACTGGGGCTATGACGAGGTCAACCTCAACTGCGGCTGCCCCAGCGAGCGTGTGCAGCGCGGCGCCTTTGGTGCCTGCCTGATGAACGAGAAGGAATTGGTGGCCGATGGCGTCAAGGCCATGCGCGATGGGGTGGACATTCCCGTAACGGTCAAACACCGCATTGGCATTGACAAAAATGAGAGCTATGCCTTTGTGCGTGACTTCATCGGTACGGTGGCCGAGGCCGGTTGCGAGGTATTTGTCGTGCATGCCCGCAATGCCTGGCTCAAGGGCTTGTCGCCCAAGGAGAACCGCGAGATTCCGCCGCTGCGCTATGAGGTGGTGGCGCAGCTGAAAAAGGACTTTCCGCAGCTGACCATCGCGATCAATGGCGGCATTGCCGATGACGCCACGGTGCTGGAACAGCTGGACCAGGTCGATGGCGTAATGGTGGGGCGCGAGGCCTACCACAACCCCTGGTGGCTGGCCCGTTGGGATGCGCTGTTCTATGGCGCCGAGCCCAACAACGACATCAGCCGTGAATCGGTCGAAGAGGCGATGGTGCGCTACATGGAGCGCGAGGCTGCCGAGCACGGCACGCACTGGTACGCCATTGCCCGCCATATGCTGGGCCTGCGCCAGGGCATGCCCGGTGCGCGCCGCTGGCGCCAGGTCTGGAGCGACCACCGCATGAAGCATCTGCCACCGCACGAGGTCATGCAAGCGGCACTCACCAAGCCCGAACGCCAAACCGACGCGCCCGTTTTGGTAAATGTTTGATACGGCAATGCCGGCGGCAGCTGGTCGTTGCTGGTCGCTGCCGATCGGTATTGCGCGGCAGCAGAGCGGCGGCATGCCCCTATGGCGCCCTCGCGCAGGCCTGATTTTCTTGCTAAATCCCTCTGGTGCCAAAGCGGCAGCGCCTGCCAACTGAAGCTCCGCGCCCGCTGGCAGCCCTGGCGGAGCCGGTAGCGGTTGCTATACTTCCCGCGATATATGCCGCCTTGGGCAGCGCCAATACGGTGCATGCCTGGGCGGCAAAGTGCAGACCAAACAAAGCACAAGGGATGAGGGATGGGGGAAAAAAATCCGCGATGGGCTCTGGGCCTGTTGTTGGCGGTGGGGTGGCTGGGCGCCCACCGCTTTTATCTGGGGCGTTATGCAAGCGCCGTGGCGCAGCTGGGCATCAGCGTGCTGTGCGCGGCGCTGTGGCTATGGGGAGGTCCCCTTGCACGCTACGCGCCTTACCTGCTCGGGCCGGTGGTCTTTTGGCTGCTGCGGGATGGTTTTTGGTTGTTCGACTACTTTCGGGTCGAGGAAGACATGGATTCGCGCCTGTCCGCCTTTGCCCAGTCGCAGCTCGATGCGCAGGCATCGCAGCCAGCGGCGAGCGTGCAGGCTGCAGCAGCCCCGGCGCTTGCCTCTGTGGCCCAGTCCCTGGTGGCTGCAGCACCCTTGCCGCACCCCAAGTCCGATCCTGCAGCCGATCTACAGGCCGACAAAAAGTCGCTGGCCATCCAGATGGCGCAAAAGCATATTAGCGATGCGCTGGCACACCGGGATATCCAGACCGCGCATGCCGAGGCGGACACCTTGGTCAGGTACCTGGCGCAGCGTAGCCGTAAACCGCAAAACGATCCCCATTTGGCGATGGCCTATCTGCTGCAGGGGATGACCTTCTACCAAACCGAACACCTCGATGCCGCGCGCAAAAAACTGCAGATGGGGGTGCATCTGGGCGCGGCTTTTGCCGAGCTGGCGCAACCGGTGCAGCAGGCGCAATCCTGTTTGCAGCGCCTGCGCGCGCCCAAGATGGCGCCGGGCACCACTGCCACCCCTGCACTGCAGCCAGGGCAGTACCCGCTGCTGATGCAAGTGCAGGACTGGGCGCAGGCATTGGCACTGTGTGAGCAGACCATTGGCTTGCAGACCGCCCAGAACGGGGATCTGCCCGATCTGGCGCAGCACCATCTGCATGCGATGGAGCTAGCCCAGCATCTGGGCGATACGGCGCGCCAACGTGGGCATGGCCAGGCCTTGCTGGCGCTGGCCGTGCGCGAGGGGGCTGCTGTGCCCGCCACGCTGCGGCGCCAGGCGCTGGAACGCCTGGGAGATGGGTACCAGGCGGAGGGGGAGCACCAGCGTGCTACGCAGCACTATGCGCAAGCGCTGGCGCTGGTCGATGTGCGCAGCGGGGTCAACGCCGCAGCCCAGGCCTTGGCACTGTGCGCGCTGTTGCAGCGCATGGCCGCCAGCCATGCAGCGCTGGGCGAGACGGCGCAGGCGCTGCAATGCTGGCAGCGGCTGGCGCTGTACGTGGACAGCTTTGACCGGCTGGACCAGCAAGGCCAGCGCATGCCCGATCCGGAGGCGGTGTCTGTCATGCTGGCCGGCTACGCAGCGTTTGCCATCCGCCTCCAGCCCGCGCGGGTCAAGCCCCTTGTGCAGCAGGCCTTGCGCATACAGCAGCGCAGTTGCCGGGGTTACTCGCTGGCAGCAGCGCGTGCCTATGAGGTGTTTGCGGATTTTCTGGCGGCGCACGGGCAGACCGATGCCCGCCGTAGCTACCTGAAAAAAGCGCTGCTGCTGGTGCAGATCTGTGACCCGGACAACAGCGCGCATCTGCAACAGCTCAAAACAGCGATCAGGGAGGCGGCATGAGCGTGCAAGGACTTTTTTATGCGCTGCCGCGCCATGGCCTGCGGGGCTTGCTGGTCGAGCCATCGGCGATGGATGACTACCTGCAGCGCAGTGCTGCGCAAGGCGGGCCGCTCGCCATGCTGGACCAGGGCAGCCTGTGGCAGCAGGACATGCAGCGCCTGCCCGAGATCGAGCCCGGTGTGGCGGTGGAGGGCACCTTGGCCCAGCAGTGCTGGGCCTGGCCGGCCGACCTGGTGACGGACAGTGCGCAACGGCTGGCCGCCATCAGCGCAGCCCAGCTGGTGCAGCGTATGCATGCCTGGCAAAAGACGCAGGATGGCAGCGCGCCCGACCTGGAAGCCCTGCGCCTGTGGGTGCGCCGGCAGGCCGCGTTGCGCGGCTTTTGGCAGGCAGCGGCCCAGCGGCGTGATGCCGTGCTGCTTTATGTGGTGTAGCGCGGGCCGCGCTTAGCCCATCAGCGCCATCAACTCGGCGGCAGCGGCCTCGGGGTTGCCTGCGTTGGCGATGGCGCGCACCACGGCGATCGATCCGACACCGCTCTTGCGCACCTGCGCAAACTCTGCTGCCGAGATGCCACCAATAGCCACCTGGGGATAGCTGCGCGTCAATGCGGCATAGCGCTCCAAGCGCGCCAAGCCTTGCGGGACGGTGGCCATTTTCTTCAAGGTGGTCGGAAAGACCGCCCCCATCGCGATATAGCTGGGCTGGGCCTGGCTGGCACGCACCATCTCGGCATAGCCATGGGTGCTGACGCCCAGGCGCACGCCGCTGGCGCGCAGCTCGGCTAACTCTTCGGGGCTGAGCGCATCGAGGTCTTCCTGGCCCAGGTGCACGCCATAGCTGCCCGCCGCAATCGCCTGGCGCCAGTGGTCGTTGATAAAGAGCAGGGCGCCGGTTCCCTCAACGGCGGCCACGGCTGCGGCGATCTCTGCAGCAATGGCCTGGGCGTCGTCGGATTTGAAGCGCAACTGCACCGTAGGCACGCCCGTGCGGGCCATGCGGCCCACCCATTCGGCCGTTGGCAGCACGGCATAGAGGCCCAGCCGCTGGGGGCAGGGCGCAAAGGCCTCAGGCCCGCCGCTGGTCAGCAGGCCAAAATCGGCGGCTTGCGTGGGCCAGGCCTGGGGATCGAACTGGCCGGTGCGGGCGGTCTGCGCGCTCCAGGCGCTGGCCAGACATTCGGCATCGATGGCGATAAAGCCCAGTGCGCTGCAAGCGGCCAAGGCGCCGGCATAGACGGCATCGTGCTGGCGGTCTGCGGGCAGTGCGGGCGTGGGTTGCGGCGGAAAGCTGGCAAAGGCGGCCTGGTGGGCGGCGGTGATGGCCTGTGCGATCTGGGCTGGGGTGGCGGAGGCGTGCATGGGCATGGCCTTTTAGCTGCTTTGGTGCCAGAACGGCGTGCCCAGCACCGGGGTGCTGGGTTGGGCCATGTCCTGCGCCTGCATCGCGCCGGCGCGGAAGGCGGCGTGGCCAGCGGTGGTGGCATCGGCAAAGGCGCCGGCCATGGCGACCGGGTCTTGCGACAGCGCAACGGCGGTGTTCAGCAGCACGCCGTCAAAGCCCCATTCCATCACCTGGCAGGCATGGCTGGGCAGGCCCAGGCCCGCGTCGCAGATCAGCGGCACATCCAGGCGCTCGCGCAAGGTCTGCATCGCATACGGGTTGACGGGGCCACGGCCCGTGCCAATGGGGGCAGCCCAGGGCATGACGGCCTGGCAGCCCACATCGACCAGGCGCTGGCAGAGCACCAGGTCCTCGGTGCAGTAGGGCAGCACCTGAAAACCGTCCTTGATCAGGATGGAGGCGGCCTCCACCAGGTTCAAGGTATCGGGCTGCAAGGTGTAGTCGTCGCCAATCAGCTCCAGCTTGATCCAGGGCGTCTCGAACACCTCGCGCGCCATTTGCGCGGTGGTGATGGCCTCTTGCAGGCGCATGCACCCGGCGGTGTTGGGCAGGACCGGCACATTCAGGCGTTTGAGCAATGCCCAAAAATCGCTGCCGGTCTCGGCAGCGTTGCTGCCCTGGCGGCGCAGCGATGCGGTGACCATGGCAGGCTGGGCGCGGGCGACGGCCGCTTCCAGCACGGCGGGCGATGGGTAGCGCGAGGTGCCCAGCAGCAAGCGGCTTTGAAAACGCTGGCCATACAGCACCAGGGCGTCGTCGGAGGAGGGAGTGGCGTTCATGGCAAAGGCCTTGGGTAAATACGGGTCAGGGGCCGGGCGGGGGTGGCCCGGGCAGATGGCGCCGGCGCTTAGCCGCCAGTGACGGGCGAGATGACTTCGAGCTTGTCACCGGCTTGCAGCTGGCGGCTGTCGTACTGGCCCTTGGGCACAAATTCGGTGTTGACGGCCACGGCAAACGGCGGGCGCGGCTGCAGCTGCGCCAGGGCCACGGCGATGGTGGCGCCTTCGGGCAAGGCGGTGGCCTGGTTGTTCAAGAGAATCTGTATCGTCATTTGTCTAGGCTCATCAGGGGGCTGCGGGCCATCAGGCGCCCGCGAGCAGGCGCACATCCAGATCGAAGCGCGTTGCCAGGGGTGATTGGCCGGTCAGCAGTAGCTCGACCGCGCAGTCCAGCACCGCTGGCGAGATCATGAAGCCGTGGCGGTAGAGGCCATTGACCTCCAGCACCCTTGGCCGCACCTGGCGGATGGCTGGCAGATTATCGGGCAAAGTCGGGCGGCACTGGGTGTTGATCTCCAGGATGCGTGCCTCGGCAAAGCCGCTGTGCACGGTGTAGGCGGCGCTCAGTAGCTCCATCGCCGAGCGCACGCTGGCCGGCGACATGTCATCGGACTCGATCTCGGTGGCGCCGATGACAAAATGGTGGTCCTGCTTGGGCGCGATGTAGATCGGGTAGCGCGGGTGCATCAGGCGCGTGGGGCGGCGCAGCTGCACCTCTGGGGCATGCACACGCAGCACCTCGCCGCGCACGCCGCGCAGCTGGCTCCACTGGGGTTTGGCGCCCAGGCCGCGGGTGTCGATCAGCAGGTCGGGCTGGCCCTGCGCACCGGGCGAGAAGTCATCCAGTTCACGCGCCTGGTGCCAGTGCAGGCGCACGCCCCGGGCCTGCAGCGCCGGCACCAGTGCGGCCAGCAGTTGGCGGTTGTCCAACTGCCCTTCACCCGGCAGGTAGTAGGCCGCCTGAAAATGCCCCGCCAGCGCTGGCTCCAGCTCGGCGATCTGCGCACGGTCCAGCATTTGCAAATGCGGCAGCTCCGGAATGGCAGCCTGCGTGCGCTGCAAGATGCCATGAAAGCGCTGGGCTTCGGGTGCGTCTTGCCGGTGCCAGACCACCAGGGTGCCCGCCTGCTGCAAAAACACCGGCGCCTCCAGCTGCGCAAGCAACGCGGGCCAGCGCTGCAGCCCGTAATGGCCCATGCGCACCACGCCGTGCTCGGTCACGGCCGATTCGGCCAGGGGCGCCAGCATGGCCGCGGCCACGCGCGCTGCAGCATGCTCAGCGTCCGGCCCGCCCCGGTCGTACAGATCGATGGAAAAGCCGCGCCCCGACAGCTCCAGCGCCATCAGCCGGCCCAGCAGGCCAGCGCCCAAAATGGTGATGTGGGATTGGGGAGAAATGAAGGGCGGAGAGGACATGTTTTGTGCTTGGCAATAGACAAAACAGTGCGCGCAGCTGCCGAAAACTCCCCACGCCAGCATGACCTGGATCGGGTTGCGGAGCGCTACCGTGGCGGCGCGCTCCAGGGTCTGATCTCAGTCGCGCTGCAGCCAAAGCGCTGCAGGGACACCCCTGTTTCGTCTCAAGCTGCATTAAAGCACAGCGCTGCGCTGCAACCACCGTGCAGTGTCAAGCCGTCGTCACAATCGTGGATAATTTTGCCCAGGCCGGGCCAGTGTTGCCCGGCATTGTTTTTGGACTGCAGCCATGGCCTCACTGACCCCATCTTCTCCTGTCTCCTTGCCCCGTTATGCCCGGGTGCTGTCGATTGCAGGCTCCGACAGCGGCGGGGGGGCCGGTATCCAGGCTGATCTCAAGACCATGTCGGCGCTGGGCTGCTTTGGCATGACCGCGATCACGGCGCTGACGGCGCAAAACACGCAAGGCGTGCGCTCCATCCATGGCGTGCCACCAGTCTTTCTGCAAGAGCAGCTCGCTGCCGTGCTGGAGGACATTGGCTGCGATGCCGTCAAGATCGGCATGCTCCACGCGCCCGAGATTGTCGCAGTGGTGGCTGCGGCGATTGACCGCTATGCCTTGCCCCATGTGGTGCTGGACCCGGTGATGGTCGCCACCAGCGGCGACCGCCTGATTGCCGAGGCCACAGTGGCTGAGCTGGTGCGCGAGCTGTTTCCCCGCGCTGCACTCATCACCCCTAACCTGGACGAAGCGGGTTTGCTGCTGGGCCGCAGCTTGGTGCATGCCGACCAGCTCGAGCAGGCGGCGCAGGATTTGCTGGCCCTGGGCGCCCAGGCCGTGCTGATCAAGGGCGGCCATTTGCCGGGCGACGAGGTGGTGGACTTGCTGGCCACTGCCGACGGCGCGCGCCTGCGCCTGGCTTCCACCCGTATCCACACGCACAACGGCCATGGCACCGGCTGCACCCTGTCATCGGCCATTGCCTGCCAGCTGGCCTTGGGGCAGCCACTGCCGGCCGCCGTCAGCCTGGCGCGGCAGTACATTCTGGGCGCCATTGAATCGGGTGCCGATGTGCATACCGGCCAGGGCCATGGCCCACTGAACCATGGCTGGAACCCGCAAAAGCAGGTCATTGTGCGTTGAACACCTGCGCTTGGCGGGTTCTGTAAGCAGCAGTCAGGGTGGCTGCGCAGTCGATTTTTCGTCCATATTTACGTCTAAATGGCTAAATAATTGACGATTTAAAATCAAAATGACCTGAAATTTGTCAAGATTACGACGGAACGCAATATTTACTAAACATCAAATGGTGTTGCTGTAAATTTAAGTTACTTTCTACGTTTACGATTTAAGCCAATGATATATATCAATAACATGCTGAAAATGTAGCCTAAATCAAGTTTTTGATACATTTCTCATCGTTGTTTTTCATGGGTTAAATCAACCTAGGTAAACAATGTGTAAACATTTAAATTTCTAAGGCCTGCTGTCAACCGCCTCGTCAGCCCCGGCGTTGAACACCCATCTTTAGGAGATTGTTCACATGACCACCGCAAATGTTTTCAGCATCTGGCCAGAAGACGAACGTGATCGCAAGCGCTAAGCACTGGCGCCAGTAGCTCTTTTTTCCTGCTTGCCGATACTGAATCCGGCAACCCACCCCAGTAGACGGCTCCTCCATGGAGCCGTTACTTGCGAATAGGGCGCGGAAGCTGCACATTCCCGCCCGGGATGGACCAAAGACAGTCCATCCGTTCTCAACATGCACCTCGCTTCCGTGGCCATCTGGCTGTAGAAAGGCGGGGTGTTTGTTTTTCTGGCGCAGTTGTAGGGAGATCAGCCTTCAGGCCAGCGCACCAGGCGCGCTGGTTCAGCAGTTGCAATGGGGTTTAAGTGGCAGAGCTGGCTGTGCTGAGGCTTGGCTGGCCCAGCAGGCTGCGCGCTTGCTGGCCCGCATGGGCACGTGAGGCGGACAGGCGCAGCAGGCGCTCCAAGGCGCGGTCCTGGATGCCCCGGCTCTTGAGGGCCGTGTAGGTGGACTCGGCGTAGTCCAAGGTAGTGCCATAAATGCCGCAGGACTGGGCGAAGATGCGGCGGTAGTCTTCTTCGCTCAAGGTGCCCGTGCAGCGCGGGCTGGATTTGGACAGCGTAAAGGCCAGTGCCTTGACGGGGCCGTCTTCGGTCTGGCAATCGAGCCACTTGGGATCGTAGGAATCGGTGGCCATTTCGCGCTGCCACAGGCGGGGCATCATCTCGGGCACATGCTGGCGGGCGATGCGAAATGCCATGCCCCGGCAGCTGCCACCCGAAAACATGCCGAACACCAGACCCGGACATTCGGGCGTGCCCCGGTTGATGTGGCTCCACATCTTGAGCGCGCGGTGCCAGCCAAAAACCCGCGCGTGGCGGCATTCCAAAAATTCGAACTCCGGGCGCCAGATCAGCGAGCCGTAGGCAAATACCCAGAGGTCGTCTGTTCCTCCCCATTCCTGCATGGTTTGCGCCAACATCTGTTGTGGGCAACGACTGCGGGATGGAGCGACCAAATTCGTCATAGTGCTATCAACCAACAAAGCAAAGTAACAAGCAATTGTTATAGCGCTCGGCGTGAGCCAGCGCTAGCGTTGCAGCGCCCCGGCATCTAAATTTGCGTTGAAAGCAACAGTCTGGCGGGCGCTGGACGCACTGTGCACAACGCAGCAGGCGGCCAGGGCGATGACAGCGCCCCCGCACCGGCTTGTGCAAAGATTTGCATAGCGCGCGGCGGCACGGACGGGTGGCGCAGCCGCCTGTTGTTGCAGGCATGTCGCCAGTTGGTGGGCATGGCAAAGGGCCGAGATTATTCAATGCTATGATGTTCATAGCTGATGCGGTACTCAGCGGTGCTCAGAAACCGGTTTTTCGGTGAATGTTGCCAGCGCGCTGCCGTGTACAGGTGGCTTGCGTGGGGCAAAGCAGCCTGGTTGGCGTTCGACGAGAATGGTCTTCCTATGAATATAGTGATCTTGGACGATTATCAGGATGCAGTGCGCAAACTGCAGTGTGCATCCGTTCTCGACGCCTATTCGGCCAAGGTCTATACCAATACCGTCAAGGGTTTAGGACAGTTGTCGGTGCGCCTCAAGGATGCCGACATCATCGTGCTGATCCGCGAGCGTACGCATATCAACCGCCTGCTGCTCGACAAGCTCCCCCGTCTCAAACTGATTGCCCAGACCGGGCGCATCGGCTCCCATGTGGATTTGACGGCCTGCACCGAGCGCGGCGTGGCGGTGGCCGAAGGCGTGGGTTCTCCCGTTGCGCCTGCCGAGCTCACCTGGGCGCTGATCATGGCCGCAGCACGCCGCCTGCCGCAGTACATTGCCAACTTGAAGCATGGCGCCTGGCAGCAGTCGGGATTCAAGGCGGCCAATATGCCGCCCAATTTTGGCCTCGGCACAGTGCTGCGTGGGCGCACGCTGGGCATCTGGGGTTATGGCCGCATTGGCCAGCTGATTGCAAGTTATGGCAAGGCCTTTGGCATGGAGGTGCTGGTCTGGGGCAGCGATGGCTCGCGCGCCAAGGCGCTGTCCGACGGCCACAAGGTGGCGCCGAGCAAGCAGTTCTTTTTTGCCAATAGCGATGTGCTGACGGTGCATCTGCGCCTGAGCGAGCAGACCAAGGGCTGCATCAGCTTTGAGGACCTGGCGCAGATGAAGCCCTCGGCCACCTTCGTCAACACCTCGCGGGCCGAGCTGGTGCAGCCCGATGCGCTGATTGCCGCGCTCAACCGGGGACGCCCCGGCATTGCGGCCGTCGATGTGTTCGAGAGCGAACCTATCCTGCAGGGCCATGCCTTGCTGCGGCTGGAGAACTGCATCTGCACGCCCCATATTGGCTATGTCGAGCAGGACAGCTACGAGCAATACTTTGGCGTGGCTTTCGACAACGTGGTCAACTTCATCAGGGGCCGGCCGTCGAATATCGTCAACCCGGGTGCGTTGCAGGTGCGCCGCTAAGTCGGCTTAGCGCACAAAAAAAGGGCCCTGCGAGGGCCCTTGGTGTTGCAGCAGCGCGGGTATCACTCCAGCTGCAGTTTCTTTTTCGCAATCAAGGCGTTGTACATCTTGCGGTCGCTGCTGATGCGCGTTTGCAGCGCAGCGGGCGACGCGTCCTCCAAGGTCCAGGCCTGGCGCAGCAGCTGATCGCGGATATCGGCGGTGTTGAGCACCTTGAGCAAGGCCTCGCTCAACTGGCTGCGGATGGCGGCCGGCATGCTGGCGGGGGCCATCAGCGCATTCCAGACTTCGATATTCACATCCTGGGCGCCGATTTCGCGCATCGAGGGCGTCTGCGGCATCAGCTGCGTGCGCTGGGCCGAGGTGACGGCCAGCGCCGCCAGCTTGCCGCTTTGCACCAGCGGCAGCACCGAAGATATGGGCAGCAGCGCGCAGTCGAGCTGGCCGCCCATCAGCGCGCCAACAACACCGGGCGCACCGGTGAAGGGGATGTGCACGGCCTCGAAATGCAGCGCATCTTTGAGCAGCTCCATACCCAGATGGCCGCCCGAGCCCAGGCCGGTGGAGCCATAGCTGGCGGCATTGCCTTTTTGGCGCAGGCTGGCGAGCGCCTTGTCGGTCTGCGCACCCGCGCTGGCGGGCACCACCCAGGCCAGCGGCGATACGCCCACAAGGGCGAGCGGCGCAAAGTCCTTGACCGGGTCGTAGGGCAGCTTGGCGTACAGCGCCTGCGACGAGGTCAGCGGGCCATTGCCCACAATGCCAAAGCTGTGGTCATCGCTCGCGCGGGCCACCTGGTCAGCGCCGATATTGCCGCTGGCACCGGGCCGGTTGTCGACCACCACGGGCTGGCCCAGGATCTGCGCCAGCGGCTGGGCGATCATGCGTGCCTGCATGTCGGGCGAGGAGCCCGCCGGGTAGCCAACGATAAAGCGCAGGGGTTTGCTGGGCCAATGGGCCTGGGCTGCATGGGCGTTGGTCCAGCCCGCAGGCAGGGCAGCGGCGGCGGCAAAGCCCGCCAGGGATTGCAGCAAATGGCGACGGTCGATGGTCATGAATAACAGGGCAGGGTGATAACTGGCGGCAATCCTACCCCAGTCCAGCCCGGTCCCTGCTGCTCACCTTGTCCGCCAGGCGGCTGCGGCCGGGCGCCAATGAAGCGCGACAAGCCCGCGCGCACAGTGCAGCGGCGTGGCCCGGGCCATGCCAGTATGATTTATGCTTTGTCACCGGCCGTCGCACAGTTTGCTTGCGTAGGCAAAAAATCCTGATCCATGAGCCGTTTACGCACCCGACGCCCCAATTCCTCCTCTTCAGCACAGCCCGCAGGCGCGGCGCATCCATCGCCATGGCCGGGCAGCCCGCAGCCCGCTGGCGGCCCAGGGTCTGTGCGCACGCCACCCGATGCCAGCCGGCGCACGACCTGGCTGCTGCTGGCCATCTGGATTGGCGTGATGTTGGCGATCTACCTGGTGACCGAGGTCTACCGCAAGCCCAGCGAAGGCAAGGTCATGGCCCATGGCGTGCTGGAGATTCCCCGCGACCGCGACGGGCACTTTCGCGTCGCAGGCTCGGTCAACGGCGTGCCGGTGCAGTTCATGGTCGATACTGGCGCCAGCCTGATCAGCATCACCGATACGGTGGCCGAGCGTGCGAACTTGGGCGAAGGCGTGCCGATCAGCTTTCAGACGGCCAATGGCGTGCGCCAGGGCATGATGAGCCGGGCCGAGCGTATCGAAGTGGGGCCGCTGGCCGTCAACGACTTGCGCGTGGGCACCGGTTACACCGGTGAGAGCGCACGCGATGCGCTGCTGGGGCAGAACTTCCTGCGCTACTTTGATGTGAGCATCTCGGGCAATAGCATGGTGCTCAAGGCCCGCGATAGCGAGTCGGCGCGCTGACTCTGGAGGCCTGCTCAGCCCATGTCCGGCTTGCAGTCAAACGCCGCCTGCAAGCCATTGTTGCCATCGGGCAGGCGCACGGCGGCTGGCGATGCGCTGGCCTCGTACAGGCCCACGCAGTGCTGCGCTGCCAGCGCACGCGCCAATTGCAGTGCGGCCTTGGCCTGCGACGGCTGCACGGCCACAAAAACTATATTGCGGCCAATGCTGTAGTCGGCGAGCAGACTTTTGTCTTCGGGTGGGAGTTCTTCCCGGTAAGGGCCTGACCGGGGGGGAAAGCGCTGCATCATATCCAGGCACCAGGCTTTGAGCGACAAGGTGGCGACGGCCGGGTCCTCATAGTCATGGTGCTCAGGCCATTCGGTCTGCGCCTGGAACCAGAGACCAAAGGCCGACGCCTCCTTGGGCGCGGCAGTGGGCGCAAAAACCAGCAGATGGTAGCTCATGGTGTGGTCTCCCGGCAATGATGCCCCGAAGCCCATTTAACCAAAGCTGCTGCGTGTTGGGTGTGCGATTTGTCCTACGCCCTGCCATGGGCAAGCTGCGGCGTCGTCGGACCTCGCATGCCCAGCGCGCGGTGGGCAGGCGGTGTGGCTGGGCTTACTTGGTGCCGAAGATGCGGTCGCCCGCGTCGCCCAGGCCCGGCAGGATGTAGCCGTGGTCGTTGAGCTGGCGGTCCACGGCGGCCGTGTAGATGTCCACATCGGGGTGGGCGGCCTGCATGGTCTTGATGCCTTCAGGGGCTGCGAGCAGGCACATGAACTTGATCGACTTGGGCTGGCACTTGTCCTTGAGCTGCTGCACGGCGGCGGCGGCCGAGTTGCCGGTGGCCAGCATCGGGTCGACAACGATCACATCGCGCTCGCCCATGTTGTCGGGCATCTTGAAGTAGTACTCGACGGGTTGCAGCGTTTCGGGGTCACGGTAGAGGCCGATGTGGCCGATACGGGCGCCGGGCACCACGTTGAGCATGCCGTCGAGAAAGCCATTGCCGGCGCGCAGGATGGAGACCAGGGCCAGCTTCTTTCCATCGATGACCTTGCCGACCATCTTTTCCATCGGGGTTTCGATCTCAAGATCCTGCAGCGGGAAATCGCGTGTAATTTCGTAGGCCATCAGGGTGGACAGCTCGCCGAGCATGCGGCGAAAGCTGTTGGTCGATGCCTCCTTGCGGCGCATCAGGGTGAGTTTGTGCTGGACCAGCGGGTGGTCGATGAGGTGAACGGTGCTCATGGTAGTTGCCAATGTCATTTTTGGCCGCAATGGTAGCAGTGCCGCTCTGTGGCCGTGCGCTGCCGGTGAATATATTTACCGAATGGTAGGCTTTTGCAGTCCCAACCGCGGCTCAGGCACTGCCCAGCAATTGGGCGTAGCGGCCCAGGTCCACATTGCCGCCACTGATCAGCACGCCCACGCGGGCGCCCTGCAGATCGACTCCGCCAAAGCGGGCCCCGGCCAGGCTCAGCGCGCCGGTGGGCTCGACCACCATCTTCATGCGCTCGGCATAAAAACGCATGCAGTCCACCAGCTGCGGGTCACTGGCGGTGACGATGTCGGTCACATTGCGGTGGATGATGGCATAGGTCAGATCGCCCAGTGCCTGGGTCTGCGCGCCATCGGCAATGGTGCGGGGCGTGGCGATCTTGACGATCTCGCCCTTGCGCAGCGATTGCTGGGCATCGTTGCCGGCCTCCGGCTCCACGCCATAGACCTTGCACTGGGGTGCCATGGCCTTGGCCGACAGCAGGCAGCCCGACAGCAGTCCGCCGCCGCCCAGGCAGACAAACAGGTAGTCGAGCTGGGGCACGTCCTGGAACAGTTCCATCGCGCTGGTGCCTTGGCCGGCAATCACATCGGCATGGTTGTAGGGCGGCACCAGGGTCATGCCGCGCGCCTGGGCAATGCGCTGGCTGATCGCCTCGCGGTCTTCGCTAAAACGGTCATAGGTGATGACCTCGGCGCCATAGCCGCGCGTGGCATCGAGCTTGGCCGCCGGGGCGTCTTCGGGCATCACGATGGCCGCGGGCATGCCCAGGATGCGGGCCGACAGCGCAATCGCCTGCGCATGGTTGCCCGACGAAAAGGCCAGCGCGCCGCGCTGCGCCTGCTGCGGCGAGAACTGGGCCAGCGCGTTGTAGCCGCCCCGAAACTTGAAGGCGCCCATGCGCTGGTAGTTCTCGCACTTGAAGAAGAACTCTGCCCCCGTCAATTGGTCGAGGGTGGACGAGCGCAGGACCGGCGTGCGGTGGGCAACGCCCTGCAGGCGCTGGGCAGCGGCCTGCACATCGTCAAAAGTGGGGAGCGGGGTGGCGGCGGCGGTGGCGTTCATGGTCGATCAGGGTGGCAGAGGCATCGAGGGATTCATGGTAGTGGCTTTTTGGCGGTTTGGTGTCGCTCTGGTGGTCCGCCTTGGGGGTGCTGCAGGCTGCATGCAGCGCTGCGGGTCGCTGCGGCGCCCGACACCTGGCTCGCGAGGCTGGCAGACAAGCTTGTGCGCAACGCTGGCGGGCAGGCTGTAACCACCGTTGCCTATAGGCGTTTACGTATAATCGGCCGCTTGTATCGGCTTATGTTGCTAAAGGTTGGGGTATGTGGAACAAAAAATTTGCGCTGGCCATCGGTGCCGCAGCGGTCTCGGTGTTGGCAGCGGGCGCGGCGCAAGCGCAGGGCCGTGATCTCGTGGTGGCCTCGAGCGCGACCTACGCACCTTTTGCGTTCGAGAACAAAGACAAGCAAATCGTGGGTTTTGATATCGACATCGTCAATGCCATCGCCAAGCAGCAGGGCATGAAGCTGCGCATCGTCAACACACCGTTCAGCAGCATCTTTGCCTCGCTCAACAATGGCGATGTGGACTTTGTCATCTCCGGCGTGACCATCAACGACAAGCGCAAGCAGAGCTTTGATTTCTCCCAGCCTTACTTTGATGCCCGCCAGCTGATTGCCGTGCCCAAGGACAGCACGGTGGCCTCGCTCAAGGACCTCAAGGACAAGAAGGTGTCGGTGGTCAGCGGCTCGACCGGTGACGATGTGATGAGCCGCGAAGTCGGCAAGACCAGCGCCAATATCCGCCGCTTCGAGAGCACACCGCTGATCATCTCCGAGCTGGCCGCCGGCGGCGTCGATGCGGCGATTGGCGACAACGGCGTCATCGCCTACCGCGTCTCGCAGTACCCGGCGCTCAAGACTGTCGATGATGCGAGCTTCCCCAAGGAGCATTTCGGCATCGTCGTGCGCAAGGGCGACAAGGCCCTGCAAGACAAGATCAACGCCGGCCTGGCCGCCATCCGCGCCGATGGCAGCTACAACGTGATCTACAAGAAGTGGTTCAACCAGGACTACAAGCCCCAATAAGGCAAGGCTTGGCGCAGTTGCAATGACGGCCCTGTGGCCGTCATTTTGTTTGAAGGAATGGATTGATGGACAACAACACCCCCGTAGAGTGGTTCGGCTGGTTCCGCCCCGATATCCTGGTGGAATACAAGCAGATGTTTTGGCAGGGTGCCATGGTCACCATCGGCATGACGGTGGCCTGCGTGATCATGGGTTGCGCGCTGGGCCTGATGCTGGCCCTGGCACGCCTGGCCGACACGCGTCACCAGCCCTGGAAGGGCGTGTGCAAATACCTGCTGCGCTGGCCATCGACGGCCTATGTCAGCTTTTTCCGGGGCACGCCGCTCTTTGTGCAGATCTTGCTGATGCATTTTGCCGTGATGCCCTTGTTCGTGCACCCGGTCAACGGGCTGTTCATCAGCGGTGACCTGGCGCGCACGCTCAAGCAGGACCATGGCGCGCTGATGTCGGGGGTCGTGGCCTTGACGCTGAACTCGGCGGCCTATATCTCCGAAGTGTTCCGCGCCGGCATCCAGTCGATTGCGATGGGCCAGAAGCAGGCGGGCATGTCGCTGGGCATGACGCATGGCCAGATGATGCGCTATGTGGTGATTCCGCAGGCCTTTCGCCGCATGCTGCCGCCGCTGGGCAACAACATGATCTCGTTGCTCAAGGACACCTCGTTGGTCTCGGCCATCGGCCTGGCCGAGATGGCCTATGCCGCGCGCACCGTGGCCGGCGCCTATGGCCGCTACTGGGAGCCCTACCTCGCTGTGGCGCTCGCCTATTGGCTGATGACCTTTATGCTGACCCTGGGCCTGCGGGCACTGGAAAACCACCTGGCACGCACCGATCGCACTTGACTGCGCAGCGCATAAGCGAACAAAAAGCCGGCATTTGAACTGACCCCAAGAAGTTGGACAGTTGGAAGCTAGGGACTGAAGGCCTGAATCCGGTATTGCACCGGACTCAGGCCTTTTAGTTTTAGCTTGATGCGTTGGTGATTGTAGTAATGGATGTAGTGGTGAAGACCTTCTTGAAGCTGCGCCACACTGCTGAACTTGTTGAGGTGGAAGAACTCGGACTTCAAGGTTCCGAAGAAGCTCTCCATCGCTGCGTTATCCAAGCAATTGCCCCGACGTGACATGCTTTGCACCAGGCCATGATCGGCCAGCAAGCGGCGATAGGCACGACTTTGGTACTGCCAGCCCTGGTCGGAATGCAGCAATGGTTTTTCCTCCCTGCCCAGCTTGCCTAGCGCCTTGCGCAACATGTCACCCACCATCTTCAAGCGCGGTTGCGTATTCATCTGATAGCTCACCACCTCGCCGTTGAATAGATCCATGACAGGCGACAGGTATAGCTTTTTACCCAAGACGTTGAACTCTGTCACGTCCGTCACCCATTTCTGGTTAGGCTGCTCGGCCATGAACTGGCGCTGCAACACATTGGCCACGTCCGCGTGCTGCCCGGCGCGATAGGAGCGATATTTCTTGGGCCGAACCAGGGACTTCATCCCCATTACCTGCATCAGGCGCTGCACGCTCTTGTGGTTCACATGACAGCCATTGCGCTTGAGTTCAAGCGCAATGCGCCGATAGCCATAGCATCCTTTGTGAAGCTCGTAGACAGATCGGATCTGAGCCTTGAGCTCAGCGTATTTGTCGCCTCTCCTGTGCACTTGAGCCTGGTAATAGAAGGTGCTGCGCGCCAGCTTACCTGCCCGCAGCAAGTCCTTGAGGTCGTGATCTGGCCTTAGCTCAAGCACTATCCGCGCTTTTTCTGCGCAGCTTGTTTTTTCGCCTGAACCAAGGCCTCCAATTTTTTTAGGTACGCCACCTCCGCGCGCAGGTACTTCACCTCTTTGAGCAAATCTGCGTGCGAACGCGTGTCGTCCGCAGACATAACTGCTTGTGCCTGTGCGGGCTTGGCTGTGGGTGGGTTTGGCATCTTCTTGGAGCGTCCTCTTGGCCGGGGTGCAAGTGCTTGCGGCCCACCGTCATGATATTGCAGCTCCCAGGCGCTGATGACACCCGTGCCACCCCGGATATCAAACAAGGTAATCGTCTCTCGTGCAGACAGATCATCTCGCCACATCCGCTGCAACACTGCCAGTTTGAAGTCAGCGCTGTAGCGACTGAACTTCTTGCGCAACCCTGATAGGCCATGCTGCTGGTAGCTCTTTACCCAACGTCGCACTGTCGCTTGGTCGAGACCGTGAGCATGGGCCAGTGCTCTGAACCCATGCTGCCCCTGCACGTAGCCCTGGACAACTTCCAGCTTGTAACTCTCGTCGTACTTCGCCATGAAAAACACCCCAAAGGTTGGATGGATGTCCAACTTTTGGGGTGCAGTTCAATTGCCGGCTTTTTCTTTGCCTGCGCCCTGTTAGGCCTGCCAGGTTTGCCAGGTCACGCAGGCGGGCAGTTTTATTTTTTGCCACCCATGATGCTGCCCAGCACGCCGCGCAGAATCTGGTTGCCCAGCTTGGTGCCAAAGGAGCGGGCCGTGGACTTGGCCATGGACTGCACGATGCCGTCCTTCTTGCCCCCGCGCGGGCCGGTGGTGCCAAACAGGATGTCGTTGATGCTGCCCATCAGGCCGCCATCAGCAGGGGTTGCGGCGCCGCCTGCAGCGCCCGCGCTGGCCTTGCCGCCTTGCTCAGCCGTGGCCTGTCCGGCACGTGCCTTGAGGATCTCGTAGGCCGACTCGCGGTCCACCGGCGCGTCATAGACGCCAGCGACCAGCGAATTTTTCAGCAAGGCCTGGCGCTGCTCGGTGCTGATGGGGCCGATCTGGCTGCCAGGCGGCAGCACATAAACGCGCTCGGTCACGCTGGGGCGGCCTTTTTCGTCGAGAAAGCTGACGAGCGCCTCACCGACTGCCAGCTCGGTGATGGCCGCTTCAATGTTCAAGCCCGGGTTGGCGCGCATGGTGGTGGCGGTGGCCTTGACGGCCTTCTGGTCGCGCGGCGTGAAGGCGCGCAGCGCATGCTGCACGCGGTTGCCCAGCTGGGCGAGCACGCTGTCGGGAATATCCAGCGGGTTTTGCGTGACGAAATACACGCCCACGCCCTTGGAGCGCACCAGGCGCACGACCAGCTCAATGCGCTCTTGCAGCACCTTGGGTGCGTCATTGAACAAGAGGTGGGCTTCGTCAAAGAAAAACACCAGCTTGGGCTTGTCGGGGTCACCAATTTCCGGCAGTTTCTCGTACAGATCGGACAGCATCCACAGCAAAAAGGTGGAATACAGGCGCGGCGAATTCATCAGCTTGTCGGCCGCCAGGATGTTGATCACCCCTTGCGTGCCCACCGTTTGCATCATGTCGTCGATGTTGAGCATGGGCTCGCCAAAGAAGTTGCTGCCGCCTTGCTGCTCGACCTGCAACAGGCCGCGCTGGATGGCGCCCACGCTGGCCGAGCTGATGTTGCCGTAGTCGGTGGTGAACTGCTTGGCGTTCTCACCCACATAGGAGAGCATGGCGCGCAGGTCCTTCAGGTCCAGCAGCAGCATGCCGTTGTCATCGGCGATCTTGAAGACCAGGTTGAGCACGCCCATCTGCGTGTCGTTCAGGTCCAGCATGCGGCCCAGCAGCAGCGGGCCCATGTCCGAGATGGTGGCGCGCACCGGGTGGCCTTGCTCGCCAAACACATCCCACAAGGTGGTGGGGCAGGCCTTGGGCGTGGGCAGGTCAATACCACGGTCTTGCAAGGTGGCAGCGAGCTTGCCGCCAATCTGGCCTACCTGGCTGATGCCGGTCAAATCGCCCTTGATATCGGCCATGAACACCGGCACGCCAATGCCCGAGAATCCCTCGGCCAATGTCTGAAGGGTTACAGTCTTGCCCGTGCCGGTCGCGCCGGTGATCAGCCCGTGGCGGTTGGCGAGGCCGGGAAGTAAAAAACACTCCGTTGTGCCATTTTTGGCAACCAGTAGGGGTTCAGCCATCGTAGGTTTCCTCTCCAGCATCAAAGTCAAAAGTAAAATCGCAGTCTAGCTAGATAAAACAATAGCAAAGGAAATTCTGTGGCAGGACACAGCAAATGGGCCAATATTCAACACCGCAAGGGTCGTCAGGACGAAAAACGCGGCAAGGTATGGACCCGTATCATTCGTGAAATTATGGTCGCTGCGCGGCAGGGCGGTGCGGATTTGAGCGCCAACCCGCGCCTGCGTCTGGCGATCGACAAGGCCAAGGCGGCCAACATGCCGGCCGACAACATCAAGCGCAACATCGACAAGGCCACCGGCAACCTCGAGGGGGTGACCTACGAGGAAATCCGCTACGAAGGCTATGGCATCGGTGGCGCGGCCATCATTGTTGACACCATGACGGACAACCGCGTGCGCACGGTGGCCGATGTGCGCCATGCGTTCAGCAAGCACGGCGGCAACATGGGCACCGAAGGCTCGGTGTCCTTCCAGTTCCGCAACCTGGGGCAGCTGGTGTTCGCCCCCGGTGCCGACGAGGACAAGATCATGGAAGTGGCGCTCGATGCGGGCGCCGAGGATGTGATCACCGACGAGGAGGGCGCCGTCGAAGTGCTGACGCCCCCGTCAGAATTCGAAGCGGTGCGCAATGCGCTGGAGGCAGCGGGCTTCAAGCCCGAAGTGGCCGAGGTGACGATGCGCCCCGAAAATACCGTAGATCTGGATGAGGAAGGTGCGGCCAAGATGCAAAAATTGCTGGACGCATTGGAAGATCTGGATGATGTTCAAGATGTTTACCATAACGCGGCGCTATGAAGGTACTTGTGATTGGTGGCGGCGGCCGTGAACACGCAATGGCCTGGAAGTTGGCGCAATCGCCCAAGGTCTCCAAGGTCTATGTAGCCCCGGGTAACGCAGGCACCGCACGCGACAAGCGTCTAGAAAACCTGCCGATCACCGATGTGGTCCAACTGCGCGAATGGGCGCAGGACAACGGTGTGCAGCTGTCCGTGGTGGGCCCCGAGGCGCCTTTGGCCGCCGGCGTGGTCGACGAGTTCCGCGCGCACGGCATGAAGATCTTTGGCCCGACCAAGGCCGCTGCACAGCTGGAGAGCTCCAAGGCTTTTTCCAAGGATTTCATGGCGCGCCATGGCATCCCGACGGCGCAGTACGAGACCTTCAGCGATCCGGTGGCGGCCCATGCCTACATCGACAAGCTGGGCGCGCCCATCGTCGTCAAGGCCGACGGCCTGGCCGCCGGCAAGGGTGTGGTGGTGGCTACCACGGCCCAGGAAGCGCACGATGCCGTGGACTTCATGCTGGTGGACAACAAGTACGGCGTTGCCCATAACGACGGCGGCGCCCGTGTGGTGATCGAGGAGTTCCTCGACGGCGAAGAGGCCAGCTTCATCGTGCTGTGCGACGGCAAGAGCGTGGCGGCCATGGCGACCAGCCAGGACCACAAGCGCCTCAAAGACGGTGACCAGGGCCCCAATACCGGCGGCATGGGTGCCTACTCGCCCGCCCCGGTGGTGACGGCCGATGTGCATGCCCGCGCGATGCGCGAGATCATTCTGCCCACCATCCGTGGCATGGAAAAAGACGGCATTCCCTACACCGGCTTCTTGTACGCGGGCCTGATGATCGACAAGGCGGGGCACCCCAAGACCTTGGAGTTCAACTGCCGCATGGGTGACCCTGAGACCCAGCCGATCATGATGCGCCTCAAGAGCGATCTGGTCGATGTGATGCAGGCTGCCACCGACGGCAAGCTTGACCAGATCGAGCTGCAGTGGGACCGCCGCACGGCCCTGGGTGTGGTGATGGCCGCCCATGGCTACCCGGACGCTCCCCGCAAGGGCGATGTGATCACCGGCCTGCCCGAGGATGAAGAAGAGGTGATGGTCTTTCACGCCGGCACCACGGTGCAGGATGGCAAGCCCGTCACCAGCGGTGGCCGCGTGCTGTGCGTGACCGCCTTGGCCGACAACGTCAAGCAGGCGCAGCAGCGCGTGTATGCCGCTGCCGCCCAGGTGCATTTCGATGGCGCGCAATACCGCCATGACATCGGCTACCGCGCGGTCAAGTGACTGCCAACAAGCCCACAGTGAGCCAGGCCCGTGCTGTCCTCGTCCGTTGACCAAGTGAACGCTGGAACCCAGGCCCTGGCGGTGGCCGCCTATCTCCAGTCGCTGCAGGCCTCGATCACCGAGGCCGTTGAGGCGCTGGAGCAGGAGGCGGGCAGCGCCGTGCGCTTTCTGGCCGACGCCTGGCAAAAGGCACCTGGCGAAAAGCTGCAAGGCCAGGGTCTGACCAAGATCCTCGAAGGCGGCACGGTGTTTGAGCGCGCAGGCGTGGGTTTCTCGCAAGTGCGGGGCCCGCAGCTGCCGCCTTCGGCCACCCAGCACCGGCCGGAACTGGCAGGTGCCCCTTTCACGGCCATGGGCGTGTCCCTGGTCTTCCATCCGCGCAACCCCTATGTGCCCACGGTGCACATGAATGTGCGCATGATTGCCGCAGGCCACCCCGGCCAGCCGGCCACCTGCTGGTTTGGTGGCGGCATGGATCTGACGCCGTTCTACCCGTTTGCGCAGGATGCGCAGCATTTCCACCAGGTCTGCCACGATGCGGTAGCGCCCTTCGGTGCCGAGCTGTACCCGCGCTTCAAGCAGTGGTGTGACAGCTATTTTTTCCTCAAGCACCGCAACGAAGCGCGCGGCATCGGCGGCATCTTCTTTGATGACTTCTCCGAGCTGGGCTTTGAGGGCGGCTTTGCAATGCTGCAGTCGGTGGGCGATGCCTTTTTGAAGGCCTATGTGCCCATCGTGCAGCGCCGCAAGGACGAGGTCTATGGCGAGCGCGAGCGCGAGTTCCAGCTCTACCGGCGCGGGCGCTATGTGGAGTTCAACCTGGTCTGGGACCGGGGCACCCACTTTGGCCTGCAGTCGGGCGGGCGCACGGAATCGATCCTGCTGTCGATGCCGCCGCTGGCGAGCTGGAGCTACCAGCGCCAGGACCCAGAGGGCTCGCCCGAAGCGCGTTTGCTTGCGGACTTTTTGCAGCCGCGTGATTGGCTGTAAACACCGGCCGCCTCAGTCCGCCGGCACCACTTGTGGCAGGGCTGGCGGGGCCTGCCGTCTGCACTGCAAGGCCTTACCAGGGCGCCATTTGGCGCAGCTTGCGTATAATTGACGTTCCGCTGACCGTATTCATGCCCCATCGCAGGCTGTGCGGCAGTATCTCTTGAAGGCCTTGCCCTTTTGCCACGGCGTGTTGACGCGATCAACAATAACTGCAACACGCGCTATAGTACAAACACTTTCATCCATCACCGACTGATGACCACCGCCAAAAAATCCGAATCCACTGCCAAGAAATCTGTGCAATTGCTGCAGCGTGCCATCGTTGATGGGCTGGAAGATGTGAAAGCACAAGATATCCAGGTTTTCAATACCGAGCACCTCTCGCCGCTGTTTGAGCGCGTGATCGTCGCTGCCGGTACCTCGAACCGCCAGACCAAGGCCTTGGCTGCCAGCGTCAAGGACGCCGTCAAGGAAGCGGGCTTTCCCAAGCCACGCACCGAAGGCGAAGACAACGGCGAATGGATCATTGTCGACTGCGGCCCGGTTGTGGCCCACATCATGCAGCCGATGATCCGCCAGTACTACCGCCTCGAAGAGATGTGGGGCGACACGCCCGTGCGCGTCAAGCTGGGCGCTGCCAAGCCCAAGACCGCCAAGCCGGCCAAGGCCAAACCAGAAGCCGTTGCCGACACCGCTGCTGACAGCAAGAAGAAGCCCGCTGCACGCAAGCCTGCCGCTGCTGCCAGCGCTGCCGATGCACCAGTGAAGAAGACCGCTGCGAAGAAGCCAGCGGTCAAGAAGATCTCGGGCACCGTGGCCAAAAAGCCTGCGGCCAAGAAGACCAGCGCTGCTGCCACCGTCAAGACCGTCGTGGTCAACAAGCCCAAGGCCAGCAAGCCCGCAGCCAAGTCGGCCGTCGCCAAGCCTGCAGCCAAGAAGCCAGCGGCCAAGCGCGCGACCAGCAAGGCCAAGTAACACCCCCTCAACCTGCGGGTTGCAAAGAGCTGTACTGCCAAGCAGGACAGCTCTTTTTCATTGGAGATTTCGCATGAAGATTTTCATTGTTGCGGTGGGCCAGCATGTACCCGATTGGGCGCAGACCGCTTATGACGACTATGCCAAGCGCTTCCCGCCCGAGCTGAAGGTGGAGCTCAAGGCGGTCAAGACCGAGCCGCGCGGCTCCAAGACGGTGGAGACCCTGTACGCCGCCGAGCGCAAGCGCATCGAGGCGGCGATCCCGCGCGGCACACGCATTGTGGTGCTCGATGAGCGCGGCACCAACCTGACCACCAAGGCGCTGGCCCAGCGGGTCAAGGGCTGGCAGCTCGAGGGTGACGATGTGGCGCTGATCATTGGTGGCCCCGATGGGCTGGACCCCGAGTTCAAGGCTGCTGCGCATGAGCGCATTCGCCTCTCGGACATGACCTTGCCCCATGCGATGGTGCGGGTGCTGCTGATCGAGCAGCTCTACCGCGCCTGGTCGGTCAATGCCGGCCACCCCTACCACCGCGAGTAGGCCCAGAGCGCCTGCGCTCGGGTGGGCGAGGGCAGGGCAATATCCCCGCTTGCCAGCGGGTTGCCGGATGCGTTATGCTGCAAAAATAATAGCTGCTTGCGCTGGATTGATGGGCGCAGGCGCTTTTTTCAAATCAAGGCCTCGCTTCCCACCATGCATCCCTTCGTCTACCTGGCGTCACAGTCCCCGCGGCGCAGTCAACTGCTCGAACAGATTGGTATCGCCCACCGCTTGCTGGTGGCCCAGGACGGCGATCCCGAACCCCAGGACCCCGAAGCGCTGGAGCAGGTGCTGCCGCGCGAATCGGCCACCGACTATGTGCAGCGCGTGACCGGGCTGAAGCTCGATGCCGCGTTGGCCCGGCTGCAGCGGCGCGGCTTGGACCCAGCACCGATTCTGTGCTCTGACACCACGGTGTCGCTGGGCCGGCATATTCTGGGCAAGCCCGAGACGCCGCAGCAAGCGAGCGAGATGCTGCAGGCACTCAGCGGCAAGACGCACCGGGTATTGACCGCTGTGGCCCTGCAAAGCGGGCGCAAGCGCTTGACGGCCTTGTCCGTCTCCAGCGTGCAGTTTGCGCCTATCGATGCCGCGCAGATCGAGGCGTATGTTGCCAGTGGTGAGCCCATGGGCAAGGCGGGCGCCTATGGCGTGCAGGGGCGGGCGGCAGCGTATATTGCCAAGATCAGCGGCAGTTATTCCGGCATCATGGGGCTGCCCGTGTTCGAGACGGCCCAGGTGCTGCGGGCTGCAGGGTTTGCCATTTAAGGCCCTCTAAGAATGACTTCTATGCAAAATGATATTTTGATCAATTGGGCGCCGCAGGAGACGCGCGTGGCCATCATTGAGGGTGGCGCCGTGCAGGAGCTGCACCACGAGCGCACCCTGGAGCGAGGCCTCGTAGGCAATGTTTACCTGGGCAAGATATCGCGCGTGCTGCCCGGCATGCAATCGGCCTTTATCGACATTGGTCTGGAGCGCGCCGCGTTCTTGCATGTGGCCGATGTCTGGCAGCGCCAGGAGGGTGGCCTGGCGCCGATGTTTGCGCGCAAGGGCGAGCCCCAGGTACCGATTGAAAAGCAGATCTTCGAAGGCCAGTCGATCATGGTGCAGGTCATCAAGGACCCGATCGGCACCAAGGGCGCGCGGCTGTCCACCCAGATCAGCGTGGCCGGGCGCCTGCTGGTGTTTCTGCCCCAGGACGACCATATCGGCGTCTCGCAAAAAATCCCCCAGAACGAACGTGATGCGTTGCGCGCCCGCCTGCAGGCATTGGTGGGCACGGCGCAAACCGGCGGGGGCGGCGGTTTTATCCTGCGCACCAATGGCGAGGACTCCAGCGATGAGGAACTGGCCGAGGACATCAGCTACCTGCGCAAGGTCTGGAAGCGCATCAAGGACAGCGCTGCCAAGCAAGCCGCCAAGAGCTTGTTGCACCAGGACCTGAGCCTCATGCAGCGCGTGCTGCGCGACATGGTCACGGAAAACACCCAGTCGATCCGCATCGATTCGCGCGAGCAGTTTGTGCTGCTGCAGCAGTTTGGCCAGGAGTTCATGCCCGCCGCGCTCCCCAAGCTGCAGCTCTACAAGGGCGAGCGCCCGATCTTCGACCTGTACTCGGTTGACGAGGAGATTGCCCGCGCGCTGGGCCGGCGTGTGGATCTCAAGTCGGGCGGCTACCTGATCGTGGACCAGACCGAGGCCCTGACCACGGTCGACGTGAACACCGGCGGCTATGTGGGTGCGCGCAATTTTGACGACACTATCTTCAAGACCAACCTGGAAGCGGCCCATGCCATTGCCCGGCAGCTGCGGTTGCGCAACCTGGGCGGCATCATCATCGTCGACTTCATCGACATGGTGCACGAGGACCACCAGGCGCAGGTGCTGCATGAGCTGCGCAAGCAGCTGCAGCGCGATCGCGTCAAGACCATGTGCGGCGAGTTCTCCCAGCTGGGCCTGGTAGAGATGACGCGCAAGCGCACGCGCGAGTCCCTCGCGCATATGCTTTGCACCTCGTGCCCGGTCTGCCATGGCGTCGGTGAAGTCAAGACCGTGCGCACCGTCTGCTACGACATCCTGCGCGAGATTTTGCGCGAGGCACGCCAGTTCAACCCCAAGGAGTTCCGCGTGATCGCAGCCCCTCCGGTGATCGAGATGCTGCTGGACGAAGAGAGCCAGCACCTGGCCGGCCTGTCCGATTTCATCGGCAAGCCGATCTCGCTGCAGGCCGAAGGGCGGGATGGTTCGGACCAGTACGACATCGTGCTGCTGTAGCTCCAAGCCGGCTGCATCCACCCAGCAAAAAGCCCGGCAAGATCGGTTCTCGCCGGGCTTTTGCTATGGGACGGCTGCTTAAAGCTTGCGCAGGCGCTCCAGCGCCGCCAGCAACGTTTCATCCTTTTTGGCGTAGCAAAAGCGCACCACCTGCTGGTCAAAGCCGTCGCCATAAAAGGCGGACAGCGGAATGGCTGCAACGCCCAGGTCCTTGACCAGTTGCTGGCAGAACTCCGCTTCGCTGGCATCGGTCACGGCCGAGATATCCACGCATTGGAAATAGGTGCCTGAGCTGGGCAGGAGCTTGAGGCGCGAGCCTTCGAGGCCGGCGCGGAACAGGTCGCGCTTCTTTTGGTAGAAGGCCGGCAGGTTCAGGTAGGGCGCGGGGTCCTTCAAATACTCGGCCAGCCCCACCTGCATGGGGGTGTTGACCGTGAAGACATTGAACTGGTGCACCTTGCGAAATTCCGCCGTCAGCGGCGCCGGTGCGGCCACGGTGGCTACCTTCCAGCCGGTCACATGGAAGGTCTTGCCAAAGCTGCTGACCACATAGGCGCGCGCGGCCAGGCCCGGGTAGCGTGATGCGCTTTCATGGCGCTCGCCGTCGAACACCATGTGCTCGTAAACCTCATCGGCCAAGAGCAGGATGTTGGTCGGGGCCAGCAGGTCTTGCAGCTGCTGCATCTCCTGCGCGGTCCAGGTGGTGCCGCTGGGGTTGTGCGGCGTGTTGATCAGCAGCAGGCGCGTCTTGGGCGTGATGGCTGCTGCGATCTTGCCGAAATCAGGGCGGAAGGTCTTGGGGGTCAGCGGCACGCGCACCGGCACGCCGCCAGCCAGCTCGATATTGGGCACATAGCTGTCATAGCAGGGGTCCAGCACGATGACTTCATCGCCGGGGCTCACGCAGCTGAGGATGACGGTGAGGATGGCCTGGGTGGCACCGGCGGTGACAGTGATTTCGCTGTTGGCGTCATAGCGCTTGCCATAGAGCGCTTCGATTTTCTGGGCCACCACCTCGCGCAAGGCTGGCACACCGGTCATTGGCGGGTACTGGTTGTGGCCGGCCTGCATGGCGCGGCTGACGCTGTCGATCAAAGCCGGATCACAGCCAAAGTCCGGGAAACCCTGGCCCAGATTGACGGCCTTGTGCTCGGTCGCGAGCGCCGACATGACGGTGAAAATGGTGGTGCCCACGTTGGGCAGGCGGCTGGGGAACGATGGGGTCAGGGCAGAAGCGGACATGGTGGACGGGGCGGGACACAAGACCACGGCCGGCCAGCGGGACCGAGATCCATGCATCCATCGATCAAAAAATGGGGTGAAAAGGGTTGCGGATCAGAGTTCGTAGTCAGCCACATGGCCGACCATCGCTCGGCCGATCAGATCACGGTTCAAACGGTCGCTGATCAGCTCGGCAAATTTGTAGACGAAATTGCGCATATAGGCGCCGCGCTTGAAGGCCACGCGCGCCACACTCTCGCCAAAGAGGTGACCCATGGGCCGCACGGCCAGGTCCTTGATCGGGTCATCGCGCATGGCCATCTCGGCCACGATGCCAATGCCCAGGCCCAGGCGGACATAGGTCTTGATGACGTCGGAGTCAATCGCTTCGAGCACGATCTTGGGCGTGAGCTGGCGGGCTGCCATCGCCGAATCGATCTTGCCCCGGCCGGTGAAGGAGGGGTGGTAGGTGATCAAGGGCTCGGCCGCAATGTCTTCGAGGTTGATGCGTTCCTTTTGCGCCAGAGGGTGCTGGTGCGGCATGACTAGCACGTGCTGCCATTCGTAGCAGGGCAGGGTCACCAGCTCGGGGTAGTCGGCCAGCGACTCGGTGGCCATGCCCAGGTCGGCCTGCTCATCGATCACCATGCGCGCGACTTCGGCGGGCGTGGCCTGGTGCAGGCTGACCGTCACCTTGGGGTAGTGCTCACGCAAACGCGCCACCGGGGTGGGCAGCACATAGCGTGCCTGGGTGTGGGTGGTGGCGATGGAGAGGGTGCCGCTGTCCTGCGCGCTGTACTGGTCGCCAATGCGCTTGAGGTTGCCGACCTCGCGCATGATGATCTCGATGCTGCGCAGCACCTGCTGGCCCGGTTCGGTGATGCGTTTGAGGCGCTTGCCGTGGCGTGCAAAGATGTCGATGCCCAGTTCCTCTTCCAGCTCGATGATGGCCTTGGAGACGCCGGGTTGCGAGGTGTGCAATGCCTTGGCCGCCTCGGTCAGGTTGAGGTTGCGGCGCGCGGCCTCTTGCACAAAGCGGAACTGATGCAGGTTCATACAATGATGCGGAATATGAATGTGCATCATTATGCTTGATTGGAATATAAAAAGCAGCCCTTAGACAGAAACCCAAGCGGCGGGGCGGAATTTTGGCACGCCGCGCTTGCCGCGCATCGCCATAGGCGTGGCGTCTAGGCCCATATAGTTCGGCGATGCGACTCGGGCCACTAGCCCTGCAGCTTGCCTTGCAGATAGCCGCCAGCCATGTCCGCCAACAGCTGGATGACCCGGGCATCCTCGCCCATCGCCGGGGCGATGCGCAGCTGCAGCTGGGGGTAGCGCGGGGCGAGTTCCTCGACCAGCGCGGGAATGTCTTCGCTGGCATGCTTGCCCACGCCAAAAAGCAGGGGCCAGATGGTGATGTGGGTCAGCTGCGGATGCGACTGCAGCAGCTGGGCCACGGCGGGGCCGAGCGGCGGCTCGCACCAGTCCAGGTAGGCGCAAGCCACAGCAGCAGCCGGTTGCGCTTGCTGCACCTGGGCGAGCAGGTGTTCGGCATTGCGGCGCCAGACGGGGTCCTTGGAGCCGTGAGACAGCAGGATGAGGCCAGTGGCAGAGGAGGGCGATGGCATGGGGCGATGGTGGTGGTCTAAGGTGGAAAGGTGTTTGCGGCTGTAAAGCTTGGAACCTTTGATCATTATCGCTTTCCCATGGATGGGCGCGATTGGCGCCCGCGCTGATACCGCATGTAGCAAAATGTACAGCTTGCGCGGCCAGGTCCGAAAAACCTGCCCATCCTGCGCAACGCTTTACACTGCCTACATATTTAGCTGTAAAAATAGTAGTTTGCTCTACCTGAAGCCAAAACCGATGATGCCGGATGTTTCCAATTTTTCGCGCCAGTCTCTGGCACCGTTTCAATCTTTGGCAACTGTCGGAAAGCTTTCCTCCCCCTGTACGTTTGGCCAGCTCGCCCGGGTTGGCGCGGTGGTCGCGGCCCTGGGCCTGCTGACTGCCTGCACGGACAAACCTGCGCCCACCGCTGCAGCGCCGCAGGCCCCGGAGGTGGGCATCATCACCGTGCAATCCGCATCGCAGCAGCTGACTGCCGAGCTGCCGGGCCGCACCAATGCCTTCATGATTGCCGAGATTCGCCCCCAGGCCAACGGCATTGTCGAAAAGCGCCTGTTCACCGAAGGTGCCTCGGTCAAGGCCGGTCAGGCGCTCTACCAGCTCGATGACCGGCCCGCGCGGGCCGCGGTCAACAGCGCAGAGGCGGCACTGGCCAAAGCCAAGGCCACGGCGCAGACGGCGCGTAGCAACGCAGCGCGCAACAGCGAGCTGGTCAAGATCGATGCCATCAGCCGCCAGGTGTTTGATGACAGCCAGGCGCTGGTCGCGCAGACCGCCTCCGATGTGGCCGTCGCCCAGGCCGCGCTGGACAATGCGCGCATCAATCTGCAGTACACCCGCATCAGCTCGCCCATCAGCGGCAAGGTCAGCACCTCGGCCGTCACGCCCGGTGCGCTGGTCACGGCCAACCAGGCGACGGCACTCACCACCGTGGTGCAGCTCGATCCGATGTATGTGGACTTCACCCAATCGAGCACCGAGATGCTGCAGCTGCAGCGCGACCTGAAGGCGGGGCGCTTTCAACGCCTCGAAGGCGACCAGATTCCGGTGCGCATCCGCCTCGATGACGGCACCGAATACAGCCATGAGGCCAAGCTCAAGTTCTCCGGCGTGATTGTCAGCTCCACCACGGGCACGATCACCTTGCGCGCGCAGGTGCCCAACCCCGATGGCGTGCTGATGCCCAATATGTATGTGCAGGCCTTGCTGCCCACGGCCGTGGCGCCCGATGCGCTGCTCGTGCCCCAGCAATCGGTGGTGCGCGATTTGACCGGCAAGCCGACCGTCTTGGTGGTCACCGCCGAGGACAAGGTGCAAAAGCGCACCTTGCAACTGGACCGCGCTGTGGGCAGCCAGTGGCTGGTGGGCAGTGGGCTCAAGTCCGGTGAGCGCGTGGTGGTCGATGGCTTCCAGCGCGTCAAGGACGGTGACAAGGTGCGGGTGGCCGAGGTGGACCTCAAGGCACAGGCCGAGCGCGTGCGCAGCCCGGGACGCGTTCCCGGCCAGGCCGCAGCGCCGGCAGCAGCCCAGTAAGACACCCAGAACCCGAGGCTGCATCCATGGCACAGTTTTTTATCCAGCGCCCCATTTTTGCGTGGGTGATCGCCATCATCATCATGCTGGGCGGGGCCCTGTCCATCTCCAAGCTGCCGCTGGAGCAGTACCCCGAGATTGCGCCGCCACGCGTCACCATCGGCACCCAGTACACCGGTGCATCGGCCGAGACGGTGGAGAACTCCGTCACCCAGATCATCGAGCAGCAGCTCAAGGGCATTGACAACATGCTCTACATGAGCGCGACCAGCAATGCCTCTGGCCAGGCCCGCATCACCTTGACCTTTGCGCCCGGCACCAATGTGGACGTCGCCCAGGTGCAGGTACAAAACAAGATCCAGGGGGCGCTCAACCGCCTGCCCGAATCGGTCAAGAGCCGGGGCGTGTTCATCAACAAGGGCGGCCAGGATTTTCTGGTCACCTACAGCTTCTACTCGCAAGACCCGACGATGACCGAGGTCGACATTGGTGACTACATCAATGCCAGCCTGGTCGATGTGATCGGGCGCCTCGAAGGCGTGGGCGACATCAATGTGTTTGGTACGTCCTATGCCATGCGCATCTGGATGGACCCGGCCAAGATGGAGAAATTCGGCCTGATGCCGTCGGACCTGGCCAATGCGCTCAATGCGCAAAACGCCCAGGTCTCAGCCGGCCAGCTGGGCGCGCTGCCAGCGGTGAACAACCAGCAGCTCAATGCCACGATCACCGCGCGCACCAAGCTCAAGACCGTGGACCAGTTCGAGGACATCGTGCTCAAGGCTGCGACCGATGGCTCGGTGGTCACCATCAAGGATGTGGCGCGGGTGGAGCTGGGCGCGGAAAACCTGAACGTGCAGGCCAAGCTCAATGGCATGCGCGGCGCTGGCATGGGCATCATCTTGGCCGATGGCGCCAATGCGATGGCGGTGTCCGATGCCGTCGCGGCCAAGCTGGCCGAGATGAAGCCGTACTTCCCCAACCAGATCGACTACTTCGTCAGCTCGGACTCCACCCCCTTTGTGCGTGCCTCCATCCATGAGGTGGTCGCAGCGCTGGGCGAGGCCATGGTGCTGGTGGTAATCGTGATGTTCGTGTTTTTGCAGAACCTGCGCGCGACCTTGATTCCGGCCATTGCCGTGCCAGTGGTGCTGCTGGGCACGTTCGGCGTGCTGTCGATTGCCGGTTACTCGATCAATACCTTGACGATGTTTGCGATGGTGCTGGCCATCGGCTTATTGGTGGACGATGCCATTGTCGTGGTGGAAAACGTCGAGCGGGTGATGCACGAGACGGGCATGTCCGCCAAGGAGGCGACCAAGGTCTCGATGCGCGAGATCACGCCGGCGCTGGTCGGCATTGGCGTGACCTTGTCGGCGGTGTTTGTGCCGATGGCCTTTTTTGGCGGCTCCACCGGGGTGATATACCGCCAGTTCTCGATCACCATCGTCGCGGCCATGGCGCTGTCGGTGTTTGTCGCGCTGACCTTGACCCCTGCGCTGTGCGCCACCATCCTGAAGGCGCCCGCGCATGCGGGCGGCCATGAGCGGGCCATTCGCAAGGGCCTGTTTGGCATCAGCGACCGGTTCTTCCGCTGGTTCAACCGCAACTTTGACCGCACTGCCAGCCGCTACCAGGGCATCGTCGCCCGCAGCCTGCGCCGCGCCAAGCGCATGATGCTGATCTTTATCGCGGTGCTGCTGGGTGTGTGGCTGCTGATGCACAAGCTGCCCACGTCCTTCCTGCCCGATGAGGACCAGGGCTTTCTGTACGTGAACGTCAACCTGCCCTCGGGCGCGGCAGATGCGCGCCTGCAGGATGTGCTCGACGAGGTGCGCGAGTACCTGCTCCAGCAACCCGACATCATCAGCTTCAACCAGGTCTCGGGCCTCAACGGCGACCAGAGCTCGGCGCGTGGCTTTATCCGCCTCAAGCCCTGGGATGAGCGCAAGCTTCCATCGCAGTCGTCGGCAGCCATCGCCAACAAGGCCACCAAGGACCTGTCGCGCATCCGCGATGCACGCGTCTTGGTGATTCTGCCGCCGGCCGTGCGCGGCCTGGGTGCCAGCTCGGGCTTCAACTTCATGGTCAAGGACATGAACAGCATCGGCCACGATGGCCTGCTGGCCGCCAGCAACCAGGTGCTCGCCGCGATGCGTGCCAACCCCAATCTGACTGCCGTGCGCACCACCAATCTGGACGATGCGGCCGAGCTGCGCGTCGATGTGGACGACCGCAAGGCCGCAGCGCTGGGGCTGTCGTATGCCGACATCAACAGCGTGCTGTCCAGTGCGATGGGCGGCACCTATGTGAATGACTTCTTGAACAATGGCCGGGTCAAGCGCGTCTACATCATGGGCGATGCGCCGCACCGCATGCTGCCCCAGGACATCGCCAAGTGGACCGTGCGCAACAAGAACGGCGAGATGGTGCCCTTTGGAGCGTTCTCGGACAGCCACTGGGCCTATGGCTCGCCCCAGCTGCTGCGCTACAACGGCAGCCCGGCCTATGAGTTTGAAGGCCGCGCGGCACCCGGTATCAGCTCGGGCGCGGCGATGCAGGAGGTCGAAGCCATCCTGGCCAAGCTGCCCGCCGGCCTGGGCTATGAATGGACCGGTGCCTCGCTGCAAGAGCGCCAGTCCGGTGCGCAGGCGCCGATGCTCTATGCGATCTCGATCCTGTTCGTGTTCCTGTGCCTGGCCGCGCTCTACGAGAGCTGGACCGTGCCGCTGTCGGTGATGCTGGCCGTGCCGCTGGGCGTGATTGGTGCACTGGCGGCGACCTATACCCGGGGCCTGACCAACGACGTGTATTTCCAGGTGGGCCTGCTCACCACGGTGGGCCTGGCGGCCAAGAATGCCATCTTGATTGTGGAGTTTGCGGTGCAATTGCAGGAGCAGGGCAAGCAGCTGTTCGATGCCACGGTCGAAGCCGTGCGCCTGCGCCTGCGTCCCATCCTGATGACCTCGCTGGCCTTTGGCTTTGGCGTGATTCCGCTGGCCATTGGCACCGGCGCCGGCGCGGGCGGGCGCAATGCGATCGGCACGGCGGTGCTGGGCGGTATGGTGGCCTCGACCGTGCTCGGCATTTTCATGGTGCCGGTCTTCTTCCTGCTGATCCGCAGCTGGTTCCGCTCCCACAGCCGCCATGACGAGGCGCCCGCGCAGGCCAGCCCAGCGCAGGAGACCGCGCCATGAGCCGTTTTGACACTTTTTCCATGACCCGTGCTTATCGTTTGCCGCTGTCGCTGTTGGCAGCGGGCCTGCTGTCCGCCTGCAACCTGGCACCGCAGTACCAGCGCCCTCCAACGGCGGTGCCCGCTACGCTCGACGGCGTGGCGCAGACCTTGCCTGCCGACTTTGTCGTGGAGCCCGCTGTGGCCGATACCTTGGAGCTGCTGCCCTGGCAGCAGTGGGTGGAGAGCGCAGGCCTGCGCCAGTTGATTGAGCAGGGACTGCAGAACAACCGCGATCTGCGCGTGGCGATCGCCAATATCGAAAAGGCGCGCGCGCAATACGGTGTGCAACGCGCCGACCAACTGCCCAGCCTGAACGCCAATGCCCAAGGCAGCCGCACCCGCACCGCAGATGATCTGCGCTCGTCGACGGCGCCATCGTCCGTGGCCAACCAGGTGAGTGTGCAGCTGGGTCTGGCCAGCTATGAGCTCGATTTTTGGGGCCGGGTGCGCAACCTGAGCGAGGCGGCCTTGCAGCAGTACCTGCTGGTCGAAGAAAACCGCCGCAGTGTGCAGCTGGGCCTGATCACCGATATCGCCAATGCCTGGGTGGCCCTGGCCAGCGACCAGCAGCGCCTGCAACTGGCGCGCGATACGCTGGCCACGCGCGAGCAGGGCTATGGACTGGTGCAGCGCATGCACCAGCTGGGCGCCACCAATGGTCTGGTGCTGGCCCAGAACCAGACGGCGGTCGAGACCGCCCGCAACGATGTGGCTGCCTACGAGTCGCAGGTGGCGCGTGATCGCAATGCGCTGCAGTTGCTGGTGGGCGGGCCGGTGTCGGGCGATATGCTGCCCCCGGCGCCCAGTGCATCGCTCAGCAGCAATGAGGTCAAAAGCGCGGGCTCGGGCCAGCTGCTCGACGGCGCAACGCCACAGGTCAAAGCGCCTGGCGTCGCCACCGCGATGACCGTGGTGCCAACCGGCCTGTCATCGCAGGTTCTGCTGGCCCGGCCCGATGTGGCCGCTGCCGAGCACAGCCTGCAGGCCCAGTACGCCAGCATTGGCGCGGCGCGTGCGGCTTTCTTCCCCACCATCAGCCTGACGGCCAATGCCGGCACTGCCAGTGATGCGCTCTCGGGCCTGTTCGATGGCGGCAACCGCGCCTGGAGCTTTGTGCCGCAGATCCGTCTGCCGATTTTTGACGGTGGCCGCAACCAGGCCAACCTCGACATCGCGCAAGCGAACCGCGACGCCGCGCTGGCCCAGTACGACAAGGCCATCCAGGTCGCTTTCCGCGAGGTGAGCGATGCGCTGGCCGATCGCGCCACGATGCAGCGGCGCCTGAACTCGCAAGTGGCTTTGGTGCAGGCGGCCAGCCGCGTGCTGCAGCTGTCGCAGGCGCGCTTCAAGGCCGGGGCCGACGACTTTCTCACCGTGCTCGATGCGCAGCGCAGCCTCTATGCGGCCCAGCAAACCCAGATCACCTTGATGCAGGCCGAGCAGGTCAACCGCATCAGCCTGTACAAGGCGCTGGGCGGGGGTATCGACAAGGTGTCGTGAGGTCGCAGGCGCTAGGACCCTCGCAAACTCAAGTGCAAACGCAAACGCGCAATGCTGCGAGGGCAATGCGCGCTGCACTACCATGGCGGCATGACTGACACCTTGCACACGCCTGCTGACCGCATTACCTCTTCCGAGTTTGACGAATCCCAGGCGCAGGCAGTGGATGCGCTGATTGTCGGCGCCGGGCCCGTAGGCATGTTTGCCGCCTTCCAGCTGGGTTTGCAGGGCGTGCAGGCCCATCTGTGCGACAGCCTGCCGCAGATGGGCGGCCAGTGCATTGCGCTCTATGCCGACAAGCCCATCTACGACATCCCCGGCATTGCGCTGTGCACTGGCCGCGAGCTGGCCGCGCAACTGCAGCAACAGATCCAGCCCTTCCATCCCGTTTTTCATGGCCACACCCAGGTCGCGCAACTGCTGCCCCATGGCGATGGCCGTTGGCGTGTGCAGCTGCAGGCCATCGATGGGCTGCAGACCCGCTGGCTGCTGGCACGTACCGTGGTGGTGACCGCCGGTGTTGGGGCCTTTGTGCCCAAGCAGCTGCGCCTGCCCGGGCTCGACGCCTGGTTGGGCAGCCAGGTCTTCTACCATCCCGCGTTCGATGATGCCTGGCTGGAGCCGGTACTGGCGCGCCACCCCGCGCCGCGCATTGTGATCCATGGCGGCGACGAGGCCGCCGTCGAGGCCGTGCGGACAGCGGCAGGGCATGCCGCTTTGCAAGCCGCGCAGCTGGTGCTGATGCACCGGCGCGACCAGTTCAATGCGCCTGATGCGCTGCTGCAGCGCCTGGCGCAGCTGCGTGCCAGTGGCAGGGTGGAGGTCGTCATTGGCATGCCCCAGGCTATCGATGCGGGGGAACATCTGCAGGCTATCGACTATGTCGATGCCGATGGCGCGGACCAGCGCCTGGCCTGTGACCAGCTCTGGGTGTTCCAGGGCCTCTCGCCCAAGCTCGGGCCCTTGCTCGACTGGAACCTGGCGCTTGCGAAAAAGCAGCTGCAAGTGGCGACCGATACCTTCCAGACCAACGCCGTCGGTATCTATGCCGCAGGGGATATCGTCAGCTATCCTGGCAAGCGCAAGCTGATTCTGAGCGGCTTTTACGAAGCGACGATGGCCGCGATGGCCGCCATAGAATACCTGCGCGGCGAAAAACTGCTGCTGGAGTACACGACCACCAGCAAACGCCTGCATGAACGCCTGGGTGTGTCGCACCCGGACTGAGCCCCGCCTTGTTGATACGAACCCCGCCGATGCCTGATCTATCCATTCGCCACGCCCGTTTTCCTGAAGATCTGCAGGCGGTGCTGGCGATCTTTCGCGAGTACATTGCCAGCCCCCAGGCCGACCTGGGTTTTCAGAACTATGAGCCCGAGCTGGCGGCACTCCCCGGCAAATATGCAGCGCCCCAGGGGCGTTTGCTGCTGGCCTGGCAAGGCGATGCGGTGGTGGGCTGCGCGGCGTTGCGCGATGTCGATGGCCAGTGCTGCGAGCTCAAACGCGTCTATGTGCGGCCAGCGGCGCGCGGCCTCAGGCTGGGCCGGCGCCTGGTCGAGCAGATGCTGCAGGAGGCCCGCGCCGCCGGTTACCAGCGCATGGCGCTCGATGTGCTGCCGGAATTTGTCGCCGCCCAAGCGCTTTACCGGGATCTGGGCTTTGTCGATGCGCCGCCGGTGAGCGTCAACCCGGTGCCGGGCACGGCCTTTCTGGCGCGCGTGCTGTAGCGCGGCATTGCGCTGCCGGCAGGCTGCATGCGTCCTTTGGATTCGCGGCGGTTTGGCTAACGCGCCCCTGGGCGACGAGGCCGGCGCGGTGCAGCGGCGATAATCGCCGCCGGGTTTGATCAACAAAGGGCGATGCAGCGATGGCGGTGATGGTGTCTTTGATTCCCGTGGTGCTGTTCATTGCACTGGGGTATGGTGCAGGGCGCATGGGCTGGGTCAAGGCGGCATCGGTGCGCGATCTGTCCAATATCGTTTTTCTGATTCTCACGCCGGCCTTGCTGTTTCGCACGATGAGCACGGTGCGTGTGCAAGAGCTCAACCTGCAGACCATTGCCGTCTACTTCAGCGCTGCGGGCCTGCTGTTTGTCACGACCTTGCTACTGCAGGGCTTTACCACGCTGGGCGCTGCGCGGGCGCTGGCCAACTGTTTCAGCAACAACATCATGATCGGCGTGCCGCTGGTGGGAATGGTGTTTGGGCAAGAAGGCCTGGTCACCTTGTTCACCATCGTCTCGGTCCATGCGCTGATCCTGATGACCTCGGCCACCATCGTGTTCGAGCTGGCCGTCATGCACCAGCAGCAGGCGGCGCAAGGCGGCGCGCGCAGCTACCGCGCAATGGCCATCACCGTGGGCCGGGCGCTGAAAAACGGCATCATCCACCCGATTCCCTTGCCCATCATCTGCGGGCTGCTGTTCGCGCAGACCGGGCTCAAGATGCCCGAGGTGATCGATACCTCACTGCAGATGCTGGCCCAGGCGCTGGGCCCGATCGCGCTGATGCTCGTGGGCATCACCTTGTTTTTCAGCGCAGTGGGCCGCTACTGGCTGCCTGCCAGCCGTATCGCAGTGGTCAAACTGCTGCTGCACCCGGTGCTGCTGCTGGCCATCGGATGGATGTGGGGGCTGCGCGGCCTGCCGCTGGTGGTGCTGGCCACGGCCGCGTCGCTGCCGGTGGGGGCCAATGTGTTTTTGTTCACGCAGCGCTATGAAGTGGGGCGCGAGGAGGTCACGGCCAGCATCGCGGTATCGACCAGCCTGGCCCTGGTGACGATACCGCTGATCTTGCTGGGCCTGGCCCAGCTGCTGCAGACAGTTTAGGGCGCGGGCTGGGCGGCAGGATGCAAGCGGTGCTGCATCAGCAGCTCGTCGTGCAGCGCGCCATCGACCAGCAAGGCCGCCGGCTCGGTGCCATAGGCATGGAAGCCCGCTTGCTCGTAGAGGCGAATGGCGCTGGCATTGGCGGCGTTGACGCTCAGGTGGATCTGCACCGCGCCAGGCACCTGGCGGGCAAAGGCGACGGCCCGCGCCAACAAGGCCTGCGCGATACCCTGGCCGCGGAAGGCGGGCGCCACATACACGCCCCACAAAGCCATGCGGTGCCGGGTCTTGAGGCCGTCCTGGCGGCGGATACCCAGCATGCCCACCAGTTGGCCCCCGGCAAAGGCCCCCAGCACGCCCTGGTCGGGGCTGGGCGCCAGGCGCGCCTCAATCAGCGCCAATGCACGGTCTTTTTCCTCTTCGTAGCTGGAGCCAAAGGCGCTAGGCGATGCGCGCAGGCCCGCCAGGCGCAGCGTTTGGAACGCACTGGCATCGGACGGGTTCAGCCAACGGATCTCATAGGCAGCGGCAGCCATCAGCATCAGGGCGCCAGGCGCTCGCGAATCCAGTCGGCGCTGTTTGGCGCTGCCTGACGGTAGCGCAGACGGTCATGCAGCCGGCTCTTGCGGCCCTGCCAGAACTCCCAGGTGTCGGGCACCAGGCGAAAGCCACCCCAGTGCGGCGGGCGGGGGGGCTTGAGCAGGAACTGCGCGCCATACTTGGCGGCATTGGTCACCAGCACGGTGCGGCTGTCGATGACCTGGCTTTGCGGGCTGGCCCAGGCACCAATGCGCGAGTCGAGCGGGCGGCTGTTGAAGTAAGCATCGCTTTCTTCGTCCGAGACTTTCTCCACGCGCCCCTCGATGCGCACCACGCGCTCGAGCTCGACCCAGTGGAACATCAGCGCGGCAAATGGGTTGCCGGCAATCTCGCGGCCCTTGCGGCTGTCGTAATTGGTGTACCAGACGATTCCGCGCGCGTCGTAGCCCTTGATGAGCACGATGCGGGTGCTGGGGCGGGCATCGGCTCCCACAGTGGCCACCGTCATCGCATTGGGCTCGGGCAGTTGCGAGGCGACCGCCTCGTTCATCCAGCGGTCAAACTGGTCGATGGGCGCGGCGCAAGACGCCGATTCGTTCAGCTCTGCGCGTTCATAGCTTTTGCGCAAATCGGCAATGGAGTGGGAGAGTTCGCTCATGGCCCGATTGTGCATCGCTTTGGCGCGGCGCAGCGACAAAAAAGCCTGTGGGCCGCTGGGCGCCACAGGCTGGGGAGCGCAGGAGGGGCTTACTGGATCACGCCGCAGCCCAGACGCGCGCCGGAGTTGCCGGTAGGCTGGGTGGTGTAGTCGTCCTTGTCCTTGTGCACGACCACGGCGCGGCCCTTGATGTCGCTGGGCTTGCCGGTGCCGATCGACAGGTCCTTGGTCTCCCAGACCAGGAACGCGGTGCCCGCGGCATCGGCCATCAGGCTGGGCAGATCGCCCACATGGGCTTGCGGGCCAGCCTTGCCATGCTGGTGGCCGTTCGGGTTGTAGTGGCCGCCGGCGCTCATCGCATCGGGCGAGGAGCAGTTGCCGTTCTCATGCACATGGAAGCCATGCTCGCTGCCGGGCTGCAGGCCCTTGACCTGGGCCATCACGCGCACGGTGTCGCGGTTGACCTCGTAGACGCGGAAGTAGCCGCTGATGTTGTTGCCTTCGGTAGGGTTGATCGTGGCCTCGGCAATCGGGGTGGCGCGGTCGGTGGTGGCGCAGGCGCTCAAAACGGCGGCCACGGCAGCAGCGGCTGCGAGTTTGGCGATAGATGGGATGCGTTGAATCATGCGAACTCTCCTGGTGCCTTGTATTAAAGGGTTGTCACAAGCCACCGTTTTTAGCATGCGTGCTGGGCCTGTTTTGTAGTCTGATGGCTAGCAATCGAGGCGGCATGCTTACTGCGGGGGCAGCGTCGTCAGCCGCCTGGCGACCAAATCCCAAACCGCTTGCGCAGCAGCGGGCAGGCTGCGCTGGCGGCGCCGCACCAGCATGATGGCCCTTTGCACCTGGGGCCGCAGATCGCGCACCTGCAGGCTGCTCAAACCATGGGCCGGAATCGCCAGGCCCGGCATGATGCTGATGCCGATGCCGGCCTCGACCATGCGAAAGGCGGTGGTCACATGGCCGACCTCTTGCACGACGGGGCTGTGCTCGGGCCCGCAACCGCTGGCCAGCAGCGCAGCGTCCATCAGGCGGCGGCTGCCCGATGCATGGTCGAGCAGCACCAGCGCTTCGCCGCGTAGCTGGTCCCAGCGCAAACTCGTCGCATCGTGCGCCTGCTGCACCAGCGCGTGCCCGGGCGGCAGCACTGCGACAAACGGGTCATGCAGCAGATTGATGCAGTCCAGGTCACCCAGCTCGGGCGGCTCCACGACCAGCCCAAAATGCACATCACCGCTGCGTACCTGGGCCAGCACCTCTTGCTGCAGGCGGTCCACCAGCTGCAGCTGGACCTGCGGCAGCTCGCGGTTGCAGGCGGCAATGCAGGCGGGCATCAGCGCGGCAGACAAGGTCGGGCTGCTGGCCATGCGCACCTGGCCGCGCGCGGCGTGGCCCACATCGGCCACTTCGGCCAGGGTATCGGCCAGCTCCTGCAGCAAGGGTGCGGCTTTTTGGGCCAGCAACTGGCCGGCATCGGTCAGCAGCACCTCGCGCGTGGTGCGGTCCAGCAGCCGCACATGGAGCTGGCCCTCCAGCTCGACCATCGCGCGGCTCACGGCCGACTGGGTCAGGCCCAGGGTCTGGCCGGTCTGGCTGAAGCTGCGGCACTGGGCAACGCAGAGAAACACCTGGAGCTGGCGGAGGCTGACATGCATGGATGGAAGGGTGATGGGGGTATATATGACTTTAAATCATTAATCAATCTTATAAATTAATTTTACTTTCGCTAGAGAACGGCGTCCAATGGCGCTCATGAAATTCCGTCCCGACAACTTCACCCTGATGCTGGTGGCTACCGTGCTGCTGGCCAGTTTTTTGCCTGCCACCGGCCAGGTGGCGAGCAGCTTTGAGACCTTGACGACCGCCGCCGTGGCCTTGCTGTTCTTTCTGCACGGCGCCAAGCTCTCGCGCCAGGCGATTCTCGCGGGCATCATGCACTGGCGACTGCACCTGTTTATCGTCGGCAGCACCTTTGTCGTGTTTCCGCTTCTGGGCTGGGCGCTCAAGCCGCTCTTGACGCCACTGGTCTCGCCCGAGCTGTATGTGGGCGTGATGTTCCTGTGCGTTCTGCCGTCCACCGTGCAGTCCTCGATTGCGTTTGTGTCGATGGCGCGCGGCAATATCCCGGCGGCCATTTGCAGCGCTTCGGCCTCGACCTTGCTGGGGGTGTTCATCACGCCGCTGCTGGTGAGCGTGTTTGTCACCGCCCATGGTGCCAGCGGCTCCTTGGTCGATGCGGTGGTCAAGATCCTGCTGCAGCTGATGCTGCCTTTTGCCCTAGGCCATCTGCTGCAGCGCTGGGTGGGCCCGTTCATCAAAAAGCACGGCAAGCTCACCAAGGTGGTGGACCAGGGCTCCATCTTGCTGGTGGTCTACACCGCCTTCAGTGCCGCCGTGGTGCAAGGCATCTGGCGCCAGGTGTCGGTGACCACCTTGGTGGGCCTCTTGGTGATCAGCGCCATCATCCTGGCACTGGCCTTGCTGCTGACCACCTTCCTCTCGCGCCGCCTGGGCTTTAGCAAAGAGGATGAAATCACCGCCGTATTTTGCGGCAGCAAGAAGAGCCTGGTCAGTGGCGTGCCCATGGCCAAGGTGCTGTTTGCCAGCAGCACCGTGGGCATGATGGTGCTGCCGCTGATGCTGTTCCACCAGATGCAGCTGATGGTCTGCGGGGTATTGGCCGCTAAGTATGCCAAGCGTGCGCAGCAGCTCGAGGGTGACAAGGCCTTGGGCACAGCGGCTGCGGGCAAGTAAGCCACAGCGAAAGCCATCAAAAACGGGCCGGGCGCATCAAGCCCCGGCCCGCATCACTTCAGCGCCGGGCTGAAGCGGATGCTGTATTTCTCCAGCGCAGGGCCCACTTCCAGTTGCATCGTGCGGCGCTTGGCAGCGGGCTTGCCACCGGTCACCTGGGCCGTAATCACAATGCCTTTGCCATGGGCCTTGCAGCGCAGCTCCTGCAAGCCCAGATCGGCGTTGTCGTCGTTGATCTCGGCAAAGCCCTGGGTATGGGCGGCCACCCCGCGCCAGTGGGGCGTTTCCTCGGGCTGGTTCATCCACTGCACAAACAAATAGGCCTGGCCGTTTTGCTCGCCCTGCACCACGCGGTAGGGCTGCTCCGCCTTGTTGCTGCCCTGGTTGCGGTTGCCGCACAGCTGTACGCTGGTGACGCTGTCGCTCACAGTGAACCGGTTGGCACGGACTTCTGCCGCCTGGGCGCTGAAAGAAGAGGCCAGGGCAGTGCAAAAGGCCGCCAGGCTGGCAAATTGGCACAAAGTGCGGTAACGCATGGGATCCATCGCTAAAGGGGGATTGGGTGCGGCGTTCGCCCGGAATGGCACTGCGCTGCGCACCCGCAGGGCAACCATCATAGGCCTGCACCAGACTGCTCCAGCGCAGATAACGGGGCGGCAGCGGCAAATTTGCGCAAAACATCGCAAGCGATTGCAATCAGGCCGGGCTTGGGCTTTCAGATTTTTTCAGCGCGGCCATCGCCTCTGCCAGCCGTACAATGCTGAGCGGGCCGCAGCCCTCGGCTTCGTTGCTGACGGTGACATAGGCCGCTTGCCCCTTGCCGCAGACGCCGGCCAAGGTGCTCGCCAGCAGGGCCAGCGTCGCGGGGTCAGGCTGCTGGATGCGGTCAAACGGCGCCAATTGCTTTTCGGCATCGGCATAGCCATAGGGGCCAAAGACGGGGTTCACATTCCAGCGGCATACCAGCGGGCCGGGCCACAGCGCGCGCAGCAGCGGCAGTTGCTCGGGCAGGCGCGGCATCTTGGCATGCAGGCCCAGGCAGTAGGTCGCGCCGGTCTGGCGCAGAATCTGGGCCAGCTGCGGGGCGATGTCGGGGCGCAGCCAATCGGCATCGCGCACTTCAAAGGCCACAATGGGCCGGCGCTCTGCCGGCAATCCGGCCAGCTCGGCCTGCACGGCCTGCGCCAGTTGCTCCAGTTCCGCCAAGGTGGGCTGCAGGTTCAGCAGCCGCCCCAGCGGCAGGGGGCTGAGCTGGAACAGCAGCACGCCGAGCTTGTCCAGCAGCCCTTCGCAGGCGGGCCGCACATAGCTGGCAAGGGCCAGCTCCACATTCAAAAAGGCTGGGTTGGGCTCTTTCCCGCGGCCTTCTTCACTGCGCACCTGGGCATCGCAGACGAGCGCCGGCGCCTTGACGACAAAGCGAAAATCTTCTGGCACCTGGGCGGCATAAACCGCGTACTCGGACGCTGCCAGCGGCCGGTAAAAGCTGCGGTCAATGCTGACGGTGCGCAGCAACGGGTGCTCGGCATAGGCGTTCAGGCCGCGCTGCGCAAGAATGCGCTCGCTGTAGGCCTTGTCCCAGACCAGGCCCTGCCAGCCAGGGTAGGACCAGGATGAGCCGCCCATGCGCAGCAGCGCAGGCAGGGCGGGGGCCAGGTCCTCCCCCAACAAGGGGTATGCGGCACCGACGGCCTGCGCACGGCTGCGCGCCTTGGCGGCAGGAGCGGGTGGAGTGGCGGCTGGAGGAGGGGCGGCTTCGCTGTCTTGCGCGTTGGCGGGCGGCGCCGCTGGGGTGGCTGCAGCAGCAGCCGGCGCGGGCTCGGCGCCAAACAAATCCAAATTCAGGTCATGGTCAGAGGACATCGCGTCCCAGTATGCCATTGGCGGCGGCTGCCCGCCCGATTGGCATTGTTTGACGATTGGCGCGCAAAGCCCGCCGTGAGGCGCCACCCCAGTGCAGCTGTCCTGCCGATCGCTATAAAAATTACATTTTTCAAATCCGGCAACTGTTCAAATCCCCAGTGGCTGCCAGCAGCTATGGCACACTGGCTCTTTTGCCAGAGAAGCATTGGAGCGAGCGTAGAGCATGCAAAAGATCATTGCGCAGATTGCAGCTGAGCTGAAGGTTGCCGAATCGCAGGTGACGTCGGCCGTGGAATTGCTGGACAGCGGGGCGACGGTGCCCTTTATTGCCCGCTACCGCAAGGAAGCCACCGGTGGTCTGGATGACACCCAGCTGCGGGATTTGGCCGAGCGCCTGACCTATCTGCGGGAGCTGCAGGAGCGGCGCGAGACGGTGCTCAAGGCCATTGACGAGCAGGGCAAGCTGACCGATGCGCTGCGCCTGGCCATTGCCCGCGCGCCCACCAAGCAAGAGCTCGAAGACATTTACCTGCCTTTCAAGCAAAAGCGCCGCACCAAGGGCCAGATCGCTAAGGAGTTTGGCATTGAGCCGCTGGCCGACAAGCTGTTTGCGGACCCGAGCCTGGACCCGCAGCAGGAAGCCCGGGCCTTTTGCAAGCCCGCCACCGTGCTCGACGATGGCAAGCCCGGTCCGGATTTTTCGACCCCGTTGGCCGTGCTCGATGGCGTGCGCGACATCCTGTCCGAGCGCTGGGCTGAAGACCCGGCACTGGTGCAAAAGCTGCGTGAATGGCTTTGGGCCGAAGGCCTGCTGCGCTCCAAGAAGGTCGAGTCCAAGAACGAAAACGACCCCGAGGTCGCCAAGTTCCGCGATTACTTTGACTACGACGAGCCCATTGGCCGCGTGCCGTCGCACCGCGCGCTGGCCGTGTTCCGGGGCCGCGCGCTCGAAGTGCTCGAGGCCAAGCTGGTCCAGCCCGAGCTGCAGCCCGGCGTGGCGCCCGAGCCGGGCCAGCCGAGCCTCGCCGAGGGCAAGATTGCGCTGCACCTGGGCTGGAGCCATGCCAAGCGCGCCAGCGATGATTTGATCCGCAAGTGCGTGGCCTGGACCTGGCGCGTCAAGCTCAGCCTGTCGACCGAGCGCGATCTGTTCTCCCGCCTGCGTGAAGACGCCGAAAAAGTAGCGATTAAGGTGTTTGGCGACAACCTTCGCGACCTGCTGCTGGCAGCGCCTGCCGGCCAGCGCGCCGTGCTGGGCCTGGACCCGGGCATCCGCACCGGCGTGAAAGTCGCGGTGGTCGACCCTACCGGCAAGCTGGTGGACACCACCACCGTCTACCCGCACGAGCCGCGCCGCGACTGGGACGGTTCCCTGGCCGTGCTGGCACGCCTGGTGGAAAAGCACCAGATCAACCTGATTGCGATTGGCAACGGCACGGCCAGCCGCGAGACCGACAAACTGGCCGCCGACCTGATCCGCATTGCCGAGAAAGCGGACAAGAAGATTGAAAAAGTGGTGGTGAGCGAGGCGGGCGCGTCGGTCTACTCGGCCAGCGAGTTTGCTGCGCTCGAGATGCCCGATGTCGATGTCAGCCTGCGCGGCGCGGCCTCGATTGCCCGCCGCCTGCAGGACCCGCTCGCCGAGCTGGTCAAGATCGACCCCAAGAGCATTGGCGTGGGGCAGTACCAGCACGATGTGAACCAAAGCGAGCTGGCCCGCCAGCTTGACGCGGTGGTGGAAGACTGCGTGAACTCGGTGGGCGTGGACCTGAATACGGCCTCTGCCCCACTGCTCAGCCGCGTCTCCGGCCTGTCGGGCACGGTGGCCAAGTCGGTGGTGCGTTGGCGCGATGCCAATGGCTCGTTCAAGAACCGCAAGCAGCTGATGGATGTGGCGGGGCTGGGCGCCAAGACCTTTGAGCAGGCAGCAGGCTTTTTGCGCATCAGGGGTGGTGACAACCCGCTGGACATGACCGGCGTGCACCCGGAAACCTATGCGGTGGTTGAGCAGATCATTGCGACGACGGGCAAGCCGGTGGACCAGCTGATGGGCCGTGGCGAGGTGCTCAAGAGCCTCAAGGCCGAGCGCTTTGTCAGCGAGAAGTTTGGCGCGCTCACGATCTCGGACATTCTGGGCGAGCTGGAAAAACCCGGCCGTGACCCGCGCCCCGACTTTGTCGTGGCCCGCTTCAACGAAGGCGTGGAAGACATCAAGGACCTGCGCGAAGGCATGACCTTGGAAGGCACCGTGAGCAACGTCGCCCAGTTTGGTGCCTTTGTGGACCTGGGCGTGCACCAAGATGGCCTGGTCCACGTCAGCCAGATGAGCTACAAGTTCATCGAAGATGCCCGCGAAGCCGTCAAGACCGGCCAGATCGTCAAGGTCAAGGTGCTGGAAGTGGATGTGGAGCGCAAGCGCATCAGCCTGACGATGAAGCTGGACGCTGCGCCCCCACGCCGCGATGGCCCACGCGACAACCGCTTTGAAGCCGCTGGCCGGGGCCAGGGCGGTGGCGGCCGGGGCGGCTACACGCAGCCCGCACGTGCCAAACAACCTGCGCAGCAAAACGCCATGGCCTCGGCCTTTGCCAAGCTGCAAGGCCTCAAAAAATAAGCCCGGGCCTATGGCCTGCGCGAACCGCAAGTGCCATCCGGCCTTGCGGTTTTTTGTTGACTGCGGTCAGCGCTCCAAAAAGCGGCCAAAGATGACATCTTCCATCCCGGAAATTGGATCTAATAGCAGCTTGCGTATCCCCCCCTCTGAGCTCTGCACCCCATGCCACCCGACCACCCCGCGCCCGATGATGAGCCTGTAGCCCAGCCTGTTCCCGGGCCCAAACGCTCACAGCGTGCAGAGCTGCGCGAAACGGGACGCAGCAGCGGGCGCTCAGCGGGGCGCCGCCGCGCCGGGCCGTCTACCCAAGAAACACTGGCGCCGCTGTTGGCGATCGTGCCCGGTTTGCGGCTGATGGTGGGCATGGTCATTGCGGCGGTGGTGATTCTGGGCCTGTATGTAGGCCGGGATGTGCTGCTGCCGGTGGCCCTGGCAGCGCTGCTGGGCTTTTTGCTGGACCCGGCGGTCAGCCGGCTCAAGCGTTGGGGCATGCCCCGGGTGCTGTCGGTGGCGCTGGTGATGGTGCTGGCCTTGGGCGCGCTGGGTGCGGGCGCCATCTATGTGGGCGGCCAGGTCACCAGCCTCAGCGCCGAGCTGCCCACCTACCAAAACACCATTCGCCAGAAGCTGCGCCATGTCAAACCTTATTTCAATGGCCCGGGCGTCTGGGACGGCGCCGTCAAGGTGCTCAATACCGTGGAGACGGAGATCGGGCAGGGCGATGCGCGCACGCGCCGGGTGCAGAAGGTGGAAGTGCAAGAGCCCACCGTCAAACCCATTCAAAAGGCGCTGGAGCTGCTGAGCAAGGTGGCTGAGCCGCTGGCCACCACCGGCATCGTGTTCTTGTTTGTCGTCTTGATCTTGCTGGACCGCAGCGGCCTGCAGGACCGGCTGCTGCGCCTGATGGGCCCCAACACCCATATGGCGTCGGACGCGCTCGACGATGCCGCCACCCGCATTGGCCAGTATCTGCGCATGCAGCTTTTTGTGAATCTGAGCTATGGCGTGCCGATGGCTTTGGGGCTGTGGTGGATTGGTGTGCCTGGCGCGATTCTCTGGGGCATCTTGGCAGCGGTGCTGCGCTTTGTGCCCTATATCGGCCCGATGGCGTCGGCGGTGTTCCCGCTCACGCTGGCCTTTGCGGTGGACCCGGGCTGGAGCCTGCTGCTGTGGACCTTGGCCTTGATCCTGCTTTTGGAGTTGCTCAGCAACAACGTGATCGAGCCTTGGCTGTATGGGGCCAGCACGGGCTTGTCGACCTTGTCCATTATTTTGGCAGCGACCTTCTGGACCGCGCTCTGGGGGCCCATCGGCCTGATCTTGTCGACGCCGCTGACGGTCTGCCTGCTGGTGCTGGGCCGCTATATTCCGGGCATGGGCTTTTTGGAGATCTTGCTGGGCAGCCAGGCCGTGTTTGACCCGCCCGAGAAACTGCTGCAACGGCTGTGGCGTGGCGATGTGGACCAGGCCATTGACGTGGCCTCGGAAAATATTGACCAGGCCCTGTCTCCGAAGCCCAGCCAGCATGAACAGGCCTTGGCTGTTACCCAGTTCTATGACCAGGTGGCCGTGCCGGCGCTGCTGATTGCCGCGCAGCAGTACCGCCATTCCGCCAGCCCGCCGCAACGCCAGCGCCTTTCAGAGGCCGTGGCCATGCTGCTCAGTGGCCTGCAGCGCCACTACCGGCCCGCGGCGCTGACCCCAGTTGCCGAAGGCCAGCCACCGGCACAGACCGTGGTCTGCGTGGGCATGCAGTGGGATATTGACCGGCATGCCGCCACGATGGCCGCCCATGCGCTGCGGCTGCACGGCGTGGACAGCAGCACCCGCGCGGTGTCGATCGAGACGGTACTGCGCCAGGGCGATCTGTCCCTCTATGACGGCGTGCGCCATCTGTGCATCTGCAGCTTTCACTCCAACCCGCTGGGCAAGCTTAGCCAGATGTGCGAGAGCCTGCGCTTGCGCTGCCCGCAGCTGCACATCACCGTGATGCTGTTGGGCGCCCCGGGGCGCGGACCCTTGCGGCCTGCAACGCTGGGCAGCATGCAGGCCGATAGCGCCGCTTACCGGATCAGTGACCTGACGGCGCTGGTGGTGGATGAAGAGCCATCGGACAAGGATGCTGCCTGACGAGCGCGCTTTGGCAGGCAGGCAGTAATAGGCGCCCCCAAGCCCGGCAGAGCAGGGCGGTTGTCCATGGTCTGGGTGGCAGCGATCAGTCGCTGAAGGGCTGCGCCCCCAGCGCACCGATCACATGGTCGACAAAGCAGGTGATGCGCGAGGCCAGCGCCGTATTGCGGTAGTACACCGCATGGATGGACTGGCGCACATCGAGCAGCTGGTCGTCAAACAAGGTCACCAGCTGGCCGCTGTGGCGGTCCGCCCGGGTCATGAAATCCGACAGACAGACGATGCCAAAACCCGCCAGGGCCATATGGCGCAGCGTCTCGCCGCTGGAGGACGCAATCGCGGGCTGGATGCGCAGCAGCTCGCCGCTTGCATCACGCAGCGGCCATTCATTGAGCGAATCAGGCTGGGTAAAGCCCAGCAGTACATGCTGCGCCAACTGCTGGGGGCTGCTCGGGGTGCCATGGCGCGCCAGATAGGCCGGGCTGGCCAGCACCCGGATGCGGCTGATGCCCACCGGCCGCGCATGCATGCTCGAATTCTTGAGCGCACCAATGCGAAAGGCGACATCGCTGCGCTTTTCGATCAGATCCACAATGCCTTCGTGCGAGTGCAGCTCCAGCTCCACCTCCGGGTATTTCGCGCGAAAGCTGTCAACCAGCGGCACCAGCACATGCAGCATAAAGGGCGTGGCAGCATCCACCCGCAGGCGCCCGGCGGGCCGCACACGCCGGGCGGCCATCAGCTCCTCGGCCTCATCGACGGACACCAAAATCGCGCGTGCTCGTTGCAGGAAGGCGCTGCCTTCTTCGGTCAGCTCCAGGCGGCGGGTCGTGCGGCGCAGCAGGGTGGTTTGTAGCTTTTCTTCCAGCCGGCCCAAGGTGCGGCTGGTGGCGGACACCGTCTGGTCCAGCAATTCGGACGCTGCGGTGATCGAGCCGGTATCGACCACGGCCACAAAGGCCTGCAATTCATCGAGCGTGGTCTTCATTGTTGCCCTGGCGTCAAAAGATTTTGGTGGCAATGGTACTTAATCTGCAAATAGTAGCAGGGCACACTAGAGGCTATGAAGTCTTCCGCTGTTTTGTTCGCCTTGGCCATTGGTGCTTTCGCCATTGGCACGACCGAGTTTGCCCCGATGGGGCTTTTGCCTGTTATCGCCCAGGGCGTTGATGTCAGCATTCCGACCGCCGGTATGCTGGTGTCGGCCTATGCCGTGGGCGTGATGCTGGGCGCGCCGGTGATGACCTTGCTGTTCAGCCGCTTTGGTCGGCGCGCCGCGCTGGTCACCTTGATGCTGATCTTCACCGTGGGCAATCTGCTCTCGGCACTGGCCCCCGGCTACACGACCTTGCTGCTGTCGCGCCTGGTGACCAGCCTCAACCATGGCGCTTTCTTTGGCATTGGCGCGGTGGTGGCAGCCAGCGTGGTGCCCAAGGACAAACAGGCCAGCGCCATTGCTGCGATGTTCATGGGGCTCACGGTGGCCAATATTGGCGGTGTGCCCGCTGCCACCTGGATCGGCCAGCAAGTGGGCTGGCGGCTGGCCTTTGCCGGCACGGCCGCGCTGGGCCTGGTCACCATTGCCGCGCTGTGGATGGTGCTACCAAAGGGCGAGGCCGGCACACGCCCTGATGTGCGCCGCGAGCTCAAGGTGCTGACGCGCCCCGAGGTACTGCTGGCCATGGGCACCACGGTGCTGGGCGCCGGCTCCATGTTCACGCTCTACACCTATGTGGCCCCGGTGCTGACCGAGATCACCCATGCCAGCCCCGGCTTTATCGCCTTTGCGCTGGTACTCATTGGCCTGGGTTTCACCATCGGCAACAGCCTGGGAGGGCGCCTGGCCGACTGGTCGCTCGATGGCGCCACGCGCCTCATCCTGCTGGCCCTGGCGCTCATCATGGTGGTATTGCCTTGGGCGCTGACCACCCATGTAGGCGCCGGCATCGGTCTGGTGGTGTGGGGTGCGGCTGCCTTTGGCATGGTGCCCCCGGTGCAGATGCGGGTGATGCAGGCCGCTGCTGAGGCGCCCGGCCTGGCCTCATCCGTCAATGTGGGCGCCTTCAATCTGGGCAATGCCGTGGGCGCGGCCTTGGGGGGTGCCGTGATCCGACACGGCCTGGGCTACGGGGCCGTAGCTTGGGCAGGTGCGGCGCTTGCCGCAGGCGGGCTGGGCCTGGTATTGATTCAGGGCCGCATGCGCCGTGGTCAGGCTGGTGCTGCAGCGGCGGCTAGCAATATCTAAACATTGCTATTTGGGCCAATGGCTCCTCGTGCAGACCACAGGCTGCGCGAGGGGCTTTTTTGCTTTCTAGGCCTGGTGAAGCCGCGCACGGAGTGGGTAGGGCTTGATAGTTGATATTTCTTCAAAAGAATATTGTTGATCCAGGGCTTTATCTGCAAGGATGAAAAGCGCAAACTGGTTGCCAATGCGATCAAGACCTGGTTGGTGATCCAAGCGCTGCAGGTCTGCCGCACCTGTCTCTATCTGTATTTTTTCCAAGGAGTTTTTCATGTCTATTCCTCGATTTGGCGTTGGTACTTTCCGTCTGCAAGGGCAGGTGGTCGTCGATTCCGTGCGCAATGCACTGGAGCTGGGCTACCGGGCGGTCGATACCGCGCAGATCTACGGCAACGAAGCCGAAGTGGGCCAGGCTATGGCCGACAGCGGCGTGGCGCGCGAAGAGCTGTTTGTCACCACCAAGATCTGGACCGACAACTACAGCCAGGCCAAGCTGGTTCCCAGCCTCAAGCACAGCCTCAAAAAGCTGCGCAGCGACTATGTGGACCTGACCCTGATCCACTGGCCCGCCCCCGGCAATGGCGTGGAATTGCAAGAGTTCATGACGGCACTGGCAGAAGCCAAGGCCCAGGGCCTCACGCGCCAGATCGGTATTTCCAACTTCAATATCGAGCTGACCCGCCAGGCTATCGCTGCTGTCGGAGCAGGGGAGATCGCCACCAACCAGATCGAGCTCAGCCCCTACCTGCAAAGCCACCAATTGACGGCCTTTCTCCAGGAGCAGGGAATTGCTGTGACCTCGTACATGACCCTGGCCTACGGCAAGGTGCTGAAGGACCCGGTACTGGCCGAGATCGCCAGCAAGCACCAGGCCACCGTCGCCCAGGTCGCCCTGGCATGGGCGCTGCAGCTGGGTTACGCCGTCATCCCGTCTTCTACCAAGCGCGAGAACCTGGCCAGCAACCTGCTGGCCCAGCAGCTGGTGCTCGATGCCGAGGACATGGCCCGCATTGCGCAGCTGGAGCGCAATGGCCGCGAAGTCAATCCTGAGGGGCTGGCTCCGATCTGGGATTGAGGCGGTAGCCGCATTTGCCTGCATGGGCGCTTGGCCGCTTTGCAGCAAACGCGCTGCGTCCAAAGGCGGGATGGTTCTGCAATCTGGCCCATGCTATGGGGTCACCGCCGGTTCCATATCCCTCTCTCGCGCAAGCACAAAGCCGTATTGCTCAACCAACTGGCGCAACTCGGCGATAAAGCGCTGCGCCAGCTGGGACATGGGCTCGAATTTGTGATGCACCAAATTGGTTTGCAATACCGGTGCATTCCTCAAGGGGCGCACCATGACGGGTCGCGAGGCATGCCAGCTGCGCACCGAGAATTCATCGACCAGCGCAATGCCCACACCCATCTCGACCATCGATCCCGCATTTTGCGGCGAGCCCACCTCCACCACTTCGTTGGGCTCCAGCTCCATATCCTGGCAGTACGCCGTCACGCGCCGACCCATCGGCGTGTCGTGTCCGTAGCCAACCATGGGCCATTGCATCAAGTCCTCGGGGGTGACTTCTTCTTTCTCGCACAGTGCGTGGTTGGCCGGCATGATGCACACCAGGCGGTTGGTGCACAGCGGCGTGATGTCGAGATTCGGGTGCTCAATCGCTGAGCTGATCACGCCAAGATCGGCCTGGTGGTTCAGCAAGCGCTCGCGAATCTGCTCGTGGCCGTGGCAGGCAAAAGTCATCTTGCAATCGGGAAACTGCTGGCGAAAACTGGCGACAGCCTGCGGAATAAAGCTTTGTCCAATCGAGGGGCCCGAGACCAGGTTCAGAATGCCGGTGCGGTGCCTGGCCAGGTCGCCTGCCAGGTCGTTGACGCGCTGCACCGACTGGTAGACCTGCTCGACCTCGCCAATCAGGCGGCGCGCCTCCGGCGTGGCAAACAAGCGCCCTTTGATGCGCTCAAACAAAACAAAACCAATGCGCTGCTCGGTGTAGGCCAGCAGACGGCTGACGGCCGGCTGGGAGACAAACAGGATTTGCGAAGCGCCCGCAATGCTGCCGGTGCTCATCACGGCGCGGAATACCTCAATCTGGCGCAAGTTCAGTGCGGCCATTGTGGTCCTTACTAGTCAAGGTGACTACAAAAGCGGCCAAGGTGCTGGGAGACTGCACAGAGCAGGGCGCCACCAGCAAGCCTTAACCTCATGTTAATCAAGACCGACATTTCAGCAATTTCTATGCCACGCGAATACTCGTAAATTGCAGTCATTCCAATTTGTACGAGGCGCGCTCATGTCATCGGCCATTTACGTCGTCAACCCCAACAGCAGCTTAAGGGTCACCCAAGGAATTGATCTCGCGCTCTCGCCGCTGCGCATGCCTGGAGGGCCGCGCTTCGTCAGTGACTGGCTGCCAAGCGGCCCGCCCGGTGTGCAAAGCCAACAGGATGTCGATGGCGTGGCCATGCTCCTGGTGCAGCATTGCCTGGCCTTGCCGGATGACTGCGCAGCAGTGGTGATTGCCTGCTTTAGCGACCCCGGCCTGTACGCCGTGCGCGAGGCCATGCAGCCGCGTGGCGTGCCGGTGCTGGGCATCAGCGAGTGCGCGATGCTGACGGCCCTGTCGATGGGCCAGCGGGTGGGCGTGATTGCGATTTTGGAAACCTCGATAGCCCGCCATATGCGCAACTACGGTGCGATGGGCATCAGCAGCCGTATTGCTGGCGAAGCTGCAATCGGCCTGGGCGTGACTGAATTGGCCGACCAGGAACGCACGCTCTCGCGCATGGTGGAGGTGGGGCAGCGCCTGGTGCGCGAGCAGGGCGCGAACGTGCTGGTGATGGGCTGTGCAGGCATGGCCTCTTACCGCGATGCACTGGCTGAAGCCTCTGGCGTGCCGGTGGTCGAGCCCACCCAAGCAGCTGCTGCGATGGCCTTGGGCCGTGCGCGGCTGGGCTGGTAGGCCACTGCTCGCCACCCTAGCGGCATGGGCACAAGCCCTTGCACCCTTTTTCCCCTTGGATTGACTTTGATGGCTTGACCTGGGCGTGCGCTGCGCTGCCGTGTCACACCAGGCCTGTTTGTTTTCCTAGCACTTGAGTTCTACAACTATGAAGCGTCTTATTACCGTGGCTGCCGCCCAGCTGGGCCCTATTCAAAAAGCCGAAGGCCGTGACTCGGTCGTCGCACGCATGGTGCGCCTCGTAGAGCGCGCCTACCAGCGCGGCGCCAATGTGGTGGTGTTCCCCGAGCTGGCCTTCACGACCTTCTTCCCACGCTGGTATGTCGAGGACCTCGACCAGGCTGACAACTGGTATGAAGAAACCCTGCCATCGCCCGCCACCCAGCCGCTGTTCGATGCAATCAAGCGCTACGGTATCACCTGCTACCTGGGCTACGCCGAGATCGCCCACGAAGCCGATGAAACCGGCGTGCTGCGCAAGCGCCGCTTCAACACCTCGGTGGTGATTGCACCGTCGGGTGAGGTCATATTGAAGTACCGCAAAATCCACCTGCCCGGTCACAAGGAGTTCTCCACCATCCGCAAGGTGCAGCACCTGGAGAAGCGCTATTTTGAAGTGGGCAACCTGGGCTTTCCGGTCACCCGCGCGCCTGTAGGTGAAGTTGAAGGCGTCAACATGGGCATGCTGATCTGCAACGACCGCCGCTGGCCAGAATCCTGGCGTGAGCTGGGTCTGCAGCAGGTGGAACTGGTCATGCTGGGCTACAACACCCCGGCCGTGAACCAGGAAAACCGTGGCTTTGAAGCCCACCACCTGCGCAACTTCCACTCGCAATTATCGATCCAGGCCGGTTGCTACCAAAACGCCACGTTTGGCGTGGGCGTGGCCAAGGCGGGTAATGAAGACGGCTTTGAGCTGATGGGCCACTCGATCATCGTCAACCCGCAAGGCGAGATCATGGCGATGGCTACCAGCTGGGACGACGAGCTGGTCGTGGCCGACTGCAACCTCGCGATGTGCGAGTTGGGCCGCACGACCATCTTCAACTTTGCGCAGCACCGCCGCCTCGAAGCCTACCAGCGGCTCACCAACCAAACTGGCAGCACAGCGCCTGCGGTTTGGCAGCCCCAAGGCGCTGCCGTCGCCCAGGAGCAGAACTAATGAATGCGCCCAGCCTGGCCGAGCTGCCCAGCAGCATCCAGCATGAGCTGTTTGGCGTAATGCGCGTGCCCACGTTTGCCGATGTTGAGTTGGCCGCCGAGCGCATTGCGCCCTATATACGCCGCACGCCACTGCTGTTTTCGCGCAGCCTGAGCGAACGCACGGGTGCACGCATCTGGCTCAAGCCCGAATGCCTGCAAATCACCGGTTCCTTCAAGCTGCGCGGTGCCTTTAATGCGATCTTGTCGCTCAGCCAAGCGCAGCGCCAGAACGGCGTGATCGCGTACTCCACGGGCAACCACGGCCAGGCGATTGCCTGGGCCGCTGCCACGCTGGGCGTGCAGGCGACGATTGTGATGCCCGCTGATGCGCCCAAGAACAAGGTCAAAAAGGCGCTGGAGCAGGGCGCCAAAGTGGTGCACTACGACCGCATGACGCAAAGCCGTGAGGAGATCGGCATGCAGTTGCTGGCCGAGACCGACGCAACCCTGATCCCACCGGGCGACTTTCCCGAAGTGCTGGCCGCCCAAGGCACGGTCGCGCTCGAAGCCTTGCAGGACTTGCCTGCCGATGACCTGGCGCAACTCGGTCTGTTTGCCGCCCCCTGTGGCGGTGGCGGCATGATGGCGGGCTGCAATCTGAGCCTGGCCGCCTTGAGCCCGCAGACCCGCTGCGTCGCCGTGGAACCGGCTGCGTTTGATGACACCGTGCGCTCACTGGCCAGTGGCACGCGCCAGAGCAATCCCCAATCGGCCGATTCGATTTGCGATGCCTTGCAGGCCGTCACACCGGCCGAGCTGCCTTATGCGATCAATGGCCTGCGCCTGAGCCAGGCCGTCAGCGTCAGCGACGCCGAGGTACTGGCTGCCATGCGTTTTGCCATCGAAGACCTGCGCTTGGTGGTCGAGCCCGGCGGCGCAGTGGCTTTGGCAGCCTTGCTCGCAGGCAAGTTGCCGCTAGAGGGCCAAAGTGCAGTGGTTGTGCTGTCAGGGGCCAATGTCGACTTGCCTTTGCTCAGCCAGGCCCTGGCTTGATGCCATCTGCCACGTCCCGAGCGGGCCTGCTCTGCGTTCCATGCATTCGCCAGCGCCCGCACCGTCCAGCTATTTCCAGAGTCCATACACCATGAATTTACCTTCCGCTTTCCACTTTGCCTTCAATATCCGCGATCTGGACCAGGCCCGCGCCTTTTACGGCGGCGTGCTCGGCTGCATCGAAGGCCGCAGCACCGACACCTGGGTCGATTTTGATTTCTTCGGCCACCAAATCTCCCTGCACCTGGGCGAGCCCTTTGCCACGGCCAACACCGGCAAGGTCGGCCAGCACATGGTGCCGATGCCGCACTTCGGCATCATCTTGCTCTACCCCGACTGGCGCGCCATGGCCGACCGCCTGCAAGTCGCCGGTGTGGAGTTTGTGCTCGCGCCCCAAGTGCGCTTTGAGGGCGAGCCCGGTGAGCAATGGACCATGTTCTTTCGCGATCCCTTTGGCAATCCGATCGAGGTCAAAGGCTTCCGCTCAGAAGCGCAAATCTACGCGCACTAAGAATGTATTCAGGTTCCCAAAAACACTGCCCCAAGGCCGCTCCATGCACCAAAGCCGATGCAATGAGCACCAATCCGGTGCAAGTTGGCATGAAGCCTGCTTACCACCCGGGCATCTGTCTGAACCTAGCTTGAGAAAGAAACGATGCCATGTTTGATTTGACCATCCGCAACGGCCGTATCAGCACCTCCCAAAACACCTTTGTGGCCGATATCGGCATTCAGGGCGGCACCATTGCTGCCATTGGGGAGAACCTGCCAGCAGGGCGGCGTGACATTGACGCACAAGGCCTGTGGGTCATGCCTGGCGGCATCGACAGCCACGCCCATATTGAACAAGCGTCCAGCGCGGGCGTGATGTGCGCTGATGATTTCTACAGCGCCACGGTCTCGGCCGCGTTTGGTGGCACGACCTGCGTGATCCCGTTTGCTGCGCAGCACAAAGGCCAGCAAGTGCCCGAGGTGATCGCCGCCTACGCCAAGCTGGCGGCCGAGAAAGCGGTGATCGACTACGGCTTTCACCTGATCCTGTCCGAGATCACCCCTCAAATGCTGGAGCAGGATTTGCCACGCGCGATTGCAGAGGGCATCACCTCGCTGAAGGTCTACATGACCTACGACAAGCTCAAGATCGACGACTTCCAGATGCTGGATGTGCTGGAAGTCGCAGGCCGCGAAGGCGCGATGGTCATGGTGCATGCCGAGAACCACGACGTGATCCGCTGGATTGCGCGCCGCTTGCTGGACAAGGGCCTCACGGCACCCAAATTCCACGGCGTGGCCCACGATGCGATTGCAGAAATCGAAGCGAGCTCGCGCGCCATCCAGCTGGCCAATCTGCTCGATGTGCCGATTTTGCTGGTGCATATCTCAGGCCCCGAGGCGATTGAAGTGATTCGCAGTGCCCGGCAACTGGGCAGCAAAGTGCATGCCGAGACCTGCCCGCAATACCTGTTCCTGACCGCAGAAGACATGGACCAGGAGGGCCTGGAAGGCGCAAAATTCTGCTGCAGTCCACCCGTGCGCGACAAGGCCGCGCAAGACAAGGTCTGGCAAGGCCTGCTGGATGGCACCCTGGGCATCTACAGTTCTGACCACGCGCCCTACAAGTTCGATGAAAGCGGCAAGCTGCCCAAGGGCGATGCCACCACCTTCAAGGAAATGGCCAATGGCGTGCCCGGCCTGGAGCTGCGCTTGCCGCTGCTGTTCTCCGAGGGCCTGCTGACTGGCCGCCTCACGCCCGAAGAATTTGTGCGTCTCACTGCCACCAACCATGCATGCATGTATGGCCTGCAAAAACGCAAGGGCGATATTGCCGTCGGCCTGGATGCCGACATTGCGATTTGGGACCCCCAAGCCCAGCGCAGCGTGCGCTGGAGCGACCTGCACGACCAGGTCGGCTACACGCCTTACGAGGGCCGTGTGGTCAATGGCTGGCCCATCACCGTGATCAGCCGTGGCGAGGTCGTGGTCGAGAACGCCCAGCTGCAGGCCGAGCGTGGCCGTGGCCAATTCTTGCCTTGCGAATGCCCCGAGCCGATTTTGCAAGCAGCCCAGCAGCCCAAGCCCTCTGATGCCTCGCAATGGCTGGGGCTCAAAGGCAAGGCCTGGCAGCAGTATTGAGTGCCAGATGACGTCGCCTTTTGCGTGCCAAAGCCAGGCCCAGCCTGGCTTTGGCGGGCCCTTAACAACAGGTTAAGGCATACCGATAAAACGGCAGGCGACAGCTTGGCCAATGCGCCCAATAATTTTCTCAAGCTCCCAAGCTTTCAGGCCCAGCCAGTGATGGCTTTTCATCCATGAATGAACCAACTCCGCCCATGAACAACCTTGCCCATACCCTCACTCGCGTCTCCTGGCTGACACTGGCACTGGCTTTGACCAGCGCAGCCCACGCACAAACTGCTGCGCCTTTGAAAACCGCCTTGGATCCCACCTTTGCCCCGCAGGCCATGGTCAAGATCGGCGGCGGCCTGCAAGGCTTTAACGTCGACATGGGCGAAGAAATCGCAAAGCGCCTGGGCCGCAAGCTCAGCATTGATGCAACCGAATTCTCGGGCCTGGTGCCGGGTCTCAACAGCGGCAAATACGAGTTTCTGCTCGCGCCTGTGACGGTCACGCCTGAGCGCGCCAAAGCCATGCTGTTTACCGAGGGCTACACCGAGACGAACTACACCTTCATGGGCCGAAAAAACGCAGCCGCGCTGGAGTCGCTGGAGGCGCTGAAAGGCAAGGTTGTTGCGGTCAACAAGGGCTCGAACTACGACGCCTGGGCCAAAGAGAACGCCGACAAGTACGGCTTCAAGTACTTCGTCTACGGCTCCAACGCCGATGCGATTCAGGCCGTCTTGACCAAGCGTGCCGACTACAACCTGACCGGCAGCACGGTGGCGGGCTGGGCCGTCAAACAATCGCCTGCGCTGCAGGCGGGCTACACCATCAAGACCGGGCTGGTCTGGGCGATTCCCTTCCGCCTCGACGACAAGGCCGGCCGTGACCAGGTCAGCAACGTGCTCAAGTGCATGAAGGCCGATGGCACGATCGCCAAGCTCGCAGAAAAATGGTATGGCTACTCGCCCGAGACCAACAGCGTGGAGCGCACCGTCAGCCCAGGCCACGGCGTGCCAGGCACCGAGAACTACGACGCCACCCCCGTTAAGCCGAAGTGCTCGTAAGCACGCGATGGCTGTGATAACCCTGAAGTGCTGAGAACCTATGAGTGCCCCCATTCTTGAACTTGTTGAACTGCGCAAATCCTACGGCTCGCTGGACGTCTTGCGTGGTGTGAACTTGCGTGTGTACCCGGCAGAGCTGGTGTGCGTCATCGGACCTTCTGGCTCTGGCAAAAGCACGATGCTGCGCTGCTGCAACCGGCTGGAAGAGCCCAGCGACGGCCAGGTGGTCATCAACGGCCAGGACATCATGCGGTCCGATGTCGATGTCAACCAGGTGCGCCAAAACGTCGGCATGGTGTTCCAGCACTTCAACCTGTATCCCCACCTGAACGTGCTGGGAAACATCACCCTGGCACTGCGCCAGGTGCAGAAAAAAAGCAAAGCCGAGGCCGAGACCATTGCCCAGGAGGCGCTGGCCAAAGTGGGTCTGGCCCACAAGGCGAGCGCGTTTCCCAGCCAGCTATCGGGCGGGCAGCAGCAGCGCGTGGGCATTGCGCGCGGCATTGCGCTCAAGCCCCAGGTGATGCTGTTTGACGAGCCCACCAGCGCGCTGGATCCGGAGCTGGTTGACGAGGTGCTGCAGGTGATGCGCGCGCTGCGCGATGAAGGCATGACCATGCTGGTCGTGACCCATGAAATGGCGTTTGCCCACGCAGCGGCTGACCGCGTGATCTTCATGGATGGCGGCGTGGTCGCCGAAGCGGGTACCCCGGCTGAGATTTTTGAGAACCCCCAGCAAGAGCGCACCCGCAGCTTTGTGGGCCGCTACATGCATGGCACGAATGGAGTCAAAGGCGCTGCATTGCAGGCATTCATTGGCGCAGGTGGCAGCCTATGAGCGAGTCCAGTGGCGGTTTTTTATTTACCTTTTTCAACCTTGCCATCGCGCAGGAATACTGGGCCGACATCGCGCGTGGCATGCTGGTCACCATCGGGGTCGGCATAGCGGTCGTCATCACCGGTCTGGCGCTGGGTCTGGCCATGGCAATTGGCCGCGCATTGCAGCTGCGCTGGCTGACGGCAGCCACTGTGATCTTCTCGGACGTGATGCGCTCGCTGCCACCGCTGGTGGTGCTCATCCTGCTGTATTTTGGCCTGCCGACCCTGGGGCTGGAGTTATCGGCCTTTGCCGCGACCTGGGTGAGCCTGTCGATGGTGCTGGCCGCTTATGCGCAAGAAAGCATCTGGTCGGCGATGGCCTCGCTGGCCAAAGGCCAGACCGAGGCGGCGCGCTCCACCGGCCTGTCGTGGTGGCAGGCGATGCGCTGGGTGGTCTTGCCCCAGGCGCTGCGCCGCGCGGTACCGCCGCTGACCAACCGTGTGATCTCGACGACCAAGAACACCGCACTGGGCTCGATCGTTGCCCTGGGGGAAATTCTGAGCAATGCGCAGGCCGCATCGGCGGTGGCGGGCAACCCCACGCCGCTGACGATTGGGGCATTTCTCTACCTGTTGGTGTTCTTGCCGATCGTGATTTTCTCGCGGTGGCTGGAGCACAAAACCAAAACCACCGCGTAAGTGCCAAGCCATGGAAATTTTCTTACAAAACTTCTTCAACCTCGAGGTCTTCCAGCAAGCGCTGCCGTATTTGCTGCAAGGTTTTTGGACCACGATCTGGCTCTCGGTGCTGGTGATTCCGCTGGGTGCAGCTGCAGGCTTGCTGCTGGCCCTGGGCCAGACGCAATCGAGCCGCCGCAGCCTGCGCTGGAGCATCATTGCCTATATTGATTTCTTTCGCGCCTTTCCGCCGCTGGTCTTGCTGATTTTTCTCTACTTTGGCCTGCCTTTTGTCATCGGCGATGTGCCCAAGCTGATTGCCGTGATGCTGGCCTTTACGCTGAACAACTCCAGCTACTTTGCCGAGGTGTTTCGCGCCGGCATCGAGGCCATTCCCAAAGGTCAGATGGAAGCGGCCCGCTCCACCGGTCTGAGCCGTTTGCAAGCACTGCGCTGGGTGATCTTGCCGCAGGCCACGCGCCATGTGCAGGCCGACTTGCTGGGCAACTGTATTGAGGTGGTCAAGCTCACCGCGATTGCCAGCGTGGTCGGGATTCCGGAATTGCTGCGCAACGCCCGCGATGTGCAGTCGCTGGTCTACAACCCCTCGCCCGTGGTGCTGGCCGCACTGCTCTACCTGGCCTTATTGTGGCCGCTGACGCGCTGGCTGGCGCGCCTGGAGCACCGCAAGCTCGCCATGTTCAGCCACTGATAGACGCACTAGCAGGCCTGCCATTGAATGGTTTCAATCGCAGGTTCATTGATCCATTTAATTGCGCACGCCCCATGACCCTGCACGCTACACCCATCCCATTGCCCATTCTCGGCCCCTGGCTGGCCCAGGACCTCAGTGCCAGCTTGCCTGACAGCTTCCTGCCTTTGGTCTTGCACAGTGCACCGGACTTTATGGCCCAGCTCGCACCGTACGTGCCGCGCATTCGCGCCCTGGTGTGTACCAGCGGCGGCCAGGCAATTGATGCGACCTTGATGGAGCAACTGCCCCAGCTCGAACTCATTTTGAACCTGGGTGCGGGCACGGAGTGCGTGGATTTGGCCGCCGCACAGGCACGTGGCATTCAGGTGCTGACAGGCGCAGGCGTCAATGCGGTGGACGTGGCTGAGCTTGCGATTGGCATGATGATTTCGATGGCCCGGCGCATCCATTTTGCCGACCGCGAAGTGCGCGCGCTGCAATGGGGCGCTGACCGAAAGCCGGTGCGCCGCCTGGCTGGCCAGCGCGTGGGCATTGCCGGCATGGGCGCGATTGGCCAGGCGATTGCCAAGCGCTTGCTCGCCTTCGACATGCCCATCAGCTATTTCTCACGCCGCCCAGTAGAAGCGCTGCCTTATACCCACCATGCCGATCTGCAAAGCCTGGCCACTGCGGTGGATTTTCTGTTTTTAGCCTTGCCCGGAGGCAGCGCGACACTGCATCTGGTCAATGCCGACATCCTGAGCGCCTTGGGCCCTCAGGGTTATGTGATCAATGTGGGCCGTGGCAGCGTGGTCGATGAACAAGCGCTGGCCCAAGCGCTGGCCGCAGGCCAGATTGCCGGGGCATCCCTCGACGTGTTTGAGCACGAACCGCAGGTGCCCGATAGCCTGGTTCAAAGCCCCAACACCTTGCTGCAGCCGCACCGTGGCGGCTTTACGGTCGAAGCCCACGAGGAAATCATTGCACTGACTTTGCAGCGTTTAGCCGGTTTGTACGCTAAGAGCTCCTCTCTAATCCGCTAAAAACTCAATCCACTCAATGTCAAGTCGGGGCGGCTGACATCACCTGTTCATGGTCGTCGAGAACAGGGGAGGGGCGGGCGGCCTGCTCGGTGCCGAGGTCGTGACCAGGGCGCAGGCGGATGGCTATACAGTGTTGATAGCTTTGTACCGATGGTGCTCATTTCACAGTCGCCCAATATCCTGGTGGCCAGGCCACGCGTTGCGTGGCAAGACGCTGCGATACCCGCCAACGGCTTGCCGCCCAAGGCACCGACTTGGTCGCCATGCCATCGGCCCAGTTTGCCGAGAAGATGCGCCGTGAGACCCAGGTCTATGGCGACATCATCAAGCGCTTTGGTATCAAGGCCAGCTGAGGAGGGCGCTGATACGGTGACGACCTCACCCACCACCAAAGGCCAGCCCGTATGCAGGCCTTTTTCAATGCTGGAAGCAGAACCAGCCGCTAGGGTTCGCGCAGAGAATACGTAAGGAAATGTATGCGCTTTCTGATGGCCCTGGGCCTGCTGCTCGCAGGCTCAGCCGGTGCCCAAGAGGTCTACCGCTGCGGCAATAGCTATAGCGCCGAGCCCTGCAAAAACGCCAAAACCATTGATGTGACGCCCGCAGTCAGCAATCCCGATGGGCCGCTTACCCGGCTGATCTACCTGTGCAAAAGGCCTGACAAAACCGAGCTGTGGTGGATCGATCGGCCTTGCTCGCAGGAGCGTTGGGGCCTGGTCGAGAGCGTCCGAGTGCCGAGCAATGTGGACTGGAAGACCCAAATGGCCATCGCCCAACGAAAACGGGCGGACGATGCTCGGCGCGCTAGCCGGGCCCGTCATCACTACCATTCGGCGGCGCCTGGCAGCGTACGATCCAACGAAGCGCGTTGCGAGGAATTCAAGCAAAGGGTGGAATATCCGGATGCCGCCGCCAGAGTTGGCGGTACCGCACGCAAGATGGAATGGATCCGCGAGGAACGGCAAAGCGCGCGAGACCAGCAGTTTCGGGCGGGGTGCTGAGGTTCCTGTTACAGCGCTTGCATGCGCTGGCGGGTTTCAGACCCGCACGCAGCTACACTGCGCGGCAGGAGGAGTCGCAATGGACTGGGCAAGATGGCAGATGGAGATGGATCGACAGTTCGCTTGGATGCTGTTGTGGTGGCTGGTTGGCAGCATCATCTCGTTGTGGGTCGGTTACGAGATTCTGAAGGCCGCCATCAAAAACGGCATCAATGCCTCCAGTCTGGGTGACCGCCGGAGGTTGACGCAGGCGGCGCAGCCACCAGTTGCACCAGCGGGCTACCGTTGGGTGCTGGTCAAGGATGACAAGTCTGACGCAGATATTCGGCCTGAGCGCTAAGAGCAAGAAATTGCAGGTTCTAGGCGGCGCTGAAGGAATGGCAGCTGCAAGTACTGCTGAGCACTGCAGACAGCTCCTTAGTTAATTGATACGATGTATATTACTGTTAACTCTGAGATACAGAATTAACGTATAAACAACATATCTCATCCAAAAAACCCACCTTGAAGGTGGGTTTTTTTTAATTGGAATGGTGAGTTTCGCAGAGTGTCGAATTCGATGAGAAAACATTACAAAGGCGGTACATCACCCATTGTGAGCCGTTGGGCAGGTGATCCGGCCCAACTTCTGCCGACTTGAATTATCAATTTCTCAACTGCTTTTTCCAGCCACACTCGCTCGTCCGGCTCGAGAGGCACTGTAAATTTTGTCATTTTTCTTGCCGACAAGCTATCACCGCGACCAGAGGAGAGTTCGCCAATCTTTTTAAGAAATTCTTCCTGAATATTTAGATCTTTTGCCGCCTGCTTCTGGTTTCCCGCTCGAGCATTGATAGCTGATAGAACGAAGTACGCCATACTGAGCAATGGCTCACGTCCTTCCTTGTAAAACTTGTAACGCAGCCAAATAAATTCAGTATCAGGACTAAGGTTAAAAGTGCTGTCTGGAGCCGTAGGATATTTATTAAATGGCCGTATGACTGAGGCCGTACCGAAAGCAGAAAGAGAAATTTCCATTTCGGAGTGAAGTTCTATAACGCCCGTCGTGGGATTACGGTCAACAATCTCTGTCCATTCATAGACAAGTCTGGCACCGATTGTTCCGACCTCCAGTGATATCAACACTTCCCAGTTGCGCGCTAAGCGGTCGGCTGCTGTGCGCGCTGATTGACGATCAGCAAAGTGAATTTTAGGAAGCATCCGGACTTTGGATCCTTCCACTTCAATGTCGAACTCTGAGCCTTGAAAGATCTCAAGCACAAGTGGCGGCTTGTACTGCACATCAGCTTCAAATTTCAGTTCATAGTGCACAGCGACTACGTGTGGATCATTCATGATAGTTGGTCTCCGGACCAGCACTTTAGCAGAGCTTTGCCCCTTAAATTGGCAAGCTATGCTGTCCAAAAAAAAGTCTTAATTGGATTTTCACCTTGAGCGAGACTACAGGATTGCTTCGCGCATCAAGTTGCAAACGGCACGAATGATTCTAGACACACTGGGATCTGACATATGTTTCTTAAACGCAAAAGCAAGAGATTAGATAGCACGCATAATGCGCAGCGTTACATCTAAAAATGAGGAAAATATGTACACGGTGACCTATCCAAATGCATGGATCATCCTGCCGCTGCTGGGCGCCCTGAGCACGGCCATATCCATCTATATCGCTTACCTGGTGCTGAAATGCGCGATCCGAAACGGCATCAACGAATCGCGTTTGCGCCTTGAGCCCACCACCCAGCAGATGGCACCAATCGGCTACAAGTGGGCACTGGTGAAGGATGAAAAACACCAGGCTGCGGACAGGTGAGGGGGCCGCGCCCCAGGCAAGCGGTACGAGATAGAACGAGTGTCTACATGGGGTTTGTCACCCCATACCCCGACCCCACCACTACGACACAAGGTCTCCGTTCTCGGGGCCCTTGTTTGTCCTCAGAAAGAAGCGGAGAGGTGCCGCGATTCAAAGACTGAACGCACCTCTGCATTGCGGGCCTGCATGCGCTGCTCCCAGCCGATGGCCTCTGCACTGGCCTGGCCGCGTGGCCTGTTTTCATCATTGCGATCTGATCGCCCGCCAGAGCCCGAATCAATCACGATAGGTTTGTTGACCGTGCCGCTTTGATAGGGCGCATCGCAGGTAACAGGCCGGATCACATCGCGGTATTGCACGAACGCCAGGCAAGGGCTGCTGGCCTTGATGGTGTAGCCAGCGTTGACCAGCTCGTCACTGGTCAGATCGAATAGCTGGCGACCCTCACCAGACACAACAAACGCATAGATTTCTTTGTCCGCTTTACGCATGTAGCCGGTCAGGTGCAGGAGCTTGCCAAACAGCGGATCGATGGTTTTTGGCACCTCTTTTGGCTCTGGCTCTTGCTCCTGGTTGCTGGCCTGCTTAGCTGGGCCATTGCTGGGCGCGTTGGATGAAGGAGGGGTGGGCACCACATGCGCTTGCGGTGATCCCTTCACAGTCGCTGCTGCGCGTGCCTCAGGCGTCTTTGTGCCCCATACCGTGCGACCTGGCTTAGGCCAAAAGGCCCACACCATGATGACGGCGCAGAAGATCAGCCAGACCCATTTGAAGCGGTTGAAGTAGACGATAAAGGGCTTGACGTCTTCCGCGCTGGCTTCAGCGCTTGCGCTGCTTTGCGTGTTGCTGCGATAGAGGCCGAAGTATTGCGGCTTGTATTTGCGCTCACCTTGTTGGATGACCGCGCCGCGATAGCCTGCATGCACCTTGCGGATGTAGTGATCAGCCTTACCCAGAATGTCGGCTTTGCGCACCTTTATCAGCGTGGCGATCAGCTGCGCGATCGGCTGATTGATATCGCGAAAGCTCTGCGTCATCAGCAGCACATCAGCGTTGAAATGCCGGTGCAGCTTGAACCACTGCACAACGCTATCAGGCGTGCCGGTTTTGGGGAATGACACGTGGCATTCGTCAATCACATAAAGAGGGCCTTGACCGTTAGGGCCGCGCCAGGTGGTGTAGAAATCCCATACCGTGCCGAAGGTGAAAACGCTTTCAGGTGGATCTGCAGGATCTCTATCCGCCCACAGCTGAAACGCTGGGCGCTCAGCAATGTCGGTTGCATCCCAGACGCCGAGCTGCTTGGCAGGCCGCGTGCGCAACTCAATCAGGTCGCGGTAAGCCGGATCGATGGCCGCGAACTGGTCGACGTTCAGCGGCAGGTTTGTGATGACCAGGCGGCCTTGTTTCAAAGCCTCGAGGACGTGGTAAACAACACCCTCATAACTCTTGCCAGAGCCCGGGATTCCCTCCAATCCGTTGATCATGATCCGAGCCTTGTAAAGGGGATGATTTGCAGCAGCAGGCGTATGCCAATTGCCGCGCCGATGATCTGCGCGGCAGTGCCCAAGCCAGCAAGCTGCATGATGTTGACTATCTCGCCAGGCATCTCGCCCATGTTGTTTGCGAAGCCTTCAAGCTGCGACACATCAAGCGCATTAGCCGCAGTTACGGCAATGCCAAGGAGGGCATCCAGCACCCAGCAAAACAGGTCACTGAGCAAGTCCCAAGCTGCAGTGAAGATCGCGACAAATACATCGCTAAACCACTTAAGAATCTTGTCAAAAGCTTTGATGATGCCTTCCATGTCAGCCCCCGAATACCAGTTTTCTTGCAAGCGCTAGAGCGCAGATCAGCGTGATCGCTTTTATGGCCATCCACACGCGCGGATCGATGTCGATCACATAGACGCCCAGGTTGAATGCACCACCCAGGTTTAGATCGATGGTCCACACCGGAGGCGATCCACCATCGCCATAGTTAGGAAACAGGCGCTGAGTCAGGCCGAAGATGGGCGAGGCCTTGAGCTGGGCAGACTTCTCAGCCCAAACACCTGCAGGGCCGTTCTCAAATTTCTTTTCGTAGAGAGTGGGCACGCCAACGGTCAAATTGCCATCACCTTCGCCGCATTCTTTGCCTTTTTCGCAATCGCCGTTACCACCGCCACCATTACCGCCGCCACTTCCACCGCCGCCTGATCCACCCTCGCCATCACCGCCGCCCTCGCCGCCGCCTTCGTCATCCTTGCCGTCACCATCACCAGGGCCATCACCGGGCTTGGTACCACCGCCGCCGCCGTCGTCATCTTTGTCGTCGTCATCTTTGTCGTCGTCATCTTTGTCGTCGTCATCTTTGTCGTCGTCATCATCCTCGCCATCCTTGGTGCCACCTCCATCACCACCGTCATCACTGCCGGAGCCGCCGCCACCTTCACCGCCTCCATCGCCGCCGCCTTCACCCTCGCCACCTCCTTCGCCACCACCTTCACCCTCGCCGCCGCCGCCACCACCATCACCACCACTACCCGGATTGCCGCCACCACCGCCGCCACCTCCCGGAGGGTTACCGCCACCGCCATCATCACCGCCACCTTCGCCATTTCCTGGATCGGTTTCCGGTGGCTTCGGAGGCTCCATATCAGGGCCGTTACTGGTGCAGTTATCGCCGGTGCTGACATAGTTGGCAGTGCCTGTTTTTCCGGTGATCGGGTTGCTGGACCAGCCAATAGGCGTGCTTGCATCGAAGCTGTATTTGCAGCGCCCCGTGCAGATCGATGCAGGTATCTTGTTACCTGCGACGAAGTTGTAATCGCGCTCTAGATCCTTCTCACACTTGGGAGGTGGCACGCACTGGCCGTTTATTTCTTCGGTACCGGCATCGCAATAGCACTGACCGGCTGTTGCCGAAGAAGTGGAATTTGCAGGGCATACCTTCCTCATCGTGATGAAGCTGCTCGCGTACGAAGACTTACCATCCCCAGCCCGGCATCGCCCATACGCACCAGTACCCGTGGCATATCCCATATCAACGCGATCTTTATTACCGCTCCAACCACTAGCTGCACTGCTAGCGGAATACCACTCTCCACAGGAAGACTCTGGACTACTAAAAGGCCCAAGCTCGACAGGTTTCGGAGCGCTGGTATTGATGAAATAACTCTCCTTTGCAGGCACCAGCGCATGCGCAGGGCCACTACATAGAAGCGCAAAAAGAACGAATAGACGCCACATAGGCTAATCCTTTGCCAGCATGAAAAAGCAGAACGCCCCCATTGCGCCAATCAACGCAAACAGGGCATGGATTGACGCAACGAGGGCGATTAGCAGCATGGCAGTGCTTAGATCTTGGCGATGATGCGCTTGACCACAGCAGGGCCCTTGATGACCAGGGCAATGCCGACGATCACCACAGCCAGGGCCGTGATCTTGGTGGCGGTGGTGCCCATGTCCACTTCATCGAACAGCGCATCCATACCGGCAGCATGCGAGGACACAGCCATCATTGCGGTACCAGCAGCCACACCCAGACGGGCAACGTTTTGAGCAGCCAGAGCGCGCAGATTTTGCAGTTTGTTCTTCATGACGTTTTTCCTTTGAAAAAGAGAGTTGAAAAGGTGCGAAATTGCACCGGAGAGCCGCCAGGCTCTGCGCTGAAATCTCATAGGGTGCGGATGGTTCGAACGATCCAGCCGGCAACCAAGCCAATCACCGCAATAGCGAAGATCAGACCGACGCCGAAGGTGAACGCCGTGCCCACAGAGCCAGGCGTTATGCCAATGGCTGCGAAGTCTTCGACGCCGATTTCTGTTACCAGCACCTGGCTTTGATCAGGGCAGGGCAGCTGGTCAGCCAAGCAGACGAAGTAGTGCGCCATTAGTCGCCCGTGGAAATGTCGTCAGAGCCACATTCAGGGCATTGCGCGGTGGGATCGTCTTTGTCAAAGTCCCAATCGCTATCTGCCGCGTCAAAGTCAGCGCCGCAGGCGTTGCAGTGCAAGTCATCCATATTTAGTCCTTCAAATGAGCGTCAGCGATCAATGCGCTAGCCGCGAGAGTTGATAGAGGGTGTGGATTGCCACCACCAAATAAAGGGAAGCCAGGACCCTCATGGTTAAGCACCGGCCACCATCACGCGCACAATGCACATGACGAACAGAAGAGGGCAGAGCAGGTGCACCAGGGAAAAGGCAGCATTGAGGAGGGCGGTTTTCATTGCGTGTAATCCCCAGCAGTGCCAAGCAAATCGAGGTCAACGATGGTCGGTTCTTCATCCAGATCAGCGTGATCTACGACCAGCTGAAGAGCCATTTCTTCATCAGTGATGACGCCGCCACCAGCATCGCGCAGGGAGCGGACCCACTCCACGCCACCATCACCCGTAGGGCACAGGAAGCGGCCAGTAGTGCGGCTTTGGACGATGAACCGAGCCATGGTTAGGCCGCCTTTTTGCCTGCTGGCTTGATGCCCAGCAGCACCAGCTTGGAATCGTTGCCAGCGCCTGCAGTGATATCGAAATCGCAATCACACAGCACGCCGCCTTGAGGCCAGGAATCCTTGTATTGGCGCCACTTTTCAAACTCGGCCGAGGTGCCCAGCTTGAACGGGCGAGTTACTTGGCCGATGCTCTCGCCGCTGCTGGTCTGGCCCAGGTCAACGGCCAGTTGAAACGTGGTGCTATCGAAGGGACGACCTTCGAATTCACCCTTGCTGGTCTTGATGCCGGTGCACACGGCTTGCATCTGAACTTTCATACTCAAAAACTCCGAAATGGGCCTTAACACAGGGCAACTGCTGGACGGCCCGAAGCTCCAGCGCCTGTTACGTGGGAATAAGCCTGCTTGACGGTCAGGATGACGTCCCGCTCGGTGAAATGCTGCAGACGGCCTGGCAGTCGCTTGTCGCTCAGGAGCTCAAACATTTGTTCGAAACCGAGGTGCTGATAGAGCAGGGAGGCAGTAGGGCCAGCAACGCGACGGAACCAGGTGATGGCCCGGGCCACTTCGGCTTTGACGGTTTCGACAGCAGCGGGAGGCATGACGGGCACACCTTCGGGCACAGCGTGCTGGGTCTCGAAATATTCGTTGTAGATGGCGTTATGCCAGTCGCTTGCGCCCTTGAAGAAGTCGTCAGGACGGCGCAGCATGTCGGAGGGCAGCACGCGCAGCTTGTTGCCGTAGCGAAGCTCGATGCGAACCCATGGCGAGGGCGCTTCCTTGCCGTAGAGCTGGTGCCCTTTTTCGTAGATATTGGTTTGCTTACCGGCTTCCTTGCTACCGATGTAGACACTGCGGCCAAAGTTGTTTGCCCAGTCGCCGTTATTGGCATAGGCCGGCAGGTGACCGCGGACATTCATCAAGCCGTCGAGGTAGTCTTGCTTGACGCGATCCATGCCGCCGACGATGCCTTGGAACAGGTCTAGCGCCAGGTCGCAACGGGTGATCTTTGCTTCGGTCGAGTCGATAAGGCGGGCGAAGCGTTCACGGTAGCCAGGTGCGGCAAATGTGCAGCCAGCGCCGGTGATGTTGGCGTGAATGGTTTCGCTTTGCTTTTGCTGTCGTGGTGACTCGCTTGACGACAGGAAGCCGATCCATGCGACTTCCTTGCTATTGCGGGTGATCGACCAGCGGAAACGGTAGAAATCGAAGCCTTTTTTAAGCTCGGGCTCTATAACAAAATCTGGACCGAGCGCATCGCAAACGTCTTCTGCGAGCGCCTTGGCCTGGGCAGATGCGGAGAAGTCAGGGTCTGGCAATTCCTGCAGAATCTGCATCAGGCGACGCCGACGCACTTCGAATTCCAGATCGTTCGACCAGCACTCGACCATTGAGCCTTTGGGCGGGAAAAGGTCATCAAGGCGCACCGCTGGAGCGTTGCGGCGGATAACGGTAAACCGCAGCCAGTCGACATGGACCACGTTGCCGGTGCTTGCCCGTTCAGCTTCCAGGCGAAGCTTGATGGCGTTGCCATCCAATACCAGTGAGGACTTTGGCACTGCGCTCATTTTTAGTATCTCCCCGTGATTACCATCGGGGAGGGTTTGCGAACCGACGCCCATTCAAAGCCAGCGCGGAGCGGCTTTTTCCCCGCAAGCGGGGCCCCTTTGGCCGCGCCGCGCAAGGCTTTTTGACAGGCTGCATTTGCTGTAGCCAGCATGAGAGGTTCCACCAGCGATAGCCAAGCCTGGCGGTTGTAGTAGGCTTGCGCGGGCCAGTTCACAACGCACCACCGAAGGAAGAAGATTGACCACCCTGACCAATGACCAACTTGCGACCATTCACCAGCGCCTGAATGAAATCGGAGCGGCGCCAAGCCTCGAAACTCTGCGAGCTTTCGCTCTCATTCACAGGCTGGGTGAGGACATGCGGAACGGATACACCACTAAGAAGAGCGAGACTCTTAAGCGACTGCGACAAGACAGCAGCGCCGCCCAGGCGAGCAACAACCCCGCGAAGGTGGCAGAGGGTCTCCTGATCGAAGCTTTCCTGATCGGCTGGATCGGTATCGAAAACCTCGGGTGAGGCGCGACGCTGGACACGGTGCAAAGACGCTTCGTCCGAGCGCTTGAGCGACCAGCCGAAGGAGTGACCAGCAGCACAGACCCAGCGGCCAACGGGCTCAGTCAGGAATGCTTCACGCCAGAGATACTTCTGATCGCCGCTAGCCGTAATCGCCATGTTTGCCCCTGTGGTATAAGTCCGTTACCTACCAAAATTGATTGCACCAAAACAGGTGCATCAAACTTGGTGCAACTCTAAACCAAATTTGGTGTAGCCCTATGTACGATCATCCGTTAGTGGTAACCCTTATTGACATGGGTTCAAAAAAACTTGGATCAGTCAGCAAGATTGCTAGCGAGCTTGAAATCCCGACTCAACACGTGTTCGGATGGAAGTCTGGAAAAAGAAAAGCCCAGCCGCACGACATTGCCGCACTTGCCGAGCTTGCTGGACTTGATGCTCTTAAGTTTCTAGCAAAGGCACAGCTAGACGAGCTTGAGGGATCAAAGAAAGGAGCGATCCTGGCTAGGTCGCTGGGAAAATTAGCGCTAGCGATTGGCGGGGCAACCGCTGGCGTTTCAGCCCACGCAAGCCCGGTTATTGAGTTGATACGATGTATATTATGTTAAGTCATATTTCTGCCTAGCCAACAGACCAGCACCGAACCAGGAACCATCTACTCGCCCCGCCTGGGCAAGGCGGTCAATTTGTTGCCAAACCGAGGGTTAACCACGGCTTATACAGCCTTTCGATGATTCGTTTTGCTAAGACAATTTCCTGTCAATTGATCCAAGGAAAAGTTATATGAAAAACGAAAAATCGCTGGGCGCCGTACCTGCGCGCTACAGCATGGCCGCATTGGCAGCGATCGTCGCGCTGACGATGACCGCCTGCGGTGGCTCCAGCCATAACGACCAGGACGATCTGGTGAGCACCGCTTGCGAAGCTGGCACGTCGGACGGCTCGGTAGTGGTGGGCTCCGGTCTGCCGGGCGATCCTTCGTTCCCTGAGCTGGCTTCGGGCTACCGCACTGGCAAAAAGGTCGTTGAAGGCCATAAGTACATGGTGGTGACGGCCAACCCACTGGCCTCCAAGGCCGGTTGCGAGGTTCTGAAGTCCGGCGGCTCGGCGGTGGATGCAGCGGTGGCCGTGCAGATGGTGCTGGGTCTGGTCGAGCCCCAGTCCAGCGGCATTGGTGGTGGCGCCTTCATGCTGTACTACGATGCAGCGACCAAGAAGGTAACGGCCTACGACGGCCGCGAAACAGCCCCTGCGGCCGCGACACCCGATTACCTGCGCTATATCGACAGCGGCACGCAAACCACGCCACTGCCCAGCGCCCGTGCCAGCGGCCGCTCCATCGGCACGCCTGGCGCTGTGCGCATGCTGGACCTGGCCCACAAGGACCACGGTGCCAAACCCTGGAAGGACCTGATCCAGCCCGGCATTGACCTGGCCACCAATGGCTTCAAGATTAGCGGCCGCATGTCCGATGCGCTGGCCGGTGCCAAGACCGCACTGCAGGCCGATGCCGATGCGCTGGCTCTGTATTTCAACGCCGACGGCTCGACCAAGGGCCTGGGTGAAACCTTCAAGAACCCCGCTTACGCAGCCACTTTGACGAAGATGGCGACCGGCGGTGCCGATGCGTTCTACACCGGATCGGTGGCACAAGGCATTGTCGACAAGATTGCCGTGACCCAGAACGTCACGACTGGCGCGCCCATCACCCCTGGCGTGACCACGCTGGCCGATCTGGCCGGCTACCAGGCCAAGAAGCGTGATGCCGTCTGCACCACCTACCGTGCCAAGTATGTGATCTGCGGCATGCCACCACCGTCGTCCGGCGGTATTGCCGTGGCCCAGGCCATGGGTGTGCTGGAGAATTTTGACCTGGCCCCCCACAAGCCCACCGCGCTGGATGTCGAAGGCGGCAAGCCCACCGCCATGGGCGTGCACCTGGTGAGCGAAGCCGAGCGCATGGCCTATGCCGACCGCGACATGTATGTGGCCGACACCGACTTCACCCCCCTGCCCGGCCCGCTCTATAGCACCTTGCTGGACAAGAGCTACCTGAAGTCGCGCGCCGCGCTGATCTCGCCCACCCAGAGCATGGGCACCGCGACTGCCGGCCAGTTTGGCAACACCCGTCTGGGCGTGGGCAAGGTGACCGAAGCGGGTACCACGCACATGACCATCGTCGACGCCAAGGGCAACGTGGTGAGCATGACCACGACGGTGGAAGCGGGCATGGGCTCCTACCATATGACCCAGGGCTTTATCCTGAACAACCAGCTGACCGACTTCTCCGCCGCACCCACCTCGGCCGATGGTCTGCCGATCGCAAACAAGGTGGAAGCGGGCAAGCGCCCACGCAGCTCGATGGCGCCCACGCTGGTGTTTGACGCCACGGCGGACGGCCAACCTGGCGCCTTCAAAATGGCTACTGGCTCGCCTGGCGGTGCCACCATCATCCAGTTCGTGACCAAGACCCTGGTGGGCGCACTGGACTGGGGCCTCGATGCGCAGCAAGCCACCAACCTGGTGAACTTTGGCGCCTCCAACAGCCGCACCACCAACCTGGGCGGCGAGCACCCCAACATCAATGCCACCAACAGCGGTGACAACGATCCGCTGGTGCTGGCACTGCGCGCCATGGGGCATACCGTGTCGGTCAATGCGCAGTCCAGCGGTGTGGGCACCGTGATTCGCACCGCCAATGCAGCAGGCGAAGCCCGCCTGACCGGTGGCGCAGATCCACGCCGTGAAGGTGTGGTGCTGGGCGATACCTACAAGGCCAAGTAAGCCTCGGGTTTCACCATCGTCAAAAAGCCGCTGTGGGTTGATGCCCGCGGCGGCTTTTTTGCTGGTTGGCGCCCTGCTCGCGCTTTTTGCGCAATCGATTCAAGCGGCAGCTTGGGCAGGCAGCTCCTGGCGCTGCAGGTGCTGGTTGATCTGCTCAATCACCGGCAGCAGGTCGGCCACGCTGTCGATCACAAAATGGGCGCCGGCGCTGCGCAGCTGTTCGCTCGCAGTGCTGCGGATCTCTGATTGCGCGTCCGAGCTCAGTGCCTGCCATTCGGGCAGGGACAGTCCATTGGCATTGCCGCTGACGGCCACACCGACCGTCCAGCAACCGGCATTCAGCCCTTCGGCAATGCCCACACTGGTGTCGTCCACCTTGACCACGGTCGAGGCCGGCCAGATGCCCAGATCGGCAAAGCAGCGGTACATCATCAAGGGGCTGGGGCGGCCAGCGGCCAGGTCGCCGGCGCAGACGATGTTGTCTGGCGCGTAGCCGGCGCGGGCTGCGATGGGCTCGAGCACATCCATGATTGGGCGGTTGTAGCCGGTGGTGCTGCCGATCTTGATGCCATCGAGCCGCAGGCGGTTGACGACTTCGAGCGCGCCAGGGATAAATTCGGCAAAGTCTCCGACCACGCGCGCGTTCATCGGCGTGAACACTTCGTAGAGATGGTCGATATCGCTGTTGGCCACCGGCTTGCCATAGCGGCGCTCCCACTGCGCTGCCACCTCGGGCAGTTGGCACAGCGCCGCAATATGGTCCCATTTGGCCGAACCCATAGGGCCCCGGGCCTGGGCAATGCTGATCTCGATGCCGAAATCCTTGAACAGCTGCACAAAGGCGCCCATTGGCGCGCGTGAGCCAAAGTCGACAATCGTGCCGGCCCAGTCAAAAACAACGGCCTGTACGCGTTGGGGGTTGTGAAAATTCGTCATGGTGTCCTCTGCCCCTTGGCCCGGCCACTGGCCAGGGTCCGTGTTGGGGCTGTCTATATAAGAGATGTGTCGTTCTGCGGGCCCAGCAACCCTTACCAATGGGCAAAGGTGTCGTGTGCCACGCCAAAGCCGGTGCTCGCGCCCGTGCCGCTGGTGACGATGGCTACGCGGGTGGCAGCGTCCGGCGCCTCGATAAAGCAGTCCGTGCGTGGGGCCGAAGGGTAGATGCCCAGCCAGCGCTCGGTGACGCGGTAGTCGCCAATGTTCAATGCTTCGCGCATATGGCGCAGCATCAGCGCATCGACCTCGTCCTGCGCAAAGGGCTGGACGGAGGCGCCGTAGTGGTGCGAATCGCCGACCACCAGGCTGCCGTCGGCGCTTTGCACGGCGATCAGGTGGATGCCATGGGCAAGGCTCTCGCCCTCTTCCTGCTGCAGTTGCTCAAGCAAAGCGCGGGCCTCGGGCAGCTTGCTGTAGCCGTGGTAGCGCACCAGGCTCAGGTCGCCCATCACCGATGCGTTCAGGCGCAGATCGCCAGCCGGCTGCACGCGCAGCATCTGCAGCTGGCACAGCTGCACCTGGTGTTTGGCAAACAGCTCGCTGTAAAGGCCATGGATGTCGGCATTGGTGCAGACCACCACGCGCTCGGCATGCAGCTGGCCCTTGGATGTCACCACCTTGGGCGTGGCCACCTCCCACACCGCTTCGCCAAAGCGGAAGGTGACTTGCATCTGCTCGGCCAGCCAGCGCGTCAGCTGGGCGATTGCGTCGCGCGATTCGACCCGCAGGTCAATGGGGCTGTGCAACACGGCCTTGGCCTGATCCAGCCGCAGCTCGGGTGCGTGGCGCGCGGCCTCTTCAGGGCTCCACAGTGCGCAGTTCACGCTCTGGGCCATCTCGGTGTGCATAAAGGCCTGCAACACATCCAGCGCCTTGTCGCGTGTGGCCACCAGGTTCAGGCCCTGGTGCTGCACAGTGATACCGGCCTTGGGCGCAAGCTCGGCCCAGACGTCGCGCGCATGGCGCGCACGGCGCCAGGTGTCCCCTGCCCCCTGGCCGGTCACCGTCACAAAGCCAAAATTGCGGATCGATGCGCTCACACAGGCGGCATCCCGGTCGACCACGCAGACCTTAAGGCCCCGGCGCGCCGCCTCATAGGCATGGGCGAGGCCCACAATGCCTGCACCCACCACCATCACATCAAAACTTGTGCTTCCCACCGTCATTCCTGTCTTTCCTGGTTCTCGAATCATCTTGTCCATCCACGCGATCAGCGCTTGCGCCAAGCCTGCGTGGGCTTGTTCAACCACCAGCCCAGCGCCTGGTAGAGCACGGTCACCACGCAGCTGATCGCGGCAATCATCACCGCCATCGCAGCGGCAGCGGCCATGTCGCCGGCCTCATCCAGGTTCAGGATCGCAACCGCGCCCAGGCGCGTTTCTGGCGAGTAGAGGAAGACGACGGCCGAGATCGTGGTCATCGCGGCCACAAAGAAGTAGCGCGAGACCTCCAGCAAGGCCGGCAGGCACATCGGCAGGGTCACCTTCCACAAGGTGCGGTAGAACGGCACCTTGAGCGAGGCGCTGACCGATTCAAACTCGCCATCAATCGACTTGAGCGCCGTCACCAGGGTCATGTGGCCGGTGGTGTAGTAGTGCATCACCGTGCACAGCACCATCAAGGGCATGGTCTGGTACAGAAAGTTCAGCGGGTTGCCGGGGGCATTGAAAAAGAAGATATAGCCCAGGCCGAGCACCAGGCCGGGCACGGCCATCGGCAGCATGGCCAGCATGCGCAGCACCGGGCGCAGCGCGGGCATGCCCTTGGTTTTTTCCAGCAGATAGGCGCCCATGAAGACCACGATGGGCCCGGCCACCGCAGCGCTCGCAGCCATGGTCAGGCTGTTGAAGACGGCGGTATCCACGCCGGCATCGACCAGGCCGCTGGTGTAGTGGCTCAGGGTCAGGCCCAGCTGGTACGGCCAGAACTGCACCAGCGACGCAAAGATGGCCATGCCGAACATGGCCAGCATCAGCGCGGCCAGCGTCCAGCACAGCAGGCTGCAAAAGCGGTCGGTGGCCGCATGGCGGCTGGGCTGCAGCACCACAGCGCGCGCGGTCAGCACCGCGGTCTGCTTTTTCTGCACCTGGCGGTCAATCGCATAGGTGATGACGGCCGGCAGCAGCAGCAGCAAGGCCACGACGGCGCCACGCTGGAAATCCTGCTGGCCGATCACCAGCTTGAACACATCGGTCGCGAGCATGTTGAAATTGCCGCCAATCACTTTGGGGATACCGAAATCGGTGATCACCAAGGTGAACACCACCAGCGCGGCTGAGACCACGCCGTAGCGCGCCGCTGGCAAGGTCACAGTCAAGAACTGGCGCGTGCGGGTGGCTCCCAGCGCGGTGGCGGCCTCATACAAGCGCTGGTCGCCCAGGGCCAGTGCGGTGATCAGGATCATCAGCGCATGCGGAAAGGTGGCAAAGCACTGGGCCAGCACAATCCCGGGCGCGCCGTAGATGCTCTCAAAGCCCAGCGCATTGAGAACGGACTTGAGCACGCCCTGGTTGCCAAACCAGTAGATCAGCGAGATGGCAGACAGCAGCGACGGAGCCAGCAACGGCAGCAGGCTGATGCTGCGCAGCAGACCCTTGGCGCGGATGCCCGAGCGCGTGATGGCATAGGCAAAGCCAAAGGCGAGCGGGATCACCACGGCGGTGACCACCAGCGATACCCAGAGGCTGTTCCAGAGGCTGCCCAGCAGCGCGGGCGACTGGAAATAGCGCACAAAGCGCATGAAGGCCGAGCCGTGGTCGCCCGAGGTCGGCGCAAAGGCCTGGCCCAGCAAGGCAGCCAGCGGTGCCAACAGGCCAAGCAGCAGCAGCGCGGTGATGGCGACTAGCGCCAGTGGTGCGATGCGGTCACTGGGCGCTGCATGCAGGCCGGTATGGCGGGGGAGCGCTGCGGGCGCTGAAACGGATGAGGTCATAGTGTGTCGGTAAGGCCCCGTGGCCCGGGGCATGGCCGCGAGCGGCCCCTGCCCCGGCGCTTGCCAGGGCAACGGCCGGGCTCAGGCGGCCTGGGCAAAAATCTTCAACTGCTGCGCATGGATGGAAAACTGCAACCAGCGGCCCGCCTGGATATCGAGCTGCAGGCACTGCGCAGGGCTCAGCTGAAGCTGCATATGGCGCTCGGGCAGGCGCTGCACATCGACATGGACGATGCACAGCGCTCCGAGAAACTCCAGCTGCTCGACGACACCGGTCAGCACCGGCGCGCCATTGGGCGCAGGCGCGCTGCCGATGGGTGGCATGGCCGTGCAGTCATGCACGCTGCAGTCTTCTGGCCGCAGGTAGACATGCAGGCTTTCGCCGGGGCTCATGCGCGGCGCCTGCGGGCAGTACAGCTTGTGGCCTGCCAAGGTGATGCCGCCATTGCCGGCGGCCAGGGCCTGCAGCTTGTTGGCCTTGCCGATGAACTCGGCCACAAACGGGGTGGCCGGGCGTTGGTAGATGTCGCGGGGCGTGCCCACCTGCTCGACCACGCCATGGTTCATTACCACAACGCGATCGGCCATGGCCATCGCCTCTTCCTGGTCATGCGTGACCATGATGGTGGTGACATACAGGCGCTGCTGCAGCGCACGGATCTCGTTGCGCAGGTGCACGCGCACGGTGGCGTCCAGGGCGGACAGAGGCTCATCGAGCAGCAGCAGGCCGGGCGACATGGCCAGCGCACGGGCCAGGGCCACGCGCTGCTGTTGGCCACCCGACAGCTGGGCCGGGTACTTGCCGCCACTGACCGACAGGCCCACGGTATCCAGCAGGCTTTGCACCTTCTGGGCCACCAGGGCCTTGGGTTGGCGCTGGCTGACGAGGCCATAGGCCACGTTGTCGGCGACCGTCAGATTGGGAAACAGCGCATAGGACTGGAAGACGATCCCGTAGTCCCGCTGGGAAGCAGGCAGTTGGGAGATGTTCTTGCCGTCCTGCCAGATCTCGCCGCTGGTCTGGGCTTCGAGCCCGGCAATCGCGCGCAGCAAGGTGGTCTTGCCGCAGCCCGAGGGGCCCAGAAAACACACCAGCTCGCCACGGCGAATCTGCAGGTTGATCGACTGCAGGGCAGTAAAGCTGCCGTAGGACTTGTGCAGATGGCGAATCTCCAAAAAGGGCGGGCCGCCTTCTTCGCGGCCACGGCGCAAGCCCTGCTCGGCGGACTCGAATGCATACGAGGTATCGCGCACGGGCGTGGTCTGCGCCGCCTGGCCCTGCGCTACTGGCAAACGTGCTGTCTCCCTGTCACTCACTTCTTGGCCTCGCTCTTGGCGTCGTAACGCTTGGTCCACTCGGCCAGCACGCGCTCGCGGCTGTCGGCCATCTTGGAGAAGTCCAGCGGAATCAGGCGCGACTCATAGTCGGCAGGAATATTGGCCAGCTTGGGGGCGACGCCGGGCATGGCGGTGACGGCAAAGTTCTTGCCGTACAGCTCCATCGCCTCCTTGCTCACGGCCCAGTCCACCAGCTTCTGGGCGGCATCGGCTTGCTTGGTGCCCTTGTAGATGCTGATGCCTTCCAGATCCCAGCCCAGGCCTTCCTTGGGGAACACCAACTCGATGGGGGCGCCCTTGGCCTTGTTGGCGTGCGCGCGGTATTCAAACGAGATACCGGCGACATACTCGCCCTGGGCGGCCATGTTGCAGGGCTTGGAGCCCGAGTGGGTGTACTGCGCAATGTTCTCGTGCAGCGCATCCATGTACTTCCAGCCGCCGCCGTTGCCGTTGTCGTCGCCAAACAGCTGCAGCCAGGCAGCGACGTCAAAGTAGCCGGTGCCGCTCGAGGCGGGGTTGGGCATCACCACCTGGCCCTTGAACTCGGGCTTGGTCAGGTCTTGCCAGCTGGTGGGCATGGGGATGTTGCGCTTCTTGGCTTCGACGGTGTTGAAGCAGATGGTGGCGCCAAACACATCCATACCGACCCAGCTGGGTGGGTTCTTGCTGTCGCGGTACTTGGCCGTGATGGCGTCGAGGCCCTTGGGGGCATAGCCCTGGAGCATGTCGTTCTTGTCGAAAATCGCCAGGCTCGATGCCGCCACGCCCATGATCACATCGGCCTTAGGGTTGGCTTTTTCGGCCAGCAGCTTGGCGGTGATAACGCCGGTCGAGTCACGCACCCATTTCAGCGCGATGTTGGGATGGTTCTTGTTGAAGGCCGTCTCGTAAGCCTTGAGCTGGTCCATCTCGAGCGCCGTGTAGACCGTCAGTTCCGTCTTTTGGGCATACACCAGGCCCGTTGCTGCCATGGCGGCAGCTGCAGCCACCAGCTTTTTCCAGTTCTTCATTGCGTACTCTCTCGCCTGGGTTAATAGGATCGATGGAGTATCGGAAGCCTTTGTGACAATGGCATGGCGGATTGGCGAATCTTGGATGACACAGGCGCTCGTCATATTGACGAGGCATTTGGGCTGTATCGCAGGTGCTACAGTGGCCTGCCATCCTGCGCCTGAAGGCCGCCATTCCCGGTGGCCCTGCGCTGGATTGGGCGCCACTTTATGCTGTTCGCATGACATCAGCCACCTGGATCGCCTATATCGACGGCAGCGCCCTGCCCAACCCGGGGCGCATGCGCATTGGCGGCATTGCCTATGCGCCCGATGGGGCGAGCCACCGCTTTAGCCAGGCAGTAGGCCATACCGGCTGCAACAACGAGGCCGAAGCACTGGCCGCCATCCATGCCCTTCAATGGCTGCAAGGCATGGGCGCACGCGAGGTGCTACTGCACACCGACAGCAGCATTCTGGCCGCGCAAATGGCAGAGCCCGCCGCCAAGCCGATTGCCCGCCTGGCTGCACTGTATGAACAGGCCCGTTCTCTGCGTGCTGGCTTTGCACAGCTGGAGGTGCGCTGGGTGCCGCGCCACAAGAACACCGTAGCCGATGCCTTGGCGCGCGGTGAAGCGGCACCGGCAGACGATGGGGTAGATGCAGCAGCGATGACCAGCATGGCCTGATCGGGCCTGGTGGTGTTTTATCTGGCCTAGTCTGGAATTATCTCGTTGAAGCTGGCTTGAGGCGAGACCCGTAGCGCAGACGGCCTAGTTTTTGCCGCGCAGGCGCGAGCCCGGCAGCCTGCGCAGAGGCCGGGCCGCTGGCGCCACGCTGCGCATGGGGCGGCGGCCGTTGCCTGCCCCAGTGTCTGCTGCGGCGACAGCATCCCCTGCCCTGCCCGCTTGGGCCAGCTCCAGCCGCAGCTGGGCCAGCGCAGTCTCATGCTGGTGGCTTTGGAGCGCCATCGCCTGCGCATGGGCTGCCTGCGCGCTCTGCAGCTGGTGCTGGAGCTGCTGCACCTGGGCCTGCGCCTGCTGCAGCTGCGCGGCTTGCTGCTCACGCTGGCCCTGCAGGGTCTGGCGGTCCTGCTGCCATTGGGCTTCGAGCTTGGCCAGCTTTTCTTGCTCGGCGCGCTGGGCCGCCATCGCCTGCTTGGTGTCCTGGCGAGCGCGGTCAAGCTCTTGCAATGCCCTGTGCTGCTGCAGCTGGGCGCTGTGCTGCAGCTCGCGCAGCTGCTCGGCATGGGCCAGGTCGGCCTCATCGCGGGCCTTGCGGTTGGCAAACAGCTCCTGCTCCAGCACCTGCAGGCGCTGCTGCTGGGTGGCGGCAAACTGGTCTTTTTGCCGGCCGGCCTGCTCCAGATCAGCCAGGCGCCCGCTTTGCATCTTGATCTGGGCATGGGCTACGGCGAGCGCCTGCTCGGTGGCGGCGCGTTGCTGGGCCATCAGGCTGCGCTCTTGCGCCAGGGCCTGCTGAGCGTCGTCCAACGCTTGCTGCTGCGCCTGCAGATCCTCGCGCACGGGCTCCAACAACGCATCGGCCGCTTGCGCTGCCTGCGCTTGCACCTGCTCCCAGACCTGTTGCAGCGCCTGCACCAGCACGGGCGGCAAGCCGTTGCCGAGAGCGCTATCAGGCTCGCCATTGAGGACGCTGCCCCCGCCTCCCGCTCCCAGGCGCGGCCCCAAGGTCGCAAACCAGGCCTCCAGCATGGGGCTTACCGTATTGGGCGAGCCCCGGCCGATCTTCTGGCGCACCCGCTCAATCGTCGGCCGTTTGCCCTCTAGCAGCAGCGCATCGGCCGCCTGCCAGACATCTTCTTTTTGCACGCTGCGCGTGGCACGCGACATTTCCATTTTTTGAACCCTTTTTCGATTACTATCGATAAGAGATTGTTATCGCAAGTAATCCATCTTTTGTATGTAATATATCATACATAGCATGTAATATTTAATTAATATGAAGTCTTACATACCACTTCCTATGCCGGTAGATACGGATTCGCTGCCCGCAGCGCCGCCTGGCGCCGCGCCATTGAAGCCGGAGCTGCTGTCCGCATCGGCGCAAGACGCATTACATGCGCTGCGGCTGGAGGCTGCCTCTGAAAACACCACCAACAGCTACCAAGGGGCGCTGCGCTACTGGGCCGCCTGGTACTGGTTGCGCTATGGCCAGGCCATTGCCCTGCCCTTGCCGGCCAATGTGGTGCTGCAGTTTGTGGCTGACCACGGCGAGCACCTGGGCGCGCAAGGCGCGCAGTCGGGCCTGCCGCCGACGCTGGACGCGCAGCTGGTGCAACTTGGCTTCAAGGGAAAACGGGGATCATTGGCGCATTCCACCCTGGTGCACCGGATTGCGGTGCTCTCCAAGGCGCACAGCCACCAGGCCCTGCCCAATCCCTGCCACAGCACGGAAGTGCGCGAGGCGCTGCAGCACCTGCGCAAGGCCTATGCGCGCCGGGGCATGCTGGAGCAGAAAAAGGCCGCCCTCACCCGCCCCTTGCTGGAGCAGCTGCTGGCCACCTGCGATGAAAGTCTCAAAGGCCGGCGTGACCGCGCCTTGCTGCTGTTTGCCTGGGCTAGCGGTGGGCGCCGGAGATCGGAGGTGGCGGACGCGCGCATGGAATGGCTGCAGAGCATGGGCCCGGGCCAGTACCTCTATGACCTGCGCCTGTCCAAAACCAACCAGAGCGGATCCGCCCGGCCGGAGAACTTCAAGCCCGTCGTTGGCGTGGCCGGTGCGGCGCTCGCCCAGTGGCTGGAGGGCTCAGGCATCCGTGAGGGCGCGATATTTAGACGCGTGTTCAAGAATGGCCTGGTGGGCGACGCGGCACTGAGCGCGCTGTCGGTCAACAACATCGTCAAGGAGCGCTGCGCGCTCGCGGGGGTTGAGGGGGATTTTTCTGCGCACTCGCTGCGCTCGGGCTTTGTGACCGAAGCGGGCCGGCAGAACATGGCGCTGGCCGACACGATGGCGATGACCGGCCACCAAAGTGCGGCGACGGTGCTGGGCTATTTCCGCGCCGAGGCGCCTCTGGCCAACAAGGCAGCGCGCCTGCTTGACGATCCGCAGGCGGACTGAGCCTGCAGTGCAGTGCCTTGGGTCAATCCAGTGCGGTAGGCAGCAGCAGCACCAGTAGCATCAAACCGCCCAGCAGCACCAGCTGGTGCAGCATGTAGTAAGGCAGGCTGTGGCGCCCCAGCCAGGCGAGGCTGCAGCTGGCCCAGCTTTGCGCAGGCCGCGCCAGGTAGGCCTGCAGCCAGGCACCGGGCTTGGCCATCTGTTGGCGGCCAACGCTCAAGCCCAGCAGCATGACACCCAACCAAGGCAGGATCGGAACAAAATCCTCGGTAGCGGGCTTGCGCGTCACCAAGCCCAAGGGGCTGAGCGGCTTGGTGTTGAGCCACTCGACAAGCGTAGCAGGCAAGCTGCTGGCGGCATAGTGGTAGAGGCCTGGCGCAAGCATGCAGAGCATCGCCAGGCACAACAGCAGGCGGTCACTGCAGCCTTGCAGCAGGCGCAGTAGCAGCAGCATCACGGCCATGCCATGGAGCACGCCAAAGTAGATAAAGCTGTTGGGAAACACCAGGTAGGAGCCGGCGCTGACCAGCAGCGCGCAGCCCGCTACCTGCGCCCAGCGCTGGTAAAACCGGGTGGCGCTGGTCTGCTTGCTCTGGGCTGCGGCTTGGGCCAGGCCTGCGCACAGCAGGAACAGGCTGACGATGGCGCTGCGCTGCCAGGTCCAGACGGGGTTGTGGTAGAAATCCTGGCGCCACAGCTGCAGATGGCTCAGATCAAAGCAGAGGTGGAAGACCGTCATCCAGACCATCGCCAGGCCTCGCAGCACATCCAGGTGGTCCCAGCGATCGCGCGGCGCGCGGGGCTTTGAATCGGCGTAGGTGACAGGATGGAACTGGGTGGGCATAGGTCAATGGCGGAGGCTGCGCTATCGTGCCACATCTGCACCGCAGCTGCTGCCTGGCGTTGCTGGCAAGCAGCAAACCCAGCCACCGTTTTCAAAGATTCCAATATGAAAAAGCCTGTCGCATTTGCATGCAACAGGCTTTTAAATAATGGTCGGAGCGGTGGGATTCGAACTCACGACCCTCTGCTCCCAAAGCAGATGCGCTACCAGGCTGCGCTACGCTCCGACTAAGCATCTATTGTAACCCGATTTTGGAGCGCGTTTGGAAAAATCAGAACTGATCTTCTCGTTGCGCTACGCAAGCCGGGTGTCAGCTCGTGCGATTTGCGCCACAGGCCCCCGCCTTGCTGCGGCCACGCAGCCCGGATGGTGGCCGGTGGCGACCGCCGCTTAACCTGCTGCCTTGGCGCTGGCTGCGCCGTTCTCTGCCAGCGGCGCGCTGTCCCAGCTGCCGCCCAATGCGCGAATGAGCGCAATGGTGGCCGTGTACTGGGCGGTGCGCACCTGCAGCGCCTGGCGCCGGTTGCGCAGCTCGTTGCGGCGGGCGTCGAGCAGTTCGAGCTGGCTGACCAGGCCGTTGCGGTAGCGCACATCGGAGAGGTGCGTGGCGCGCTCGGCCGACTGCACGGCCTGGCCCAGCACCGTGGCTTGGCCTTGCAGCAGGCGCAGGCTGCTCAGCTGGTCTTCCACCTCGCGAAAGGCCCCCAGCACCTGGCCGCGCTGGGCCGCCACTGCCGCTTCCAGCCGGGCCTTGGCGCCCTCTTCCTGCGCCTCGCGCTGGCCGCCGTCAAACAGCGGCAGCGACAGCAGCGCGCCCAGGCCCCAGGAGCGGGCCGACCATTTGAACAGGTCGCCCAGGTCGGGCGAGGCAAAGCCGCCATTGCCCGTCAAGGTGATCGCCGGAAACCAGGCCGCTTGCGCCACGCCCACGCGGGCCTGTGCGGCCAGCACGCTGGCTTGCGCGGCCGACACATCGGGCCGGCGGGCCAGCACGGTGCCTGGCACACCTGCCGGGATCACCGGCAAGCGCACCTCGCCCAGGGCAGCGGGCAGCACAAAGCCGGTCGCCACCTCGCCCACCAGCACTGCCAGCGCATTGCTGAGTGTTGCCTGCTGGCGTTCCAAGGCCAAGGCCTCGGACTCGGTCGCCGACACCTCGCTTTGCATGCGCACCACCTCCAGCTCGGCGGCGTCGCCCGCGTCAAAGCGGCGCTGGATCAAGCGCAAGGTGTCGCGGTAGGCGGACAGGCTTTGCTGCACCAGCTGCTGCTCGGTTTGCAGCGCGCGCAGCTGCAGATAGGTCTGCGCCACATCGGACTGCACCATCAGCCGCGTGCTTTGCAGCAAGGCGGCACGGGCATCGGCGTCAAGCTGGGCAGCTTGGCTGGCTTGCGAGAGACGGCCAAACAGGTCGACCTCGTAGGACAGGTTGAGCCCGGCTGTCACCAAGGTCGCCGGCTGCAAACCATTGCTGGTGTTGGCACCGGCCTGGCGCGCCGCGCCACCGGAGACGCCCACTTGCGGCAGGCGCTGGGCATCGGCCGAGCGCAGCAGCGCCCGGGCCTCAGCCAGACGCGCTGCGGCCGTTTGCACATCGGTGTTGGCGTCCGCTGCGCGCTCCACCAGCCGGGTCAGCTCGGCATCGCCAAAGGCCAGCCACCAGGCGCCCCGGGGCTGGGCCTCGGCTGGCGCCGCCGTGGTCCAGGAGGCCTGGTCCTGCGGTGTGCTGAAAGCGGCGGGCACCGGCACGCCAGCGTTTTGCACAGCAGGCGGCAGCGCGGTTGCGCAACCGGCCAGCAGCAGGGCCGCTGCCAGCGGCGTGAGCAGTTTCAAGCGCAGGGGGGCCAGTGCGCGGCGCAGGCTTTGGCCCACCGGGCCCCGCCCGGCGTTGGCATGGGTAAATAGGGTCATTTTTTGCATGTTGTTCTTCTCTTATTCGTCATGTCCGCGCGCCGCGGCCAAGATGGGTTGGCCCGAGCCTGCGCCATGCACGGGGGCTGGCACCGGCGTCGTGATCGGAGCCACATGGGCGCCATGCTGCTTGAGCGGGCGGTTGCCTGCGAGCTTGCGCAGCAGTACATAGAACACGGGGGTCAGGAAAAGACCAAACGCCGTCACACCAATCATCCCGGCAAACACCGCCACACCCATGGCGCTGCGCATCTCGGCACCGGCGCCCTTGGACAGCACCAGCGGCAGCACGCCCATGATGAAGGCCATCGAGGTCATCAGGATGGGGCGCAGACGCAGGCGGCTCGCCTCAATCGCGGCTTGCACGGGGGTGCGTCCGGCAAACTCCAGCTCACGGGCAAACTCCACAATCAAGATGGCGTTCTTGGCTGACAGCCCCACCAGCACCACCAGGCCGATCTGGGTGAACACATTGTTGTCGCCATGCGAGAGCCAGACACCGGTCATGGCGGCGAGCAGCCCCATCGGCACGATCAGCACAATCGCCAGCGGCAAGGTCAGGCTTTCATACTGCGCAGCGAGCACCAGGAACACCAGCAAGATAGCCAGCGGAAAGACGAGCGCTGCCGAATTGCCCGCCAGGATTTCCTGGTAGGTCAGCTCCGTCCATTCAAAGCTGATGCCCTGCGGCAAGGTCTCGGCAGCAATGCGCTCTACCGCTTCGCGCGCTTGGCCCGACGAGAAACCGGGGGCGGGGCCGCCATTGACGTCGGCAGACAGGAAGCCGTTGTAGCGCATCGCACGCTCAGGCCCAAAGCTGGGCTCGAGCTTCATCAGCGCCGACAGCGGCACCATCTCGCCGGTGGTCGAGCGCACCTTCAACGCGCCCACATCTTCGGCACGGGCGCGGAATCCCGCATCCGCCTGCACCCGCACGCTGTAGGTGCGGCCAAACTGGTTGAAGTCATTGGCATACAGGCTGCCCAGGTAGATCTGCAGCGTCTCGAAGATGTCGGTCACCGGCACACCGAGCTGGCGCGCCTTGGTGCGGTCGATATCGGCAAAGAGCTGGGGCACATTGACCTGCCAGCTCGAGAAGATGCCGGTCAGCTCAGGCGTCTGGTAGGCCTTGGCCATGAAGGCCTTGACCGCGCCGTCCATCGCTTCGTAGCCGAGCGACGCCCGGTCCTCGATCTGCAGCTTGAAGCCGCCCGTGGTGCCCAGGCCCGACACGGGGGGCGGCGGGAACATGGCGATAAAGGCGTCCTGGATCTGGCCAAAGGCCTGGTTCAGCTGGCCGGCCACGGCGCCACCGCTTTGGTCGGCGCGGGTGCGCTCGGCAAAGGGCTTGAGCGAGACAAACACGATGCCGGAGTTCGAGCTGTTGGTGAAACCATTGATCGACAGACCGGGGAAGGCGATGGCGTCCTGCACATTGGGGTTTTCTTTGACGATATCACCCATGCGCTTGATCACGTCTTCGGTGCGGTCCAGGGTTGCGCCATCGGGCAGCTGGGCAAAACCGACCAGGTACTGCTTGTCCTGCGCCGGCACAAAGCCTCCGGGCACCATATGGAACAGGCCCCAGGTGGCACCGACAAGCGCCAGGTAGACCACAAACATGCCGGCCTTGTGGCCAATCACGCGGCGCACGCCGCCACTGTAGGCTTCCGAGCCACGGTGGAAGACGGCATTGAAGCGGCGGAAGAAGCCACCCAGCACACGGTCCATGCCACGGGTGAGCGCATCCTTGGGCTCGTCATGGCCCTTGAGCAGCAGCGCTGCCAGCGCCGGCGACAGGGTCAGCGAGTTGATGGCCGAGATCACTGTGGAGATGGCGATCGTCACCGCAAACTGCTTGTAGAACTGGCCGGTCAGACCACTGATAAAAGCCAGCGGCACAAACACCGCGACCAGCACCAGCGCAATCGCAATGATCGGGCCCGAGACTTCGCGCATCGCCTGGTAGGTGGCTTCACGCGGGCTCAGCCCCGCTTCAATGTTGCGCTCGACGTTCTCGACCACGACGATGGCATCATCGACCACGATACCGATGGCCAGCACCAAGCCAAACAGGCTGAGCGCATTGATCGAGAAGCCCAGCAGGTGCAAAACGGCGAACGTTCCCACGACCGACACCGGTACGGCCAGCAGCGGAATGATGGAGGCGCGCCAGGTCTGCAGGAACACAATCACGACGACCACGACCAGCGCGATGGCTTCGAGCAAGGTGTGGATCACCGAGTCGATGGAGGCGCGCACGAACTGGGTCGGGTCATAGGCGATGCGGAACTCCACGCCTTCGGGCATGTTCTTTTGCAGCTCGGCCATGGTGTTGCGCACGTTTTCCGAGATCTCGAGCGCATTGGAGCCCGGGGCCTGGAACACGCCCATACCGACGGCCGGTTCGTTGTTCAACAGCGAACGCAGCGAGTAATCTGCCGCGCCCAACTCCAGGCGGGCAATGTCGCGCAGGCGCGTCACCGCACCGTCCGAGCCGGTCTTGACGATGATGTCGCCAAACTCTTCAGTGCTGGACAGGCGCCCCTGGGCGTTGATCGACAGCTGCGTGTCCACGCCGGGCAGACCGGGCGATGCACCGACGACGCCGGCAGCGGCTTGCACATTCTGGCCGCGGATGGCGGCGACCACATCGCTGGCCGACAGGCCGCGTTGCGCCACCTTTTGCGGGTCGAGCCAGGCACGCATCGAGTAATCGCCACCGCCAAAGATCTGCACCTGGCCGACGCCCTGGATACGCGCGAGGCGGTCCTTGACATTGAGCACGGCGTAGTTGCGCAGGTAATCGATGTCATAGCGGCCATTGGGCGAGACCATATGGACAACCATGGTGATGTCGGGCGAACTCTTGACTGTCGTCACGCCCAGGCGCCGCACTTCTTCGGGCAGGCGCGGCTCGGCTTGCGAGACGCGGTTTTGCACCAGCTGCTGGGCCTTGTCCGGGTCGGTGCCCAGCTTGAAGGTCACGGTCAGGGTCATCACGCCATCGGTGGTGGCCTGGCTGCCCATGTAGAGCATGCCTTCGACACCGTTGATGGATTCTTCGAGCGGCGTGGCCACGGTTTCGGCGATCACCTTGGGGTTGGCGCCGGGGTACTGGGCGCGCACCACCACCGAGGGTGGTACCACCTCGGGGTACTCCGAGATGGGCAAGGCCCGCATGGCGATCAGCCCTGCCAGAAAGATCAGCAGCGACAGCACGCCCGCAAAGATCGGGCGGTCGATGAAAAATCGGGATAAATTCATACGCTTGGCTTTTTTGTTATCGGTTTAGGCGGCTGGCTTGGAGCCATCGTTGGCTGCCTGCTGCGCATCGTTCTTGAGCTCGGACTTGCTGGACATGGGCACATCCTGCGGCGCCACCACGGCGCCGGGCCGCACGCGCTGCAGGCCATTGACCACAATGCGCTCGCCGGCCTTGAGGCCCGAGGTCACCAGGCGCAGGCCTTCAAACGGCGCGCCCAGCTGCACTTCGCGGTATTCGGCCTTGTTGCCCTCGCCCACCACCAGTACAAACTTCTTGCTCTGGTCCGTGCCCACCGCACGCTCATTGATCAGCAGCGCTTGCTGGCTGTGGGGCTGGCCCATGCGCACGCGGGCAAACTGGCCGGCCATCAGCGCGCCATCGGCGTTGTCAAACACCGCACGCACCCGCACCGTGCCGCTGCGCGCATCGACCTGGTTGTCAATCAGCTGCAGGTGGCCGTTGTAAGGGGTGGCGCCGCTCGTGCCCACCCCCATCTGCACGGGAATGCTCTCGATCAGCGCCCGCGCGCTCTTGCCCTGGCGCAGGCCTTGCAGCGCGTTGGTCACGATTTGCTCGTCGGCATCAAAGCTGGCGTACATGGGGTTGACGGACACCAGGGTCGTCAGCACTGGCGCGCCGGCACCGGCGCTGACCAGGTTGCCCACGGTCACATCGATGCGGCCCATGCGGCCGGCCACCGGCGCGCGCACCTGGGTGTAGCCCAGGTTCAACTTGGCCGTCTGCAGCGCGGCCTGGGCGGCGCGCAGGTTGGCGTCTGCTTCGCGGCGGGCGTTGCTGCGCTCGTCCAGCTCCTTTTGCGCAATCGCGCGCTCTTCCCACAGGCGTGCAGCACGCTCGGCTTCGCTTTGCGAATAGCCCATGCGCGCCTTCGCGGCCACTACCTGGGCTTCGGCACGGTCTACTTCGGCGGCATATGGCGCAGGGTCCACCGTGAAGAGCAGGTCACCGGCCTTGACCAGGGCGCCTTCCTTGAAGTGCACCGCCTGCAGCGCGCCGGCCACACGGGGGCGCACATCGACGCGCTGCACGGCTTCGAGCCGGCCGGAGAATTCGTCCCAGAGCTGCACGTCCTGCTGCAGCACCTGGGCGACGGAGACCGGCATCGCGGGCGGCGCTGCGGCCTCGGCCGGGGCACTCGCGTGCGAGCTTTGCAGGCCCAATGCCGTGCCGCCGGCAGCTACCACGGCGGCTGCCAGTCCGATGGCCGTCCACCAGCGGCGTTGAGGGGAAGAAGAAGTTTTGTTGTTGCTCATGGCCAAGTCCTGATGTGTGCGTGAATCGTTTTTGAGGTTTCCTGCGGCAACGGCATGCCCCTGCGGCTAACAAGAGCCGACAGAAAATCCTTGCCCATCCGGCAATGCGTTGCGAGAAAGCGTTTTTAAGGGTGGTGAAGGCGCAGCCGCCCGCCGCCGCTCCCAGGGCTTTACCGGGAAGAGGCGCCGCTCATGCCTTGCGCTTCGTTCAGGGGATCAGGCTTGCGCCCGACATCGGGATGTCTCGAAGAAAAGTGCCAGTTGTTCCAGCACCGCCCCGGCACAGGGACAGGGCTCGGGAGCTCGGGGCTCGAGCAATGCATCGGGCCACTGTTGCGCGACCTTGAACACATGCTGCTGCACCAGATGACCGGCTGCCTGCAGGCGGCTGGCATAGGCCAGTGCCTCGTCGTGCATCGGGTCTTCATCGCCCACCATGATGAGCGTTGCCGGCAGCCCAGCCAGGCGCTGTGCCATCGCGGGCACGGCGTAGGGATGGATACCGTCATAGGTGCAGCCCAGGAACTTGCTCCAGCCCTCGGCCCATTTGCATTCCGTCGCATCGCCATTGGCAGCGCGAAGCGATGCCGTGCCGGCGCAGGGATTGAGCATGGGTGAGAGCAGGATCTGCCCTGCCAGCGGCGGATGGCGTTGATCACGCGCCATCAAGCACACGCCGGCCGCCAGGTTGGCGCCCGCCTCCTCACCAGCCACATACATCGGCGCACCTTTGCCGGCAAGGCGTGTGCGATGTTTGTAGCTCCACTGGAGCATTTCATATCCGATCTCCAATGGACGCGGAAATGGATGCTCAGGCGAGAGCGGGTACGCCACCGACACCACACGGGCACCTGCTGAGGCCAGCAGACCCGCTACGGTGCAGCCACTGTCGAGATCGCCTTCAACAAAAGCGCCGCCATGAAAATGCAGCACCAAGGGCGAAGGCTCGCCCGACTTGCCTTTGCTACCGTACAGGCGCACGGCCACCGACTCGCCCGACGCCGTCGGAGCGACGGTGTCGATGAAGTCAGGAGCCGGTGAACGGGTTTTTACGGTGGTGTCAGACATAAGCTAGCCCGGTGGAAAGTAGGCATGGGGTAAATGTAGTTGCGTTGCTGCAACCGATCAATCCGCAAATTATGGCCGCACTATTTCCAAATCAGGAACAATGGCATGATCTTTGGCGTGTGAGAATCCACCTACTTTGGCGCGCGCGTGCGCGACAGTGCAAGCACAGTGCAAGGAGAGGCAGATGGATCAGATACAGGCAATGCGGGTGTTCGCGCGGGTCGTGGAGTCGGGCACCTTCACGCTTGCGGCCTCGTCGCTGCAGCTGCCCAAGGCCAGTGTGACCAAGCATGTGCAGGCGCTGGAAGACCGGCTGCGGGTCAAACTGCTCAACCGCACCACGCGCCGCGTGACCGTCACCACCGACGGCGCTGCCTACTACGACCGCGCCGTGCGGCTGCTGAGCGATTTTGATGAGCTCGAAGCCAGCATGAGCCAGGTGCGGGCCACGCCGCGCGGGCGCCTGCGTGTGGACGTGGGCACCTCGATCGCCCGGCTTTTGATCATTCCGCAGCTGGCATCCTTCCAGGCGCGCTACCCCGATATCCAGATCGACCTGGGTGTGACGGACCGTACGGTGGACCTGATTGCCGACAATGTGGACTGCGTGATCCGGGGCGGCGAGTTGCGTGACCAGTCGCTGGTGGCGCGCCGCGTGGGCAATGTGGAGTTTTCGACGGTGGCCTCGCCCGGCTATCTGCAGCAGTACGGCACGCCCCAGCATCCGCGCGATCTGGAAAACGGCCACAACAGTGTGATTTATTTCTCGCCAGTGACCCAGCGCCGCTATCCGCTGGAGTTTCAGCACAACGGCGAGGTCATCGAGATGACCAACCCCTCGACCTTGGCCGTGAACGAAGCCAATGCCTATACCACCAGCCTGCTCAGCGGCCAGGGCGTAGGACAGATCACCAGCTACCAGGCGCGCGAATACCTGAAAAGCGGTCAGCTGGTGCAGATCCTGCCGGAGTGGACCCAGCCTCTGCTGCCAGTCTATGTGGTCTACCCGCCCAACTCGCACCTGAGCGCCAAGGTCCGCGCCTTTGTCGACTGGGTGGTGGAGATTTTTGCGGCCGATCCGCTGCTGCAGTGCAAATAGCGCACTGCGCTCATGGATCTGAATCGCTGCAGGGCGGAGGCACGCGGGGCGAATGCACCCGGTGCGCCGCGCAGGCCTCGCTGCCTTCGATGTGGCTTTTGAGCACCGGCACCAGGCTGTCTTCATCGAGGTTGCCGTACCAGACGCCATCGGGATAGACGATCATCAGCGGCCCCTGGTTGCAGGGGTACTGGCAACTGGTCTGCAGCAGCTGCAGCTGCTGCTTGAGGGGCGCACTGGCCTGCACCGCCTGGCTGAGCCGGGGCCATAACGCTGCAGCCCCTTTGGCTACGCAGCGCGGCCCCATGCACCACAGCACATGGCGCTGGTGCGCGGGCACCGTGCTCCACGCCACGGGGTCGGTTTGCCAGCCCTCGTCGCCCTCCTCGGCCACCACATCGGGCTGGGATGTTGCGAGCGCCACGTTGTTCAGCAAGGCGGGCACCAAGCCATCCGACTGCAGCAGCGGCTGCGCAAATACCAGCTGGGGCCGGGCATCTTTGGCCTGGCTGGCGAGCCAGCGCATGGCGACCTTTTGCAGCCAGCGCCGCAGGGCGGGCTCATCGGGCACCATGACCGGCTGGATGACGATGGTCTGCCGCGCCAGATCGGCCGGCGCAAGTGCAGCGCAAAGGCTGTCCAGCGCCTCGGGCAAGGCCGGCTGGTTGCGGTCCACAAAGGCCAGCTGCATAGGCAGGCCCGGAGCTCCCTGCTGGCAGGCCTGCAGCAAGGCCTGCAATTCGTTCTTGGCGGCGGACCCCAGGCCGCCCCGGCCCAGCAGCAACAAGGCATCGGGTGGTTTAGCCATGGGGTTTGTCCCTCCAGTAGCTCACGCGCGGCTTGTCCAGGCGCGGATGGCGGTCCACCAGGGACTCGACCTGGAACACGCGCGCAATGGTCTGCGGCGTCAGTACCTGCTCGGGCCTGCCTTCGGCCTCGATCGCGCCGGCCTGCATCACATAGAGGCGGTCGCAGAACTGCGCGGCCAGGTTCAGGTCATGCACCACGATCAGCACCGTGCAGCCCGAGGCACGCACCAGGCTGAGCAGCTCCAGCTGGAACTGGATATCCAGGTGGTTGGTGGGCTCGTCCAGAAACAAAAGCTGCGGCTGCTGGGCCAGCGCACGGGCCAGCAGCACCCTTTGGCGCTCGCCGCCCGAGAGCGAGGACAGCGGATGGTCAGCCAGGCTGCTGGCCCGTACCTGCGCCAGGCAGGCGCTGACGACGGCCTTGTCCTGGGCGCTGTCCCTTGCCCAGCGCGACTGGTGCGGGTAGCGGCCCATCATCACCAGCTCCTGCACCGTGCAGTCAAAGCCCAGGCCAGACTCCTGGCCCAGCACGGCCGCCTGCTGTGCAAACTGGCGGGCGCTCATCTGCCAGATATCGCGGCCCTGCAGCTGTATACGGCCACCGGCCTGGGGCTGCAGCACGCGGTAGAGCATGCGCATCAACGTCGATTTACCGCAGCCATTGGGGCCGACCAGACCGACACATTCGCCCTTTGCCACTTGCAGGCTGGCTTGGCGCACGATTTGCGTGGCCTGGGCGCCGTGGCCGGCGGTCCAGGACAGGTTACTCGCCGTCAGCATCATGCGCTGCCTCCCGGCATCGCACTGGTGCGGCGCCACAGCATCCAGATAAAGAAGGGCCCGCCAATGAGCGAGGTGATGACGCCCACGGGCAGCTCGCTGGGCGAAAACCAGGTGCGCGCGGCCAGATCGACCAGCACCAGAAAGCTCGCCCCCATCAAGGCGCTGACCGGTAGCACGCGGCGGTGGTCGCTGCCCACCAGCATGCGCGTGATATGGGGGATGACCAGGCCGACAAAGCCGATGGCGCCACTCACCGCCACCATGGTGCCCGTCAGCAGCGACACCACGACGAACAACTGCAAGCGCAGGCTGGCAGTGTTCAGTCCCAAGGTGGCCGCGCCCTCGTCGCCGATCAGCAAGGCATTGAGCTGGCGGGCGCAGAGCAGCAGCCACAGCAGGCCCAGGCCCAGCACGGCTGCGGGCAGGCCCAGGGCGCTCCACTGCGTTGCGGCCAGGCTGCCCAAGGTCCAGGTCAGCAAGGCATTGGCCAGCTCGCGCTGGCCGGCCGTCAACGTGATGAGGCTCGTGACCCCCATCAGCATGTAGCCGATGGCCACGCCGCTCAGGATCAGCCGGGTCGCATGCAGGCGCCCTTGTTGCTGGGCCAGCGCATAGACCAGCGCGGTAGCCAGCAGTGCACCGATAAAGGCGCCTGCGGTGATCGCATAAAGGCCAGCCACCGCCAGGCTGCCATAGGCCAGTACCGAAACGGCCCCCACCGATGCCCCCGAGGACACGCCCAGCATGTAGGGGTCGGCCAGCGGGTTGCGCACCATCGCCTGCATCACCACGCCCACGACGGCCAGGCCGGCGCCGACGAGCGCCGCGAGCAGCACCCGGGGCATGCGCACCATCCAGACAATCTGGTAGTGCTGCTGGCTGATGCCGCCCTGCCCAGCATCTGGCTGCCACCCGCCGCCCAGCAGCTGCTGCCAGATGACCGACCACACCGTTGACGCGTGCAGCGATGCCGAGCCCCAGGTGATGGCGGCCAGGCCGCTGGCCAGCAGCAGGGCCAAGAGCAGCAGCAGGCACAGCGCCAAGGACCAGGGCGCGCGCCGCTGGCGTTCATGCAGGCCGTCGCAGCCCGGCGCATGGCTCACGGCTTGGGCTCCGCTGCAGGCAGCCAGGGAACGGAGTCCACGGTGATACGGCGATCCGGGTGCAAGGCGGCAGCCAGGCGCTGGGCCACATGCACATTGCGCGGGCCTGGCGTGGCTTCGGCATAGCTGATGACAAAAAAGCGCTGCTCGCGGATCGCAGACACCCCAGCCAGCTCAGGCTTGGCGCGCAGAAAATCGATCTTGCCCTGGGCGCTGGGCTGGCCATAGTCGATGATGACGATCCATTCCGGGTCGCGGGTGATCACATCCTCCCAGTTGCCCTTGGGCCAGTTGCTGGCGATGTCGGCAAAGATATTGCTGCCGCCTGCGGCATCGAGCATGGCCTGGGGCATGCCAAAACCGCCCACGGTCGTGGGTATCTTCTCGCCGCTGTCAAACACAAAGACGCGCGGCCTGTGCGTATTGCCCTGCATCTGCACGGCCAGCTGGTCGATCGAGGCCTGCAATTTGTCAATCTGCCCTTGCGCCTGGGCTTCGATAGCAAAGATACGCGCCACATTGCGCAGGTCTGCCAAGGTATCGCCCAGCGCCACACGCTCGCGCTTTTGCACGTGGATGCAGGACTCGGACAGCACATAGCTGGCTACGCCATGCTGGGCCAGCAGCTCGGGCGTGACCCCGCCGGGGCGAAAGCCATAGCTCCAGCCGCCAAACACAAAGTCAGCACGTGCCTCGAGCATGTTTTCCAGGTTCATGTCCTGCGACGACAGCTTGGGCACCTGGGCGAGCTGGGTCATCAGCTCGGGGCTGATTTCCTTGCGCGACGGTATGCCCGAGTAGCCCACCAGCTTGGGGCCCAGGCCCAGAAACAGGAACATCTCGGTGATGTTCACATCGTGCGTGATGGCGCGCTGGGGCACCCGGTCATAGCGCTGGGGCTGGCCGCAGACATCGATCTCCAACGGCGCAGCCCGCAGGCCTGCGGGCACTGCTGCCGCTTCGGCCATGGGGATGGCCGCCGCCTGGCTGGGGCGGCTGGGCGGCTGCTGGCCCGCTGGCCCGTCGCAGCCGGTCAGCATCAGGGAAGCAGCTGCCGCCAGGGCACGCAGGGTTTGCCGGGAAGCGCTTGTGGTCATGCTCTACCTTGCTCAGAAACGCAGATGGGCCATCAGCTCAAAACTGCGGCCATTGCCCATCAGCCATTGCGAGCCGTAGGACGATGCAGCATAGCGTTTGTTGGCCAGATTGCGGCCCACCAGGTTCAAGGTGGTTGTGCGGTTCAGGTTCCAGCCCAGCACCGCATCGGCCACCGTGTAGGCGGGGAGCTGCGCGGTATTGGCGTTGCTGGTGTAGCGGCTGGCAACATGGCGCAGACCCAGCGATGCGCGCCAATCGCCCGTCTGGTAATGGGCCCAGGCATTGGCCGTGTAGCGCGGCACATTGGCCGGCTGGTTGCCAGCGCGGTCAATGGCTGTGGCGCCTTCGAGCAGCTCGTCGAACTGGGCATCCGCATAGCCCAGGTTGCCCTCGAAGCGCCAGGCCTTGGTCGCCCGCCAGCTGCCTGCCAGCTCGATCCCCTTGGACGACTGCTTGCCGCCCTGGATCGACAGCGCGGGGCGGTCCGGATCGCGGGTGATGATGTCTTTCTTGCGGATATCGAAGACCGCCAGAGTCCATTCGCCCTGGCCATTGGGCAGCTGCTGCTTGATGCCCACTTCCACCTGGCGGCCTTTGCTCAAGCTAAAGCCGGTTTGCGACTGGGTCAGCGACAGCAGGCTGTTGACCGGGTCATGGCCTGTGCTGACTTGCGCATACATGCTGGTGTGCTGGCCCAGCTTGTGCGTGAGGCCCAGGCGCCAGGAGGTGCCGCCCAAGGTCTTGTCAAAGCGGGCTTGGCTGAGCAAATCCATGCGGTCAAAATCATAGAGGTCGCGGCGCAGGCCGGCCATCAGCAGCCACTGCTCGCCCAGCTTCCAGGCGTCTTCCAGGTAGAAGGCGTTTTGGCGGATGCGCGAGGTCATGCGCGGCTTGTAAGGGTCTGGGCTGTCCCAGTAGCCACTGGTGCCACCGGTCAGCGGCACATCGGATTCACCGGTATAGGGCGAGCTGTTGAGCGCGGTGAACTTGGCCTGCGACACATCCCAGCCCATCGCTATCTCATGCTGGCCGGGCTTGAAAACGGCGCCTAAGCGGTTGCCGCTTTGCTCCAGGTCGTGGCCGATCTCCAGGTAGTCGTAGCGGTGAACCGTGCGCGTGCTGGCATCGTAGTCATAGCCTTCGATGTTCTTCCAGTGGCGGTCGGCCTTCATATGGTAGGTCTCGTTGCGCAGCACCAGCGCCTCGCTCACATTCCACTCGGCCCTCAATTTGTAGCGCTGGTCCTTGTAGTGGATGTCGCTGTCGAGAAAGTTGAAATTGCGGTCGCCCAGCGCCGCCACCGGCTTGCCATCGACCACCGGGGTGCCAAAGTAGCGCTCGGGCCTTTGGTCGCTGACATCGGCCGTCAGGTCCAGGCGCAGATCGCTGCTCGCCTGCCAGCGGATGGCGCTCATGATCTTCTTGCTGTCGCTGTTGCCCAGTTGGCGCTCGCCATCGGTGCGATCGCCGTAAACATCCAGGCGGTAGCTCAGGCTGTCGCTCAGCGCGCCGGTGCTGCCCAGGCCCGCGCGGGCGGTGCCGTGGGAGCCAGCGCCCAGCAGCAATTCGGTCGATGTACTGCGGCTGGGTTCCTTGCGCACCGCGTTCACCGTGGCGCCCATGGTGCCGCTGCCGTACATCAGCGATGCGGGGCCGCGCAGCACATCAAAGCGCTCATAGCCCCAGCTGGAATTGGGATAGGCCACGGTGCCGGCTGCAACCCCCAGGCTCAGCCCGTCTTCGGCCACGCCGACCGAGTTCACACCGGTAAAGCCCCGGCTGGAGAACGACAGCCCGCCATTGCCAGGCGTGCCATTGGCACTCAGGCCCACGCTGCGGCCCACGGCATCGACCACCTCGTAGTCGGCACGCTCTTGCACCTGCACGGCCGAGACCGAGCTGACACTGGCGGGCAGGTCCTGCAGCGGCACGGCCAGCTTGCTCGCCGAGGTCGACGGCAGCTGGAGCGCATTGGGCTCGCTGCGCTGGTCGCTCACCACCACTTCAGGCAGTGAGGCTTCTTGGGCATGGGCTACTGTGATGCCCAAGGCGGGCAAACACAGAACACAGGAGCTGCCAACCAGGCGCAAGGAGGAAGAGAGCCGCTGGGCGGCCAGGAGCCGGTTTTTCGGAAAAGGAACTGCAGTCATTTCAACAAAAGGCGCTAACTGCCTGATGCGGGGGCTGCACTGCACGCGGTCACCCCCCAAGACGGGGTCGCGCGAAGAACCGCCGTCCACACCCCGCAGACAGTTGAGAGAGCACGTGCTGGCCAGAGGCACAGCGCGCACTGCGACTAGGAACAGGCCGGTCTCCGGGCTTACAGGCGGTGCAGCGCAGGCGCTGACCCGGTAGCCGGTCTTCCCAGGGTGCGGGTGTCTTATTGCCTGGCAGGCGTGGACACTCTCTCAACCCCAGTGACTGGGCCCGCGTGGGAGCGGGCCGCATCGGCTACGTTTCCTGTCTACCGTTGCGGGGGCAGCCAAGGCTTGGGGGAGCGCACTCCCGACCTTGTTCCCGTTTCACTCGCATGCGAGCACCTGTAGATAGGCTTTTTTCAAAGCGCAGCCAGTGTACCAGCCGCAAGCCCGGGCAGTGCCTTTTGGCCATGGCCTGTGTCAGCTGGGCGATACAGCGCATGCCCCAGTGGCTGTATCAGCCCTGCGGCAGCCGCGTCGCATAGCCGATGAAGTCAGTGCTGCGCAGCTGGCCCAGCAGCCACTGCCGAAAGCTGGCCTGGATTGGGCGCTCTCCCCCGCCCCGGCGGGTGTAGAGGTGGAACTTGGGCGTTCTGTCCATCGGCAGTTGTCGCAGCAGCTCCGCCCCAAAGGGTGCGAGCAGCTTGCCGCTGTGGATATAGCTGAGCGCATCGACATAGGACAGTAGGCCCACGCCCTGCCCGCTGAGAACGGCTTGCAGCATCGCATCGTGCGTGTGCAGCAGCATGGGGCTGACATGCTTGCCGCCGGGCTCCAGGCCCAGCATCGCATAAATGTCCTGCCACAGACTGTTGTGCGTCAGCGGCGATATCAGCCGGTGGTGCGGCAAATCCTGCGCTGTCTCCACCGGGTGCTCGGCCAGCAGCTGCGGCGCAGCCACGATCACCTTGAGGTCTTCGAGCAGCGGCGTTTCATCGAGGTGGTCCACACCGCCGTAGCCCCAGACAATGGCTGCATCCAGATCGCCGCTATCGAACGAAGGCAGCTCCACACCGATGGAGATGCGCAGATCGAGCTCCGGGTAATCCTTGGTGAACGAGGGCAGCGAGCGGATCAGGTACTGGGTTGCAAAGTATGGGCTGACCTGGATATGGAACTGCGCAGCCTTGTGGTGGGAGCGCACGGCTTCCAGCCCCTGGCTCAGTGCATCGAGCCCCTGCTCCACATAGTGGTACAAGGTCTGCGCCTCGGCGCTGGCCGCCAGGCCCCGCGCGCCGCGCTCGAACAGTTGCACATCCAGCGCACTTTCCAATTGCTTGAGTTGCTGGCTGGCGGCCTGTGGCGTCAGGCACAGCTCGTCGGCCGCCTTGCGGATCGAGCCATGGCGGTAGACGGACTCGAACACGCGCAGTGGCTGCAGGGGCGGGAGCTTGTATTTCATGGAGGAGCGCCAGGCCAGGAGAGGCAGAGCCCGGGCTGGCGATGATTATAGGTCGCAGCCCGGCGCCCAGCGGGCCGGCATGCCACCGCTCTTGCCTGCTGCGCCCTGCCCCGCTGATGCATAAAAAAACGCATCCAGAAGGGATGCGTTCGGGCTGGCGCAGCGCTCAGCAGCGCATGGCCTTACTGGACCGGATCACCATGCATCGGCAGACCGGTGCGGTCCCGGCTGCTGACCAGGGCGATGAGGCCAATGATTGCCGCGCCAATGAGGTAGTAGGCAGGCACGACCGGGTTGCCGGTGCGGGCAATCAACCAGGAGTTGATCATCGGCGCGGTGCCGGCAAACATCGCCACAGCCACGTTGTAGCTCAGCGCCATGCCCTTGAAGCGCACGCTGGTGTGGAACATCGAAGGGATGATCGAGTAGATGCTGCCCAGCAGCATGGCCAGACAGAAGTTGAGCACCATCAAGGACGAGATCTTGGCGGCGGTGCTGCCTTCGAGCAGCAGGTGAAAGCAAGGCACGGCCAATACCGCAATCGCCAGGCTCGCAGCGATCATCATCGTCTTGCGACTGAGCTTGTCGGCCAGCAGGCCCATGATGGGAATCATCACCACCAAAAAAAGCTGCGGGCCCAGCGAGAGCTTGAGGCCGGTGGCCACATCGACATGCAGCGCGCTGACAAAGTAGGTCGGGATATAGGTGACGACGGTGAACAAGGTGACATTGGTCACGATGATGATGCCAGCGGACTGGAACAGCTCTTTCTTGTGCGTGGCAAACAGCACCTTCCAGCTCGCCTGGGCCAGTGCGTCATGCTGCTGCTTCATGGCCATGAAGGTGGGGGTCTCTTCCAGGTACTTGCGGATATAGAGGCCAATGGCGCCCAGCGGCAGCGCAATCAGAAACGGAATGCGCCAGGCCCAGTCCAGGATCTGCTCGGCGCTGAAGAACATCGTCAGAATGGCCGAGACCGAGGCACCGAAGAAAAAGCCCGCCATGCAGCCCACCTCAACCCAGCTGGTGAGCAAGGTGCGGTTGCGGTCGCGGCAGTACTCGGCCACAAAGATGGCCGCGCCACTGGCCTCGCCACCGGCCGACAGCCCCTGCATCAGGCGCAGCACGATCAGGAGCAGCGGCGCGGCAATGCCGATGCTCGCATAGCCGGGCAGCACGCCAATCAAAAAGGTGGAGATCGCCATCATGATGATGGTGATGGTCAGCACCCGCTTTCTGCCGTACTTGTCGCCCAGCGAGCCAAAGAAGATGCCGCCAATGGGCCGGGCAAAAAACGCAATCGCAAAGGCCGCCCAGGATGCGGTGATCTGCATGGTGGGCGAGCTGGTGGCAAAGAACACCTTGCCCAGCACCGCTGCCAGGTAGCCGTAGACCGAGAACTCGAACCACTCGACAAAGCTGCCCACCACCGAGGCCAGCACTATGCGGTTGAGCTCCTTGGACTGCACCGCGCGCGGCGCCGCCGCCGCATGGGGGGATGACCAGTCCGAAAGGCTTGCACTTGGGGCGGCAAAGCCATCTGCCATGGGATTGTGGGTGCGCATCGGGAAGTCCTTGGTGTCCTGCAGGGGGAGAAATATGGGAAAGGACCAGCGGCTATGCCGCTGGACTTGGGCACGCGATCAGGCCGGGGGCAGCGGCGTGGCCTGGGCGTAATCGGTTTTGGCTTGTTCGGCGCTGATATAGCCATAAGCCACATCGCGCTGCACCAGCGCGGTGGGGCGCAGCGCCGCATCGCCGTTGCCGCCACCGCCGGGCAAGTCCAAAATCAATCGGCGCCCAGCCGGGATCTGCTGCTTGCCCTTGCCGCGCAAGGCGGTGCCGTCGTCCAGCGACACCTTGCCCAGTGCGCCGCTTTGGCCGCCGTTGTGGCCGCGCGCTGCAAAATGCACGCGGTCAAACATGGCGTTCAGGTCAAACTCAAAGCCTTCTGCCGAGCCCACCTCGATGCGCTGGCCCAGGCCGCCCCGCCAGCGGCCGGCGCCGCCCGAGTTGGGCCGCAGCTCCTTGCGCCAGATGATGATGGGGCCGATGCTCTCGGTCACCTCGACCGACATGGCCTGCACGCCACTGGGGAAGGCGGTGGCGCTGAGGCCATCGCTCGAGGGGCGCGCGCCGGTGCCGCCGGTGTTGAACATCAGGATCTCGTGCTGCTGGTTGCGCGTGGCCGGGCTGATGCCCTTGAAGCGCATCTGCAGGTTCCACAGCGAGCTGGCCCCTTCGGCCGGAATCTCGCCCTGGCAAATGGGTTGCAGCGCGCCGAGCACCACATCGGGGATCAGGTGGCCGATGACATGGCGCACCGACACCGGGCGCGGGCGGTGGGCATTGAGGATGCAGTCCTCGGGCGCGCTGATCTCAAAGGGCTCCAGCGAGCCCCAGTTGTTGGGGATCTCCGGCGCAATCGCGCATTTGAGCGCATAGGAGGCATAGGCCTTGGTGTAGGTCAGCGGCACATTGATGCCGTAGCGGCTGGGATCCGAGGTGCCGGTGAAGTCGGCTCGCAGCTTGTCGGCCGCAATCTCCACGGCCACGACCAGCTCGATGGGCTTCTCGTATCCGTCCACGGTCATCGCGTAGCGCTGCGTGCCGTCGGGCAAGGCGGCAATGCGCTCGCGGGTGGCGCGCTGGCTGTTGGCAAAGATAAAGCCGGCCAGGTCTTCCAGGTCATGGAGCCCGAACTCGTCGAGCATGCCCTTCAAGCGGCGCATGCCCGTGGCATTGCAGACGGCCAGCGAATGGAAGTCGCCAATCACCTGGTCGCGCTCGCGCACGTTGTTGCGCAGGATCTCGATCAGGTCCTCATTGAGTGCGCCGGCGCGGAAGAACTTCATCGGCGGAATGCACAGGCCCTCCTCGTAGACATCGCTGCCGTCCGGGCCAAAGCCGCGCCCGCCGATGTCCACCACATGGGCGGTGGCGGCAAAGTAACCGATATGGGCGCTGTGGCCATCGCGGCCATAGAAGACTGGGGTGACGACGGTGATGTCGTGCAGGTGGCCGGTGCCCAGCCAGGGGTCGTTGGTGACCAGCACATCGCCATCTTGCAGCGTGTTGCGCTCAAAGCGTTTGGCGAAATGCGCGACCGACTCGGCCATCGAGTTCACGTGACCTGGGGTGCCGGTCACGGCCTGGGCCATCATGCGGCCTTGCTTGTCGAACACGCCGGCCGACAAGTCCCCCGCCTCCCGCACGCTGGTGCAAAAGGCGGTGCGAATCAAGGTGACCGCCTGCTCTTCGACCACCGAGATAAGGCGGTTCCACATGATTTGGTAATGAACGTCTGTATTGTTTGCCATGATCACACTCCGCTGTCCATGCGCTCGACCAGCATGCAGTCATCTGCCTGCAGCACCACCTTGAATCCGGGGCTCACATAGGTCGAGGTTTCCTTCTCCACAATCACCACCGGGCCGGGCACGGCCTGGCCCCGGGGCAGGCCCAGGCGCTCATAGATATCGCAGGCATAGAACTGTCCCTGTTTGCCGTCAAACACCTCGCGGCGGTCCAGCACCGTACCGGCACCCTTTTGGGGCGTGCCGCCCCGCTGCAGCGCGGCCTTGGCCGGCGGCAAGGTCTTGGAACGCAAGGACAGTGCCCAACTCACCACCTCGATGTCGAGCCCGTCGATCGCGTGGCCAAACAAGGCCACATAGTTCTGCACAAAGGCCGCGTTCAGGGCGGGCACGCTGTCCGCTCCAAAGTGCTGCACCGGCACCGACACAGGGATCTCCCAGCCCTGGCCGCAGTAGCGCATAAAGGCACGCAGCTCCTTGACGGTCTCGCCGTCGTAGCCGGTGTCGTGCAAAAAGGCGCTCACCTCCACCTCCATCTCGCGCAGCATGGCATTGACGGCCTCGCCATCGAACTGGCTCATGCGTATCACCGAGCTGCGCAGCGACTCATAGGCAAAGGGCGCGCGCAAAAAGCCGATGGCCGAGCCCACGCCGGCGCCCGTCGGGATCAGCAGGCGATGGATGCCCAGCTTTTCGCACAGCCGCACGGCATGCAGCGGCGCAGCGCCGCCGTAGGCGATCATCGTGTAGGCCTCCAGGTCCTGGCCGGACTCCACGGCATGCATGCGCGCGGCATTGGCCATGTTCTCGTCCACCACTTCGGCCACGGCATAGGCCGCACGCACCGCGTCCAGGCCTTGCGCCTGGCCGACATGGGTTGCCATCGCGTCTTGCGCGGCAGGCATGTTCAGCCGCATGCTGCCGCCGGCAAAGCGTGCCGGGTCGAGCTTATGCAGCAGCAAGTCGGCATCGGTCACCGTCGGGCGGGCGCCGCCCCGGCCGTAGCTGGCAGGGCCCGGCTCCGAGCCCGCGCTCTCCGGCCCCACGCGCACCTGGCGCATGTCATCCACATGGGCGATGGAGCCGCCGCCCGCGCCGATCTCGATCATCTCGATGACGGGGATCGAGATCGGCATGCCGCTGCCCTTTTTGAAGCGGTAGCTACGCGCCACTTCAAACACGCGCGCTGTCTTGGGTACATGCTGGTCGATGAGGCAGATCTTGGCGGTGGTGCCGCCCATGTCAAAGGACACCACCTTGTCCTGGCCGTACTTGGCCGCAAAATCGCTGGCGTAGATGGCGCCACCGGCCGGGCCGGATTCGAGCAGGCGCACCGGAAACTCGGCCGCATTGGCCAGCGACATCAGCCCGCCGCCCGAGTGGATCAGGTAGAGCGGGCAATGCATGCCCTCTGCCACCAAGGCCTGGGCCAGGCGCTGCAGGTAGGAGGACATCAGCGGCTTCACATAGGCATTGGCGCAGACGGTGTTGAAGCGCTCGAACTCACGGATCTGCGGCGAGACCTCGCTGGAGATGGACACCGACAGCTGGGGCAGCGCCTCTACAATCAGCGCGCGCACCCGCTTTTCATGGGCCGGGTTCTTGTAGCTGTGCATCAGGCCCACGGCCACGCTGTCGTATGCACCCTCGCGCAGCTGGGCAATCACGTCCTGCACCTCTGCCTCATCGAGCGGCTGCAGCTCCTGGCCCTTGGCATCGAGCCGGCCCTGCACCGTATAGCGGTGGTTGCGGGCAATCAGCGGCGCGGGCAGCTGGATGGCCAGGTCGTACTGCTCAAAACGGCCCTCGTTGCGCATCTCGATCACATCGCGAAAACCTTCGCTGGTGATGAAGGCGGTTCTGGCGCCGCGCCGCTCGATCAGCGAGTTGGTGGCCAGGGTCGTGCCGTGGATCACCGTGCCGATCTGCGCTGGCGCAATGCCTGCCTGGGCTGCCGCCTGTTTGAGGCCTGTGACGATGGCGCGCTCAGGTTTTTCATAGTCCGTCAGGACCTTCTCGCTGAACAGGACGCCATCGACCTCGAGCGCGATATCTGTGAAAGTGCCGCCGATGTCTGCCCCGGCGCGTATGACTTGGCTTGTTGCCATCTGGTATCTCCGAATCATGCAAGCTGTGTGGATCAGAAGCTCTGACCTGGCAGCGATGATCAAGTGATCGCCCAGTCGGCGCAAACAAGAAATTCGAGGGCGGGCACAAGCTGTGCTTCGCGGGTAAAAACCATTACGCGCTTACCCGGTGGCCATGCACGTCGACAGTGCAAAAAGACCATATTTTTGGTCGGCCATGCACCAGCGCTGCACAGTGCTGCAGCATGCGGCGGCATGCTTGCACCAATCAGGGCGGACAGGTGCTGTAAAACCATCAGGACTTGCTTGTGTAAAGCTTTGACGAGGGAGGAAAAACCAGGCGCCTGAGCGCCAGACGGAACCCAAGATCGGCTGCCTTTGCGCTTGCCACCACGCCACAAAAAAAGCCCCAAGCAAAGCTTGGGGCCTGTGCGCAGAACGGCAGAAGAATTACAAGTCCAGGGCCAGCTGGTTCTTATCGTCGGCGCTGGTTTCCACTTGCCGCAGGCTGCACTCCACCTTGATGGGGGTCTTGACCACACAGCAGCAGGGAACCACCTCATTGGGCCCGACAAAGGCCAGCGGCTCCTGGGTGTAGACGACTTCGCCCTCCACCAAGGTGAGGCGGCAGCTGCCGCAATAACCACCACGGCACTGGTACTCCACATCGTGGCCCGTGCGCTCCAGCGCTTCGAGCAGGCTCTCCCCTGGCAGCACGCGTATAAGGGTGTCCGTGGTGCTGACGGTGGTCACAACTCGATTCCGCTCAGGTCATCGAGCGAGACTTCGGCGTTGATCTGGCCCACCAGGTAGGAGCTCAGCTCCACCTCTTGCGGGGCCACCTGCACGGTGTCGGACGACAGCCAGGTGTTGATCCAGGGGATCGGGTTGCTCTTGGCGTTGTCAAACGCCGGTTTGAGCCCGATCGCGGTCATGCGGATATTGGTGATGTACTCCACATACTGGCTCAGGATGTCCTTGTTGAGGCCAATCATCGAGCCGTCGCGGAACAGGTACTCGGCCCACTGCTTTTCCTGCATCGCCGCCGTCTTGAACATCTCAAAGCATTCCTGCTCGGTCTCCTTGGCGATCTTGGCAAAGTCCGGATCGTCCTGGCCCGAGCGCATGATGTTGAGCAAATGCTGGGTGCCGGTCAGGTGCAGCGCTTCATCGCGGGCGATCAGGCGGATGATCTTGGCATTGCCCTCCATCAGCTTGCGCTCGGCAAACGCGAAAGAGCAGGCAAAGCTCACATAAAAGCGGATGGCCTCCAGAATGTTCACATTCATCAGGCACAGGTACATCTTCTTCTTGAGCTGGTACACATCGATCTGGTGTACCACGCCATTGATCGTGTGGCTGCCTGCGCCCAGCTGGGCGTGCAGCATCGCATCGCGGATCAGGTCGTCGTAGTACGACGAGATATCGCCCGCGCGCAGCTTGATGCTCTCGTTGCGCATGATGTCGTCAAAGATCACCGATGGATCGTTGACGATGTTGCGCAGGATGTGCGTGTACGAGCGCGAGTGGATGGTCTCGGAAAACGCCCAGGTCTCGATCCAGGTCTCGAGCTCGGGCAGCGATACCAGCGGCAGGAAGGCCATGTTGGGGCTGCGGCCCTGGATGGAGTCGAGCAGCGTCTGGTACTTCAGGTTGCTGATGAAGATGTGCTTTTCGTGGTCGGGCAGGTTCTGGTAGTCGATCCGGTCCTGCGTGATGTCCACTTCCTCAGGGCGCCAGAAAAACGAGAGCTGCTTTTCGATCAACTTCTCGAAGATCGGGTACTTCTGCTGGTCGTAGCGGGCGACATTGACCGAATTGCCAAAGAACATCGGTTCCTTGAGCTGGTCATTGTCGACCTTGGAGAAGGTGCTGTATGCCATCGCCTTCTCTCCGCTTAGATCTTGCAGGCGCCGCTGGCGCAATCGTCTTCTGCCGCTGCGCCCTGCATGTCTTCGGCACCGTCACGGGTGTTGTGGTAGTAGAGCGTCTTCACACCAAACTTGTAGGCCTGCAGCAGGTCCTTGAGCAGTTGCTGCATCGGCACCTTGCCATCGGCAAAGCGCTGGGGATCGTAGTTGGTGTTGGCCGAGATGGACTGGTCGACGAACTTCTGCATCAGGCCCACGAGTTTGAGGTAGCCATCGTTGTTGGGCATTTGCCAGAGCAGCTCGTACTGGCCCTTCAAGCGATCGATCTCCGGCACCACCTGGCGCAGGATGCCGTCCTTGGACTGCTTGACCGAGACAAAGCCGCGTGGAGGCTCGATGCCATTGGTCGCGTTGGCGATCTGGCTGGAGGTCTCGGAGGGCATCAGCGCCGTCAAGGTCGAGTTGCGCAGGCCGTGGGTCTTGATCTCGGCGCGCAGGGCTTCCCAGTCCAGGTGCAGGGGCTCATCGGTCAGCGCGTCGATATCCTTCTTGTAGGTGTCGATCGGCAGGATGCCGGCTGCGTAGTTGGTCTCGGCAAAGGCGGTGCAAGGGCCGAACTCGCGCGACAGCTGCACCGAGGCCTTGAGCAGGTAGTACTGGATGGCTTCGAAGGTGCGGTGGGTCAGGCCATTGGCCGAACCGTCGGAGTAGCGCACGCCGTTCTTGGCCAGGTAGTAGGCGTAGTTGATCACGCCCACGCCCAGCGAGCGGCGCTTTTCGGTCGCAATGCGGGCAGCGGCTACCGGGTAGTCCTGGTAGTCCAGCAGTGCATCGAGCGCACGCACGATCAGGTCGGCCAGCTCTTCGAGCTCATCGGTCGACTCGAGCGCGCCCAGGTTGAAGGCAGACAGGGTGCACAGCGCAATTTCGCCGTTTTCGTCCTTGATGTCTTCGAGCGGGCTGGTGGGCAGCAGGATTTCCATGCACAGGTTCGACTGGCGCACGGGAGCCACGGCCGGGTTGAACGGGCTGTGGGTGTTGCAGTGGTCAACGTTCTGTATGTAGATACGGCCGGTGCTGGCGCGCTCTTGCATCATCAGCGAGAACAGCTCCACTGCTGGCAGGGTGCGCTTGCGGATGGATTCGTCAGCCTCGTACTTGACGTACAGCTCTTCGAACTTGTTCTGGTCGGCAAAGAAGGCCTCGTACAGACCGGGCACATCATGGGGCGAGAACAGGCTGATGCTCTGGCCCTTGATCAGGCGCTGGTAGAGCATGCGGTTGATCTGGATACCGTAGTCCAGATGGCGGATGCGGTTTTCCTCGACGCCGCGGTTGTTCTTCAGCACCAGCAGCGACTCGGCCTCCAGGTGCCACAGCGGGTAGAACAAGGTGGCTGCACCGCCGCGCACGCCGCCTTGCGAGCAGGACTTGACGGCCGACTGGAACATCTTGAAGAAAGGCAGGCAGCCGGTGTGCTGTGCCTCGCCGCCCCGGATCTCGCTGCCCAGCGCACGGATACGGCCGCCGTTGATGCCGATACCGGCGCGCTGCGAGACGTACTTGACGATGGCGCTGGTGGTGGCATTGATGCTGTCGAGGCTGTCATCGCACTCGATCAGCACGCAGGAGCTGAACTGGCGCAGCGGGGTGCGCACGCCCGACATGATGGGCGTGGGCAGCGAAATCTTGAAGCGCGAGACGGCGTCATAGAAGCGCTTGATGTACTGCAGACGGCGGTCGGCCGGGTACTTGGCAAACAGACTCATCGCCACCAGCACGTAGAGGATCTGCGGGCTCTCGTAGATGCGCTTGGTCACCCGGTTTTGCACCAGGTACTTGCCTTCGAGCTGCTTGACGGCTGCGTAGGAGAAGTCCATATCGCGCCAGTGGTCGATGAAACCATTGATCTCGTCGTACTCTTCGCGGCTGTAATCGGCCAGCAGGTGCGGGTCGTACTTCTTGAGCTCGGTGAGCTTTTGCACATGATCGTACAAATGGGGCGGCTCGAACTGGCCAAAGGCGATCTTGCGCAGGTGGAAGATGGCCAGGCGCGCTGCCACGTACTGGTAGTCGGGTGCGTCTTCGGAGATCAGGTCGGCCGCAGACTTGATGATGGTTTCATGGATCGCATCGGTGCGGATGCCGTCATAAAACTGGATATGCGACTGCAGCTCGATCTGGGAGACCGACACATTGCTCAGGCCTTTGGCCGCCCAGTCAATCACCCGGTGGATTTTGTCGAGGTCGATAGGCTCAACGCGACCGTCACGCTTGGTGACTCTCATAGTGCTTGTCTGGTTCATTTGCGATGTTTCTAATGGGATAAAAAACGCAGGACCACGGGCGCAAGACGCGGCAGTCCCGCGCCAAAACGCGCCAGGCATGGCTGGCGCGTTTTGGCTGGAGCGAGACCAGCATCAACAACCTGTGGGGAAGCGGTGGACACTACATATGGTGTCTATGGGCTTGAGTGTACGCTACCTGTAGCGTTCTTGGCAGCAGAAAATCAGGCTCGATTTCTGCTAGGCACTGGCGGATTGGGCGAAGAATGCTGCAAAATCAACGCGCAGAGCGCCGGTAAATATATGTATCCGGGCGGGCACATTCCCGGTGATGAAGAGGGGCATCATCCCCCGATGTTGATGGCGATCACCATCTGGTTGATCGCCTGGGCCATCAAGCCATAGACCAAGCTGAATGGCAGGCGGTACCTTACCCTTTTGCAGCACCGCCCAAACGAAAAACCTGCTGCACTTGCGTGCAACAGGTTTCGATAAGGATGGTCGGAGCGGTGGGATTCGAACTCACGACCCTCTGCTCCCAAAGCAGATGCGCTACCAGGCTGCGCTACGCTCCGACTAAGCCGCTATTGTATATCGAGCTGGAGCGCCTTCCGGCGAAAAATGATTACTTTGACAACTTTTCATCTGCTGGGGTGGTTGGCGAGACAGCCGCCCTGCCCGCTTGCACAGCAAAACCGAGAGGGCCGCGCCACCCGCCGTGCATGAAGCAGCATGTGAAAGATGCTTGCCGGCGCGCCATCAGGATAAACCGCGCCATATCGCGAATTGCCAAGAATTGCCAAAACAAAAAACCTGCTGCATTTGCATGCAACAGGTTTTTAAATGGAATGGTCGGAGCGGCGGGATTCGAACTCGCGACCCTCTGCTCCCAAAGCAGATGCGCTACCAGGCTGCGCTACGCTCCGACTAAGCCGTTATTGTAACCAGGGTTTGGGCAGCTGCATTTCGTATTTGACGATTTTTTTACAGCGGCCACCACCGATGCGGTTAACGTTGTTGGGTCGGTGCCGGGCCACGGCCAGGCAGGTGACGGAAAGTGATGCGGCCCTTGCTCAGATCGTAGGGCGACATCTCCAGCGACACCTTGTCACCGGCCAGAATGCGAATGTGGTGCTTGCGCATTTTGCCGCCTGTGTAAGCGATCAGCTCGTGGCCGTTGTCCAGCTTCACGCGAAAGCGCGAATCGGGCAGCACTTCGGTCACGGAGCCTTGCATCTCAATCAGTTCTTCTTTAGCCATATAAGTCGACGAATCCTTGTCTAGTGGTGCATGTGCGAAACCGGTTCGCCATGCTGTTCTCAGTGCCACCAACAAGCGGTGGCTCTCTCCATGGTTCGGGAGGGCCTTGCCAACTCTCGCCACCCAAGGGGCAAGGGCCTTCAAGGCAACCAAGCGGATATCTGCCAGCCCGACAACGGGGCGCAACAGCCAGCATCCCACACAATATTGACGGCGCAGCTGCCAGGGCAGCCAACGCCTCCAAGCTATAAAAGCTTGCAAAGCTCTCTATTGTACTATGTTGCTGCCAATTCCGCTGTGGCTTGTCTCGTATAAACGCCGCCGGTGATCCGCAGGCCCGCATGGCTGTGCTGGCAGCAGCAGCGCCGGCGCATCGGCTAGCATGGCGCATGCATGCGCGGCTGGCTCCAGGCCGTGCAACCCGATGGCTCCCTCCCCTTCACCAACGAACACCATGAATGCTGCATCCCCCCGCTACTGGCTGATGAAAAACGAGCCGGACGACTATGCGATCGACCATGCGCTCAGCGCCCCCGATGCCACCATTGCCTGGGATGGGGTGCGCAATTACCAGGCGCGCAACTTCATGCGCGATGACATGCAGGTGGGTGACGGTGTGCTGTACTGGCATTCGAGCTGCGCCGAGCCCGGTATTTACGGCATTGCCCGCATTGCAGGCCAGCTGCGGCCCGATACCAGCCAGTTTGACCCGCAGTCCAAATACTATGACCCCAAGTCCAAGCCGGAGGCCCCGCGCTGGTTGATGCTCGATGTGCAGGCGCTGCGCAAGATCAGGCCGATCACGGTAGCTGCACTGCGCCAGTACCCAGAGCTGCAAGAGATGCGCGTGCTGCAAAAAGGCAATCGCCTGTCGATCACGCCGGTGGACGAGGCGCATTGGCGCTTTATCATGGACCTGGTCAAGGCCCAGGGCTAATGCGCGCGAGGAGCGCTGCCAGCCCCCGTTGGCGGCAAGCGCTGCTGCATAATACAAAACCCGTGAGCTGCCCATGCAATAAGCACCGGCAGCTATTTTTTTGATACTACCTTTGCGCCCAGGAATCCCCATGGCTTTTGCTGACAACCTCCAGTCCCTGCCCTCCATCGACCATATCGCCGAGCTGCAACTGATCGCTGCCGATGGCCAGGTGGCGGCCACCATTCCCAATGCACCGGGCAAAGCCGGTTCGGTCAAGGTCTACAACGCGCTGGCGGCCAAGCATGGCGGCATCAATGTGGCAGCGGCCGAAGAAGGCCTCACGATCTTTGCCGAGCACACGGATGACGCCAAGGCCCGCCCCGGCGCGCATCCCAATATTGATCGCCTGATGGAGGTGATCGCCTCCGGCAAGGGCTATACCGTCAAGATCGTCTCGGCCTGAGGCACCTGGGCCGCTTGCAGCGCCGGCGCAGCTGCTGGCTGGCCGGCATAGGCGGCCACAAAGCGCTGCAGCATCTGCTGGGGCACGGGCGTGTCGCTCAGCTGCGCGAGCATCGCCGCCGGGTCAAAACCTTCAGCTTGCAGCACCTGCGCGCGCAGCTCGATGCAGGCGGCAGCCACAGCCGGGCTGAACTCCGGATGGAACTGGGTGGACACCGCATGGGGCCCATAGCGCACGACCTGGTGCGGATCATGGGCCGAGCGGGCCAGCACCCGGGCGCCGGGCGGCAGCTCCAGCACCGTCTGCATATGGGTCAGGTTGGCTTTGAAGTGCCGGCCTGAGCCAGCGAGCAAGGCCTCGTGCTCTGCGCCTGGCAGCAGCGCAATATCCAGGCACCCCATCTCGCGCCCCTGGGGGTGGTAGTCCACCCGGCCGCCCAGCGCATGGGCCATCAGCTGGTGGCCGTAGCAAATGCCAAAGAGCGGCATGTCCCGCGCCATCGCCTCCCGTATCCATTGGGCGGTCGCCTCGCTCCAGGGCAGCAGGTCCGTCACCATGGCCCAGGAGCCGGTGATGATCGCAGCGCTGTGTGCATCATGCGGCGGCAAGGGTTCGCCCTCGAACACCCGCACCACCTGGAAGGCAGGCCCAGCGGCGAGGACGGCGGAGAACCACAGCGGCAGATCGCCGACCTGGGCACGGATGTCGTCGGGCGGTGTGCCGACCTGGATAAGCAGCAGAGTTTTTTCAGACACGGGTGAAGGCAAAAAGAAGGGCTGGCCCATGCACTGTAATGCAGGCCAGCCCCGGATGGCCTTCAACCCGGTGGATTTAATTGCCGGTTTTGCCTCAGTACCGGAAGCGCAAGGTCGACTGGCGCACCACCTCAGGCAGCTGCTGGGCATGGGCATAGGCTTCGCGCAGGCGGCTCGCGTCGTTGACGCCTTCGTTGACGGTCTTGCGCAACTGCTGCAAGGCCTCCTTGCTGTTCTCCGGCACATAGGACTGGATGCGCTGCAATGTCAGCAAGATATGCTCGCGCAGCCCAAAGGACTCGCTGGTTGCCGGGTCCACATAGGCGCCTTCAAGGCCAAAACGGCAGGCCTGGAAGCGGTTGTAGGTGTAGACCAGGTAATCGTCCTCGCTGGGCTCGAACGGCTCCTCGGCCAGAAACCAGGCGCCCAGCGCCTGCACATAGGCAGCAAGCGCCACGGCACGCTCGATGGACAGCGGCGTGTCAAACACCCGCACCTCCACCGTGCCGAACTCCGGCTTGGGCCGGATATCCCAGTAGAAGTCCTTCATGCTGTGGATCACGCCAGTGGCCGTCATCTTGTCGTAGTAGCGCTCAAAGTCTTCCCAGTGCAGCGCAAACGGCGCCCGGCCCGAGAGCGGAAACGCAAACACCGAGTTGAGCCGCGCCGAATCAAAGGCCGTATCCTGCCCCTGCACAAATGGACTGGAGGCCGACAGCGCAATAAAGTGCGGGATATAGCGCGAGAGGCGGTGCAGCATCATCAGCGCCGCATCGGCGCCCGGGCAGCCCACATGCACATGCTGGCCAAAGATGGTGAACTGCTTGGTGAGGTAGCCGTAGAGCGCGGTGATCTCCTTGAAGCGCGGCTTGTTGTAGATGCGCTGCTGGTGCCACTGCTGGAACGGGTGCGTGCCGCCGCCGGCCAGCGCAATATTGAGTTTGTCTGCCGCCTTGACCAGCGCATCGCGCGTGACGCTCAGCTGCTGGTAGGCGTCCTGGGCGTCGGTGCAGATGCCGGTCGATATCTCGATCATGCTCGTGGTCACCTCGGGCACGATGGAGCCGGGCACCTGCGCGTTTTTCAGCAAGGCCAGCATATCGGGCGCATAAGGTGTCAGGTCATAGTGGTTGGTGTTGACCAGCTGCAGCTCCAGCTCGACGCCGAGCGTCAAGGCCTCGGACTGGTGGAAGGCTTCAAGCGTCATGGCGTTTCTCCTTGCTGGTGAGGGCAGACAGGCCGATGCCGCGGTGCGCCTCGCCACTGCGCCACAAAGCGAGCGAGGCCAGCAGCACGCCAATCACCTCGCACAGCACAATCATCGGCAGCGCGATGGACGACACGCTCACTGCCACTTCCGGGTTGATCGCAGCCCATTGCGCCACCTGGCCGGAAGCCAGCAGCAAGGCCAGGCCCGAGCTGGGCGACTGTGCGCAGGCCACCGGCCACTGGCGCAACCAGCCAATGCCGGTGCCCGCGCCCAAGAGCAGCACGCCGCCCATCTTGCCCAGCAGCCGCGCCAGGCTGACGGCAGCGACCAGGCTGATCAGCGCCGCGCTGGGTGCAATCTGGCCGGCCATGCTGGCCACCAGCACAAACATCAGCAAATTGAGCATGGTGTTGCCGGCCATAAAGGCCGAGGGCCAGACCATGGGCTTGGGGCTCAGGTTGCGCAGCATGACACCGGCCAGCACAAAGCCCAGCGCCGCCGAGCCGCCAAGACGCTCCGCGAGCAAACTGGCAGCGACCAGCACCGCGAGCATGTAGAGCGCCGTGGAATCACTGCGCGACGATCGCCAGCGCAGCACCGGCCATAGCGCGGCGGTGGTCAGCAGCGCCCACAGCAGGGTCAAACCCAGGCTCCACAGCAAGTGGCCCATGCCAGCTGCCGTCAGCACGAGGCCCGATTGCGCATCCGTGCCCGCGACGGGCGACCAGGCCACGGTGACCACCAGGCCCAGCACCAGCGCATATATGCAGCCCAAGGTGGCCATCAGCAAGCTGCGGTCGGTCACGGCGCCACTGGAGCGCAGGTCGGCCGAGATGCGCAGCAGCACCGAGGGCGAGGCCACCATGGCCACCACCCCTACCCCTAGCGACACCGCCCAACCCATGCCCAGCAATTGCAAAGTGGCCGTGACCAGCACCAGAGCGGCCATCGATTCGACCAGGCTTTGCAACAGCAAAAATGGCTGTCGCATCAGCCATTTCAGGGAGATTTGCGAGGCCGCAATCAGCATGCTGGTGCCCACTGCCGTGTGCAGCAGCACCTGGGTGTTGCCCTGCAGCGGCCAGGGCAGATCGCCAAAGCCCAGCCAGCCAGCGAGCAGGCCCACCACTGTATAGCCCAGCATGCGCGGAAAACCGGTGAGTCGGAAAACCGCGTGCCCGGCAAGTGCCGCAGCTGCAACCAGCACGCACCAACTCATCAAGGGGCCCACACTGTGTTCAAGCCAGCCGCCGATCTGCGGCAGCGGCATGGAAGATGCTGCTTGGGGTGGCATATCTGCACCCTCCTCCAAAAAGTGTGTCCTGCATGCATGGCCGCAGGGCACAGAGCTGTAGATCGCCTGGCAGTGCCGCTGTCTGACGTGGCCAGCTTCAAAAGCCAGACCATGGCAGGCACTGCGAGGCAGGGGATGCACCAGCGTGGTGCCCAGGCACCTTGTTGCACTTATGCATCAGATCGTTAACCAATCTCAACAACTTTACTGGATGATCTGCCGATTGCCACCACAGCATGCCGGCGCTGGGCACAAAAAGCCTTCAGTCCTACAATGCAGGCCGCATGAGCTGCTCTTTTTACCAGGCAGGTGTGCCGAGCACCCAGCCCTGCATTGGCGCCCAAGCGTGCTATTTGGAACGTAGCATGCGGTGGGTACAAAAGATGCCAGCATCCCATCGGTAAGCTGCACTGGCAAGCCCGGTGCCCGCACCTGCCCCAGCACCGCCAGGCAGTGCGCGCCAATATCCGACTGCGCAGTGATGCCACCCCGCCGCCCGCCCCAACCAGTTGCAGCCGTAACCGTATGATCGCGGCTCTGATGCGGCCAGCCACAAGCTCCCAGCGCCTGCCCGCTACCCACCGGTAGCGCCGCGTTCACCGCCCTTTCGCTGCCCCGGACCGCTATCCCTGGTCGGGCACCTTGCCCGGCGGACGAGCGTGACAGCGCAGCCGCGACCACGCATCAGCCACTCCCTGCTTTTTGGCCCCTGTGCATCCGGATTTGTCCCTCCGCACAACCTGGGGCCCGTTTTTGGTCTGGATATATCCGTGCTTGCCTTGTTGACCCGTCTTTTCCCCGTCTGGGCGGCTGTGATGGCGCTGATCGCCTACAGCGCGCCCTCGGCCTTCCTGGGCTTCAAGCCCCATATTGCCCAGCTGCTGATGCTGATCATGTTTGCTATGGGCGTGACCCTGCGCGTGGCCGATTTCAGCCGCGTGCTGCAGCGCCCGGCCCCGATTGCGGCGGGTCTGTTCCTGCACTACCTCATCATGCCGCTAGCGGCCTGGCTGATTGCCAAGGCGCTGAACATGCCGCCCGAGCTGACCGCAGGCATGGTGCTGGTGGGCAGCGTGGCCAGTGGCACCTCTTCGAATGTGATGATTTTTCTCTCCAAAGGCGATGTGGCGCTGTCAGTGACGATCAGTGCGCTGTCGACCCTGGTGGGGATTGTGGCCACGCCGCTGCTCGCGCGCCTGTATATCTCGGCCTCGATCGACGTGCCGGTCAGCGCGCTTTTGATGGAAATTGCGCAGATCGTGCTGCTGCCCATTGGCCTGGGCCTGCTGCTGAACCATTTCTGGCATGCGCAGATCAAGCGCGTAGAGCGCCTGCTGCCGCTCGTATCGATGGTGGCGATCTTGTTGGTGCTCTCCACCGTGGTGGCCTTGAGCCGTGACCGCATTGCTACCGTCGGCGGCGTCGTGCTGGCGGGCGTCATTGCGCACAACCTGATCGGCTACCTGGGTGGCTACTGGGGCGGTCGCCTGCTGGGCTTTGACAAATCGGTCTGCCGTACCCTGGCCATTGAGGTGGGCATGCAGAACTCGGGCCTGGCAGCCAGCCTGGGCGCCAAGTTCTTCAGCCCCATGGCCGCGCTGCCGGGCGCCATTTTCTCGGTCTGGCACAACATCTCTGGCTCGCTGCTGGCCGGTTACTGGTCCAGCCGCCCCACGGGCACGGCCAATGACCATGTGCGCCGCGAAGACGTTTCGCTGCACTGATCTTGCAGATCCGCAGGGCTGATCAGGCGCGCTGCGCTGCTGGTTGCGCCGCCAGCATCAGCCCGGTGCGGCTGCGTGCGCCTGCGACCAGGCCGCTGATCAGCTGCGTCTCGGGCAGGTTCTTCCAGTAGCGGCGCGGCATTTCGCGCAGCATGGCCTGCTCCTTGAGCCGCGCCGGATTGAAGGTCGATTGGTAATAGGCCAACCACAGCGCCTCGCCCGCATCGGGGCCCGGTGCCTGGGCTTGCGTGGCGCCAGGCCCCCATTGCAGGCATTCCTGGTCCCAGAGCACGCTGCAGCCTGGCGTCAGAATCGCCCAGCGCATATTGCTAAAGCGCTCCCTAAAAAAGCCCGAGGCCGCGCGCACGATGTGGTGCTCGGGCTCGAACCAGGCCACATGCAACGGTGCGCCCTTCTCGTCCTGCGCGGGCCGAAAGCGCACAAAGGCATGCATCTTGTGGATCTCTCGCCCCACCGCACGGGCCAGGCGTTCGATCTCGCGCCAATCGGCATCGAGCGCATCGCCTGCCAGGCTGGGCATGCACTGCAGCCGCCACAACCAGCGGTAGCACAGCATAAAGCGGCCCGGGTTGCGGTGGCAGCAGGCATGGCGCAGCACAGCCAGCTGGGGTTTGCGGATATGCACCGGCTGGCCGGGTGCAATGGTCAAACGGTCCAACGCATCGGGGGTAATAACGCGGGCCGGCGCATCGGCAACCCAAGCACCGGCAGCCGCAGCATGGGCTGCCCCAGCATCCGCAAACAAATCACCATCCTCGGCCTGGGTGGACAGTTCATCCGTCCAGCGCCAATGCACCACCTCGGGCGCTGCGCCCAGGGCCAGCAATACCCGCGCCGCTTGGCGAAAGCCGGCAAAGTCGTCCGGTGCTTCCAACATTACGGTCAAGCTGTCGTTCTCTGCCTGCATGCCGGGCCTCCTCAAAACAGCGCCATCTGCGCGGCAGCCGCCAACTGCATACCGCTGTGCCGGCGCTGCACCGCGCCCTGCCCCATCTGGGCCAGCAGCTGTTGGCGCAAGCTGGGACTGTCGAGCATGGCCAGCGGCGGGTGGTAGTCATCCAACTCGACAAAAGGCAGCACCTTGCTGGTGGCAACGCGCAGCTGCTGCAGATCGGCCAGCCGCAGCCGGCGCACCCGGCGGGCAGCGAGCAGGCGCTCGACACTGCCTACGCCCAAGCCCGGCACCCGCAGCAGCCATGCCTTGGCCGCACGGTTCAGGTCCACCGGGAAATGCTGGCGCTGCGACAGCGCCCAGGCGAGCTTGGGGTCCAGCTCCAGATCGAGCATGCCGCCGGCGGCTGGCGCAGTGATCTCGGCAGGGCTGAAACCGTAGAAGCGCATCAGCCAATCGGCCTGGTAGAGCCGGTGCTCGCGGATCAGCGGCGGCGCCTGCAGCGGCAGATCGGACGATGCATCGGGGATGGGGCTGAAGGCCGAGTAGTAGACGCGGCGCAGGCGCTGGCCGGTGTAGAGCGCGCTGCTTGTGCGCAAGATGGTGGCGTCATTGGCACTGTCGGCGCCCACTATCATCTGTGTGCTTTGGCCAGCGGGCGCATAGCTGGGCGCTGCGGCCCGGGCTGCCTGGCGCTGGCGGGGCAGCGATACCAGCTTGCTGCCCTGCTGGTCTTGCGTCTGCTGCCGGGCCAGCTCGATATGTTCGGCCACCTGGTGCATGGCCGCGGCAATACCTACGGCATCCTTCTCGGGCGCCAACTGCTGCAGGCCCTGCTGGGTGGGCAGCTCGATATTGATGCTGAGCCGGTCGGCATAGCGGCCTGCCATGGCGAGCAACTCAGGGGCAGCATCCGGAATCGTCTTCAGGTGGATATAGCCGCGAAAATCATGGTCCTCGCGCAGGCTGCGCGCCACCTCCACCAATTGCTCCATCGTGTAGTCCGACGACTGGATGATGCCGCTGGACAAAAACAGGCCCTCTATGCAGTTACGGCGGTAAAAGTCCAAGGTCAGGCCCACCACCTCTGCCGCGCTAAAGCGGGCACGCTGCACATTGGAGCTTTTGCGGTTGATGCAGTAGCGGCAGTCGTAGATGCAGAAATTGGTCAGCAGAATCTTGAGCAGTGACACGCAGCGGCCATCGGGCGTATAGCTGTGGCAGATGCCCATGCCCTCGGTCGAGCCCATCCCCTTGCCGCCCAGGGAGTTGCGGGGCTTGCTGCCGCTCGACGCGCAGCTGGCATCGTATTTGGCGGCATCGGCCAGGACCTGGAGTTTGGTGAGGGTTTGCATAAATACTGTGTATATGTACAGTATTCTAGCAAAATCTCCTCGCGTTCACCAAGATGGGAGTGATCCTCCTTGGGAGCGCGCCCCTCCGGGACGCATGGCGGCGCTATTCAGACCGGAGTAGTTTTCTGCAAATACTGTATATAAATACAGCTTTCAGGAAAACTGCCCCCAGACAGCCATCACAGCCCCATCAAGCCTGCGGCCCCAGCTTGGCCAGAACGGCCTTTTCCTTGACGGTGGACTCGGCGGCAAACTTTTTGTAGTCGGCGCTGTTCATGTAGATGGGCAGCATCTCAAAGCGCTGCAGCATGGCCTGGTAGCTTTCCATCTCCATCGCTTCCTTGAAGGCCTTGTGCAAGGCCGCTTGCACATCGGCGGGCATGCCCTTGGGGCCCACCAGGCCAAAGGGCGAGTACTGCGTGGTCGGCAGGCCCAGCTCGATCAAGGTGGGGGTGTTGGGCAAGGTCGGCAGGCGCTTTTCGGTCCAGACGTTCAAGGCGACCATGCGGCCCTGGTCCACATAGGGGATCACGGCGCTGGTATCGGCCGCGACCATCACCTCACCCGCCATCGTGGCGCGCATCAGCTCGGACGAGCCCTTGTAAGGCACATGCACAACATCCAGGCTCAGCTGCTGCGCAATGATGGCCGAGGTGACATGGGGCGAGGTGTAGGTGCCGGTATTGCCCAGCGTGAGCTTGCCAGGATTGGCCTTGGCCCAGGCCACCACGTCCTGCCAGCTCTTGAGCCCGGACTGGGTGCTGGCCACCATGCAGAACGCATAGCCGGTGACATTGAGGATGTAGCTCAGGTCCTCCACCGGGTTCCATTTGAGGCCGGTGGTAAAGGGCAGGCGCATCACGCTCATCGGCAGCTGGGCGATGGTGTAGCCGTCCGCTGCGGTGTTCTGCAACTGGGTAGCGGGCAGTGATCCTGCCGCACCCGGGCGGTTTTCCACGACAATCGGCTGGCCCAGCACCTTGGCCGCGTTCTCAGCGAGCTGGCGCATCGTCAGATCCGTGGGGCCGCCGGCCGGAAAAGCCACCACCAGCTTGATCGCCCGGGTGGGAAAGGTCTTGCTGGCATGGGCCAGCGATGCGCCCGCCCCCATCCATGCACCAGCTGCCGTGGCAGCCCCCGCTTGCAGCATGCTTCTGCGCGTCAACACCATCTCTTTGTCTCCATTTCAGTCTATAGGCGACAAAGAGTGTAGAAAAGCGCTCCCAGGCACGGGGACGCATGGGTGACATGGTCGGCAGCCCGTAAGGATTCTGACTGCGAACCGGCCTGCACTGGCCGGCGAGGCCGATGGCGACGCCCTACTCTACGGTCGCGCCCGACTGCTTGACCGCCTTGCCCCATTCGGCAATTTCGCTGGCGACAAAGCGGTCCATCTCCGGGCCACTGGTCGGCGCGGGCTCGGAGCCCCGGTCGCGAATGAACTTCTGCATCTCGGGGCTGTTGAGGATGGCCACCGTCTCTTGGTTCAGCTTGTCGACGATGGCTTTGGGCGTGTCCTTGGGGGCCATCAGGCCCAGCCAACCGACCGCCTCAAAGCCCTTGAACTCCGGCAGGCCGGATTCAGCAATCGTTGGCACCTGGGGCAACTGGCTGGAGCGTGTGGCTGACGTCACCCCCAGCGGCACGGCCTTGCCAGCCTGGATATTGGCCAGCGCGGCGGTGACTGAGTCGACCATCAACGGCACCTGGTTGCCCAGAAAATCCGCCTGGGCCGGGCCGCTGCCCTTGTAGGGAATATGTTCGATCTGCAGCGAAGCACGGGCCTTGACCATCTCCGCGCTCAAGTGCTGGGTGCCGCCAATACCGGCGCTGGCATAGCTCAGCTTGCCCGGCTCGGCCCGCGCCCTGGCCACCAGGTCGTTCATGCTCTTGATGCCGCTGGCCGGGTTGGCCAGAAAGACAAGCGGCACCTTGGCGATCAAGCTGATGCCGACCAGGTCCACTCGGGGGTCAAAGTTCACCTTTTTGTAGAGCGTCTGGTTGACTGCCATTGCACTGCCCGCGACCAACAAGGTATAGCCGTCGGCGGCGCTGCGGACGACCTGCTCGGAGCCAATATTGCTGCCCGCGCCGGCCTTGTTCTCTACCACCAGCGGCTGGCCCAGCTTTTGGCCCAGTTTCTCGGCGAGCGCGCGGGCAAAGATATCGGTGGCCTGACCCGGTGGGAACGGAACGATCAGTTTGATGGGCTTGTCCGGGTAGGCAGCGGCTGCTGGCATGGCAGCGGCGGCCAAGCTGGCGGCAATGGCCAATGCGGCGGTAGTGGCAAACGCATGGGGGGTCATGGGGTGGGTCTCCTCAAGAGCAGCAGGCGCTGTGGCAGAAAGTGCCGATGCGCTGCGCAGGCTTTTTCTAGCCGGGAATCTTCGCCCATCCTGACTCGCCTTGGCCGCCTCGCCTGTCACCAAGACAACTGCGAGTGGGTGGCGCCTCGCATGTACGCATCGATCAGTTCTGATCGATACGGCACGCAGGCCGCTATCATCGGCGCTCTTATTGTTCACAGCGTATGCCATGTTTTTTGGAATCAGCCACCTTGTCCTTCCCTGCAGCGATCTGGAAAAGGCCACGCATCTCTGGCGCGATGTGATCGGCTTTGCCGCTGCGCGCAGCGGCGAGGGCTATGTCGATATCGACACCGGCAGCGCTCTGCTGCGGCTGCTGCAGGTGCCCAAGGTGGAGTCGCAGACGAGCCTGCGCCTGCAGGTGGCCGATGTGGCCCAGGCCTACCAAAGCCTGCTGGCGGCAGGCAGCACCTCACGCTATGCGCCGATGCGCACCCCTGAACTCGAAGAAATGGCCTGCGTGAGCGATGCCGATGGCCATGCCATCGTGCTGTGGCGCGCCTTGACAGAAGACGAATGGGGCTTTGTGCCCGAGCTGCCCAAGCAAGGCGAATGGACCGCCGATGCCGAGCACCTGCTCCAGCGCCTGCTCGCCCATGTACCGGCGTTCTTTCGCATGCTGGCCCGGCGCAAGACCACGCGCATCATCGAACAGCTGGCCCAGGAGGCGCGCAGCCCCGTCACCCGCGAGTGGGTCATCAAAGGCTATATCACCGCATCGGCCAAGGTCACGCGCTTTCGCCTGGTGGAGCCGCTGCGCGCCGAAGGCATCAACCCGGATGAGTACCGGGCGGAGTTTGACTATGAGTAAACCCATGCCGTGGTCTGCACGGCATTGAACGCTGGGCGCACAGGCAAAAAAAGACAGCCCGTAGGCTGTCTTTTGCGGATTAGATCAAGACCGGCTGGTCTTACTTGCGCGCTGGCGGCACATCGGTGCAGGTGCCATGGGCCACTTCGGCTGCCATCCCAATGCTCTCGCCCAAGGTCGGGTGCGGGTGGATGGTCTTGCCGATGTCCACAGTGTCTGCACCCATCTCGATGGCCAGTGCTATCTCGCCGATCATGTCGCCGGCGTGCGTGCCGACCATGCCGCCGCCCAGGATCTTGCCGTGACCATGGGCTTCGGGCGAGTCGTCGAACAGCAGCTTGGTAAAGCCTTCGTCGCGGCCATTGGCAATGGCGCGGCCCGAGGCAGCCCAGGGGAACAGGCCCTTCTTGACCTTGATGCCTTGGGCCTTGGCCTGGTCTTCGGTCAGACCCACCCATGCCACTTCGGGATCGGTATAGGCCACCGATGGAATCACGCGGGCATTGAAAGCGGCAGCGGCCAGCTCCTTGTTGTCTTGCAGCTCACCGGCGATGACTTCGGCGGCCACATGCGCTTCGTGCACAGCCTTGTGTGCCAGCATTGGCTGGCCCACGATGTCGCCGATCGCGAAGATGTTGGGCACATTGGTGCGCATCTGGATGTCGACATTGATAAAGCCACGGTCCGTCACGGACACGCCTGCAGCCTCTGCGCCGATCTTCTTGCCATTGGGCGTGCGGCCCACGGCTTGCAGCACCAGGTCGTACACCTGAGGTTCGGGCACGGTGACGCCCTCCTTGGCTGGCTCGAACGAGACCTTGATGCCTTCGGGCGTTGCTTCGGCGGCCACGGTCTTGGTGTTGACCATGATGTTGTCAAAGCGCGGCGCGTTCATCTTCTGCCAGACCTTGACCAGATCGCGGTCAGCGCCTTGCATCAGGCCATCCATCATCTCGACCACATCCAGGCGTGCGCCCAGCGTGCTGTAGACGGTGCCCATTTCCAGGCCGATGATGCCGCCGCCCAGGATCAGCATGCGCTTGGGCACGGCCTTCAGGTCCAGCGCACCCGTGGAATCGACCACGCGCTCGTCCTTGGGCATGAAGGGCAGATGCACGGCTTGCGAGCCTGCAGCAATGATGGCCTTCTTGAACTGCACGACCTTCTTGGCGCCGGTCTGCTCCTGGCCATCGCCCGAGGTTTCCTGCACTTCGATGTGGTTGGCGCTGACGAAATTGCCATAGCCGCGCACGATCGTGACCTTGCGCATCTTGGCCATTTGGCCCAGACCGCCGGTCAGCTTGCCGATGACCTTATCCTTGTGGGCGCGCAGCTGGTCGATATTGACCTCGGGCGCGGCGAACTTGATACCGGCCACGTCCAGGTGCTTGACCTCGTCCATCACGGCAGCCACATGCAGCAAAGCCTTTGAGGGGATGCAACCCACGTTCAGGCAGACACCGCCCAGCGTCTTGTAGCGCTCGACCAGCACCACCTTGAGGCCCAGGTCAGCGGCGCGGAAGGCGGCCGAGTAGCCGCCTGGCCCGCCACCGAGCACGACCACGTCACAGTCTTCATCGACCTGGCCGCTGTAGTTGCTGGCCACCGGGGACGGCGCTGCAGCTGGTGCGGACTGCGCTGCGGGAGCAGGCGCCGCTGCTGCAGGGGCCGGAGCGGGCGACGAGGCTGCAGGTGCAGCAGCAGGTGCGGGGGCAGCAGCTGCGCCTTCTGCGGCTTCCAGCGATAGGATCACTGAGCCTTCAGCGACCTTGTCACCGATCTTGATCTTGAGCTCCTTGACCACGCCGGCATGGCTCGACGGGATCTCCATCGAGGCCTTGTCCGACTCGACGGTGATCAGCGACTGGTCCTTGGCGACGGTGTCGCCAGGCTGCACCAGCAGCTCGATCACGCCCACTTCAGCGAAATCACCAATGTCGGGGACTTTGATATCTACGATTGCCATAGTGTGCGTCTCCGATTACAGGATGATGCGGCGGTAGTCCGCCAGCACCTGGCCCAGGTAGGCATTGAAGCGTGCGGCCGAGGCGCCATCGATGACGCGGTGGTCGTACGACAGGCTCAGTGGCAGCATCAGGCGTGGCACAAACTGCTTGCCGTCCCACACCGGCTTGATCGCCGACTTGGACAGGCCCAGGATGGCAACTTCAGGGGCATTCACGATAGGCGTGAAGTGCGTGCCACCAATGCCGCCCAGCGACGAGATGGAGATGCAGCCGCCTTGCATGTCGGCCGCGCCCAGCTTGCCATCGCGTGCCTTCTTGGCCAGCTCACCCATTTCTGCGCTGATCTGGATGATGCCCTTCTTGTCGGCATCCTTGAGCACCGGCACCACCAGGCCATTGGGCGTGTCAGCGGCAAAGCCGATGTTGAAATACTGCTTGTAGACCAGGGTGTCGCCATCGAGGCTGGTGTTGAACTCAGGGAACTTCTTGAGTGCAGAGACCAGGGCCTTGATCACAAAGGCCAGCATGGTGACCTTGACGCCGCTCTTCTCGTTTTCCTTGTTCGTGGAGACGCGGAAGGCTTCGAGCTCGGTGATGTCGGCTTCGTCATTGTTGGTGACGTGGGGGATCATCACCCAATTGCGGTGCAGGTTGGCGCCCGAGATCTTCTTGATGCGCGACAGGTCCTTGCGCTCGACAGCGCCGAACTTGCTGAAATCGACCTTGGGCCATGGCAGCAGATCCAGACCTGCGCCAGAGCCGCCACCGGCAGGCGCCTTGGCAGCCTGTGCCTTCGTCTGCACGGCACCAGCCATCACCTGCTTGGTGAAGGCTTGCACGTCATCGGCGGTGATACGGCCCTTGTTGCCCGAGCCCTTGACCTCGTCCAGCGGCACACCCAGCTCACGCGCAAACTTGCGCACCGATGGCGATGCATAGGGCATCGCGCCCGAGGGCGGCACGGTGGGGTTGTGGGCGGGAACAGCTGCAGCCGGTGCGGCGACAGGTGCTGCAGCAGGGACAGGTGCGCTGGCAGCGGAAGCCGGCGCAGCTGCCGCCGGTGCTTGCGTAGCCGGTGCGGACGCTGGAGCAGCAGCGGCGCTGCCTTCCAGAATGGCGACCAGATCACCAACATTGATGGTGTCGCCAATCTTGACCTTGAGCTCCTTGACCACACCAGCGGCGGGCGATGGGATCTCCATCGAGGCCTTGTCGGACTCGACGGTGAACAGCGACTGCTCTTCGGTGACGGTATCGCCCACCTTGACCAGCAGCTCGATCACGGCCACATCCTTGAAGTCACCGATATCGGGGACCTTCACTTCGACCGGGCCCGAGGCCGCAGGCGCAGCAGCAGCCTGGGGTGCTGGCGTAGGTGCAGCTGCAGGAGCGGTTGCCGCAGCGGCGGGGGCTGGTGCCGGCGCAGCGGGTGCGGCAGCAGCGGCAGCAGCGGCATCGGCCGCATCGGCCGCTTCGAGCTTGATGATGACCGAGCCTTCGGCCACCTTGTCGCCAATCTTGACGACGATTTCCTTGACCACGCCAGCGTGGCTGGACGGGATCTCCATCGAGGCCTTGTCGGACTCGACAGTGATCAGCGACTGGTCCTTGGCGACGGTGTCACCGGGCTTGACGAGCAACTCGATCACGCCCACTTCTGCGAAGTCGCCAATATCGGGGACTTGAATGTCAATCAATGCCATTGTGGTGTCTCCTGGTGCAATTTAGGCGTACAGCGGGTTGATCTTGTCGGCGTTGATGCCGTACTTGGCAATCGCATCGGCGACCTTTTGCGCGGGCAGCTTGCCGTCTTCGGCCAGCGCCTTCAAGGCGGCTACCACGATGTAGTGGCGGTCGATCTCGAAGTGCTCGCGCAGCTTGCGGCGGAAGTCCGAGCGGCCAAAGCCGTCCGTGCCCAGCACCTTATAGGTGCGGCCCGCGGGGATGAAGGGGCGAATCTGCTCGGCGTAGGACTTCATGTAATCGGTCGAGGCGATCACCGGGCCGGTGCTGTTGCCCAGCTCGGCGGTCACAAACGGCACCTTGGCGGTTTCCAGCGGGTGCAGCAGGTTCCAGCGGTCTGCATCCTGGCCGTCGCGGGTCAGTTCGTTGAACGATGGGCAGCTCCAGACGTCGGCAGTCACGCCCCAGTCGGCAGCCAGCAGCTCTTGCGCAAAGAAGGATTCGCGCAGGATGGTGCCCGAGCCCAGCAGTTGCACGCGCAGGTCGCCGGCGCCACCGGCCTTGCACAGGTACATGCCCTTGAGGATCTTCTCCTCGGTGCCGGGCGTGAGGCCTGGCATCGCATAGTTTTCGTTGAGCAGCGTCAGGTAGTAGAAGATGTTTTCCTGGTTCTGCACCATGCGGCGCAGGCCTTCGTGCATGATCACGGCCACTTCGTGCGAGAAGGTCGGGTCGTAGCTGATGCAGTTGGGGATGGTGCCGGCCAGGATGTGGCTGTGGCCGTCTTCGTGCTGCAGACCTTCGCCATTCAAGGTGGTACGGCCCGAGGTGCCGCCCAGCAAGAAGCCGCGTGCCTGCAGGTCGCCAGCGGCCCAGGCCAGATCGCCAATGCGCTGGAATCCGAACATCGAGTAGTAGATGTAGAACGGAATCATGATGCGGTTGCTGTGGCTGTAGCTGGTTGCCGCAGCAATCCAGCTGGACATGCCGCCCGCTTCGTTGATGCCTTCCTGCAGGATCTGGCCCTTGGTGTCTTCCTTGTAGTACATCACCTGGTCTTTGTCGACCGGGGTGTACTGCTGGCCATGCGGGTTGTAGATACCGATCTGGCGGAACAGGCCTTCCATACCGAAGGTACGGGCCTCGTCCACCAGGATGGGCACCACGCGGGGGCCGATTTCCTTGTCGCGCAGCAGCTGGGTCAAGAAACGCACATAGGCTTGCGTGGTCGAGATCTCACGGCCTTCGGGCGTGGCTTCGAGCACGGCCTTGAAGGTGTCCAGCGGAGGCACGGTGAACTGCTCGTCGGCCTTTTCGCGGCGCTTGGGCAGGTAACCGCCCAAGGCCTTGCGGCGCTCGTGCAGGTACTTCATCTCCGGGGTGTCGTCGGCTGGCTTGTAGAAAGGCAGCTCGGCAATCTGGCTGTCCGGGATCGGGATGTTGAAACGGTCGCGGAAGGCCTTGATGTCCTCATCGGCCAGCTTCTTGGTCTGGTGGACATTGTTCTTGCCCTCACCGACCTTGCCCATGCCAAAGCCCTTGACGGTCTTGACCAGCAAGACGGTGGGCTGGCCCTGGTGGTTTTGCGCTGCGTGGAAGGCAGCGTAGACCTTTTGCGAGTCGTGGCCGCCGCGCTGCAGGTTCCAGATCTCGTCGTCGCTCAGGTGCTCGACCATCTTCAGGGTGCGTGGATCGCGGCCAAAGAAGTTCTTGCGCACATAGGCGCCGTCATTGGCCTTGAACGCCTGGTAGTCGCCGTCGTTGCACTCCATCATGATCTTGCGCAGCGCGCCGTCATGGTCCTTGGCCAGCAAGGCATCCCAGCCCTTGCCCCAAATCAGCTTGATCACGTTCCAGCCGGAACCGCGGAACTCGCCTTCGAGCTCCTGGATGATCTTGCCGTTGCCACGCACCGGGCCATCGAGGCGCTGGAGGTTGCAGTTGATCACGAAGATCAGGTTGTCGAGGTTTTCACGCGCGGCCAGGCCGATCGCGCCCAAGGATTCGACCTCGTCCATTTCACCGTCGCCACAGAACACCCAGACCTTGCGGTTTTCGGTGTTGGCAATGCCGCGGGCGTGCAGGTACTTCAAAAAGCGCGCCTGGTAGATCGCCATGATGGGGCCCAGGCCCATCGAGACGGTGGGGAACTGCCAGAAATCGGGCATCAGCTTGGGGTGCGGGTAGCTCGACAGACCTTTGCCGTCCACTTCCTGGCGGAAGTTGAGCAGCTGCTCTTCGCTGATGCGGCCTTCGAGATAGGCGCGGGCATAGATGCCGGGCGATACGTGGCCTTGGATGTAGAGGCAGTCGCCGCCGTGGTTGTCGCTCTCGGCATGCCAGAAATGGTTGAAGCCGGCGCCAAACATGCTGGCCAGCGAGGCAAAGGAGCCGATGTGGCCGCCCAGGTCACCGCCTTCTGGTGGGTGCAGGCGGTTGGCCTTGACCACCATGGCCATGGCGTTCCAGCGCATGTAGGCGCGCAGGCGTTGTTCGATCTCGAGGTTGCCGGGGCTGCGCGCTTCCTGCTCGGTCTCGATGGTGTTGACGTAGCCGGTCTTGGCGGAGAAAGGCAGATCGACGCTGTTCTGGCGCGCGTGCTCGAGCAATTGCTCGATCAGCGAGTGGGCGTAATCTGCGCCCTCACGGTCGATCACAGCGGACAGCGCGTCCATCCATTCTCGGGTTTCTTGGTCGTCGGTGCGGGTGGGGCCGTTGACGGCTTTTTGTTCGGATGGTTCGGACATGCTCGCGTCTCCTTCAAGTGATCTGCTATGAATGACTGTGCCAGAGTTTCTCACATTTTTTGAAGATTTCAAATAGCGGTCTTCATTTTCATATTATGGGAAATTGCTGCAAACGCACAATCCATGGGCGCTGCAGCAGGATGCATCGGGGACCAGATCAACGATTTGCCCGGCATCAGGGCATGGCCGCCCTGCCCTGGACTACACTCACCCTCCATGAATTCGACCGAGCGCCCCGCCACCCCATCCCCAAACAGCCGTCCTCGTTTGGTGCAGATGTGGCAGACCTGGTGGCGAGGATTGTCACCTTCGAGACAAGATCGCTATGCGGCCATTGCGCCCTTGGTGGCCGTGGTGATGTTTTTCATCGCCATCGTGGCCGCTTTTTGGTACCTGCGCAGCGAAGAGCTCGAGCGTGAGCGTGAGGCCATGCGCCGCGATGTGGAATATGCCCAGCAGCGCATTCGGCTGCGCCTGTCCGAGCGCCAGGAGCAACTGATGCGCCTGGCCCGCGACGTGGGCAACCAGGACGTGGACAAGAATGGCTTCAACGACCGGGCTGACACGCTGATCAGCCAGTACGCCGAGCTGCAGGCCCTGACCTGGATTGATACCGGCCGCCAGGTGCGCGCCACCCAGTTTGGCCCCAGCGTGGCCGCAGAGAACCTGCTCACCGTGGACGAGGTGATCCAGAAAAAGGAGCTGCTCGAGCTCTTTGAGATGGCGCGCGATCTGCAGCAGCCTGTGTTCTCGCAGCCACTGGCCACCAGCGAGACAGCGCCCATGCTGCTGCTGGAGGTCCCCATCAGCCAGAAGGGCCGCTTTGGCGGCGTGCTGCTGGCCGAGTTCTCGATCGACAACCTGCTGCGTTACGGCACGCCCACCGAGATCCTGGCCCGCTACGCGGTGACCCTGCAGGACGGCAAGGGAACCACGCTGGCCGGCACTCCGCTCACCCCACGTGTCGCCGCCCAGCGGCTGCTGCCCTGGCGCGCGGCGCCCAATGAATTCGAGATGCCAGTCGCTCCCGTGGGTAACAGTTTGAAGCTGCGCGCCCAGGGCTACCACACCTCGCTCGGCCTGGTCAGCAACGGCCTGTTCTGGCTGGTCTGTGTGCTGAGCTTTATGACCGCCTGGCTGCTGGTGGCGACCTGGCGCCACACCCGCAAGCGCATACGCGCGCAAGAAGCCCTGCAGGGTGAGACCAATTTCCGCCGAGCGATGGAAAACAGCGTGCTCACGGGCATGCGCGCATTGGATCTGCAAGGCCGCATCTCTTATGTGAATGCCGCCTTTTGCCAGATGACCGGCTGGAGCGAGGAAGAGCTGGTGGGCAAGCTGCCGCCCTACCCGTACTGGCCCGAGGGCGACCAGAGCACCTACCACGACATGCTGATCGACGAGATGAGCGGCAAGGTGTTTCCCGGTGGTTTCCAGATGCGGGTCAAGCGCAAGAACGGCACGATGTTCGAGGCCCGGCTCTATGTCTCGCCGCTGATTGACGGCCACGGCCGCCAGACCGGCTGGATGACCTCGATGACCGATATCACCGAGCCCAACCGCATCCGCGAGCAGCTCTCGGCGTCGTATGAGCGCTTCACCATCGTGCTCGAGGCACTGGACGCCTCGGTGTCGGTCGCGCCGCTGGGCAGTGCCGAGTTGCTGTTCGCCAACAAGCTCTACCGGCAGTGGTTTGGCTCGCAAACCGTGGGCCATTTGCAATTGGTGGCCCAGGCCGGCGTGTTGCCCAGCAACAGCAATGCCAACACCAGCATGGACGATGAAGATGGGCTCATGGGCCTGCCCAGTGACGAGATCACCACTGCTGTCAGCGGCAATGCCGAGATCTATATCGCCGAGCTGGGCAAATGGCTGGAAGTGCGCTCGCGCTACCTCAACTGGGTGGACGGGCGCCTGGCGCAGATGGTGATCGCCACTGACATCACGCCACGCCGCCAGGCCGAGGAGCAGTCCGCGCGCCAGGCCGAGAAGGCCGCCACCGTGAGCCGCCTGGTGACCATGGGCGAGATGGCGTCGAGCGTGGCCCATGAGCTGAACCAGCCACTGTCGGCGATCAGCAACTACTGCTCGGGCATGATCACCCGCGTCAAGAACGGGAGCCTGAGCGAAGAAGCGCTGCTGGGGGCCTTGGAGAAAACCGCCCACCAAGCCCAGCGCGCCGGCCAGGTGATCCACCGCATCCGCTCCTTTGTCAAACGCAGCGAGCCCAACCGGGCGCTGGCCGATGTCAGCGACATCGTCAGCGAAGCGGTGGAGCTGGGCTCGATCGAGCTCAAGCGCCACAATGTGCGGCTTTCGCACCACGTTGCCGCACGTCTGCCCAAGGTCAAGGTCGACAGCATCCTGATCGAGCAGGTGCTCATCAACCTGATGAAGAACGGCGCCGAATCCATTGCCAATGCCGAGCGCCCGGCCCACCAGCGCATGGTTGAACTGCGCGTCGTGCCTCGCAAGATCGACGCCACGGATGTGATAGAGTTTTCCGTTCAAGATACGGGGCGCGGTCTGTCACCCGAGGCTTTGGAGCGCCTGTTCCAGGCCTTCTTCTCTACCAAGAGTGAAGGCATGGGAATCGGGCTCAATCTCTGCCGCAGCATTGTCGAATCTCACCATGGCCGGATGCAGGCTGAGAACCTCTACAATGGGCCGGAGGTGACAGGTTGTAATTTCAGCTTTTGGATTCCGGTGGCCAGCCCCGCGGAGTCGGCTGAATAGCCAGCGCTATACCAATACTGATAGAAGGAATTGTGCATGAGCTTGATCCCCAAAAAGGGCACGGTCTACGTAGTCGATGACGATGAGGCGGTGCGTGACTCGCTTCAATGGTTGCTGGAGGGCAAGGATTACCGGGTGCGCTGCTTTGATTCGGCCGAGTCCTTCTTGGCACGCTACGATGCCCGCGAGGTCGCCTGTCTGATTGTCGATATCCGCATGGGTGGCATGAGCGGCCTGGAACTGCAGGACCGCCTGATCGAGAACAAGTCGCCGCTGCCCATCGTCTTCATCACCGGCCACGGCGACGTGCCCATGGCGGTGGACACGATGAAAAAAGGCGCCATGGATTTCATCCAGAAGCCTTTTGACGAAGCCCAGCTCGATGCCTTGGTCGAGCGCATGCTGGACCAAGCACGCGATGCCTTCGCAGGCCACCAGCAAGCGGCCAGCCGCGATGCGCTGCTGGCCAAGCTGACGGGCCGCGAGTCGCAGGTGCTCGAACGCATTGTGGCCGGTCGCCTGAACAAGCAGATCGCCGATGACCTGGGCATCAGCATCAAGACCGTCGAAGCGCACCGCGCCAACATCATGGAAAAGCTCGGCGCCAATACCGTCGCTGATCTGCTCAAGATTGCGCTGGGCTCCAATGCAGGGGCCAAGGCAACGTGATAAATTAGCGGCCTTCGCGCCCTAAGGACAACGTTCCAACAACGCTTCTCAAAGCGCAATGCGCCGGTACCGGCTTCGGTACGGCGCATTTTTCAATTCCGCGCGCCATGCTGGGGGCTCGCCCGGCTGCTGGACCACGCGCAACCCTTTTTGGATGACCACATGACTGCTCAATTGATCGATGGCAAGGCCCTCTCCCAGCAACTGCGCTCCGATGTCAAGGCGCGTGCCGACCAGCTCAAGGCCAAGGGCATCGTTCCGGGTCTGGCCGTCATCCTGGTCGGTGACAACCAGGCCAGCCAGGTCTATGTGCGCAACAAGGTCAAGTCCTGCGAGGAGTGCGGCTTCCATTCGGTGCTGGAGAAGTACGACGCGAGCATGACCGAGGCGGAGTTGCTGGCCCGGGTCGAGGCGCTCAACAACGACCCGAGCATCCACGGCATCCTGGTGCAGCTGCCGCTGCCCAAGCACATCGACGACCACAAGGTCATCGAAGCCATCTCGCCCAAGAAGGACGTGGACGGCTTCCATGTGGCCAGCGCCGGCGCGCTGATGGTGGGAGAAGTGGGCTTCAAGGCCTGCACGCCCTACGGCTGCATGAAGATGCTCGAATCGATCGGCATGAAGGACCTGCGCGGCAAGCATGCGGTGGTGATCGGCCGCTCCAACATCGTGGGCAAGCCCATGGCGATGATGCTGCTGGCGGCCAACGCCACAGTCACCATCACCCACAGCGGCACAGCCGACCTGGCTGCGATGACCCGCCAGGCCGACATCATTGTGGCGGCCGTGGGTAAGGTCAATGTGCTGACCGCCGACATGGTCAAGCCCGGCGCCGTGGTGATCGATGTGGGCATGAACCGCAATGCCGAAGGCAAGCTCTGCGGCGATGTGGATTTTGACGGCGTCAAGGAAGTGGCAGGCTACATCACCCCCGTGCCCGGCGGCGTAGGCCCGATGACCATCACGATGCTGATGGTCAACACGCTGGAGTCGGCCGAGCGCGCCTGATCTGCCCAAAACCGCCTCGATTCCGCCGCGATTTATCGCGGCGGTAAAACTATGAAAACGATAGCTGTTGGCATCCGCCTTGCCGGTGCCAGCAGCTTTTTTTTGTGCTTAAATGACAGGCAATGATCTCCGGATCGCGATTACGTTCCAAGTGCCAACATGGCATTGATTGCAGGGCGCCAGGCCCCATATACAGCACCATGACCAATCCATTGCTCGATTTCAGCGGCCTGCCCCGCTTTGACCAGGTCCAACCTGAACACATCGCCCCCGCCATCGACCAGCTTCTGGCCGAGAGTGAAGCGGCCCTCAAGACGGTCACAGCGCCCGAGTTCCCGGCGCAATGGAACGAGATCGCCAAGGTGCTCGATGTCAGCACCGAAAAGCTGGGCCGCGCCTGGGGCATGGTCGGTCACCTCAACTCCGTGGCCGATACGCCTGCGCTACGCGCAGCCTACAACGCCGAGATGCCCAAGGTCACCGCCTTTTGGACGCAACTGGGCGCGGACGAGGCGCTGTATGCCAAATACAAGGCCATTGACCCGGCTACGCTGAACAGCGAGCAAAAGCAGGCCTGGGACAACGCGATGCGCAACTTTGTGCTCGGTGGTGCCGAGCTGCAGGGCCAGGCGCGCGAGACCTATGCGCAGCTGCAAGAAAAAAGCGCCATCGCCTGCCAGAAGTACAGCGAGAACGCGATGGATGCGACCGACCAGTTTGCCTACTATGCGGAGCTGGACGAGCTGGCTGGCGTGCCGCAAGACGTGATCCAGGCTGCCCGCGCTGCAGCCGAAGCCGAAGGCAAGCCCGGCTACAAGCTGACCCTGAAGATCCCCAGCTACCTGCCGGTGATGCAGTTTGCCAAGAGCAGCGCCTTGCGCGAGAAGCTCTACCGCGCCTACACCACGCGGGCCAGCGAGTTTGGCGATACCAAGCTCGACAACACGCCGTTGATGGTCGAGATTTTGAAGATGCGCGAGCAAGAAGCGCATCTGCTGGGCTACCCCAGCTTTGGCGAGTTGTCGGTCGCGCCCAAGATGGCCCAGTCCTCCGCCCAGGTGCTGGAATTTTTGCAGGAGCTAGCCAGCAAGGCCAAGCCCTATGGCCAAAAGGATGTGCAAGACCTGCGCGACTATGCCCGCACCGAGCTGGGCCTGGACAACCCGCAGGCCTGGGACTGGGGCTACATTGGCGAGCACCTCAAAGAAGCGCGCTACGCGTTCAGCGAGCAGGAGCTCAAGCAGTACTTTCCGGCGCCCAAGGTGCTGGCCGGGCTCTTTCGCATTGTCGAGACCTTGTTCGGCGTGCAGATCAAGGGCGACCTGGCTCCCGTGTGGAACCAGGACGTGGCCTTCTACCGCATCGAGCGCGATGGCGTGCTGGTCGGCCAGTTCTACCTGGACCCCCCAGCGCGCAATGGCAAGCGCGGTGGCGCCTGGATGGACGATGTGCGCACCCGCTGGCTGCGCCCGGACAACGGCGAGCTGCAAACCCCGATCGCACACCTGGTCTGCAACTTTGCCGCTGGCGTCGATGGCAAGCCGCCGCTGCTGACCCATGACGACGTGATCACCCTCTTCCACGAAACCGGCCACGGCCTGCACCATATGCTCACGCAGGTCAACGAGCGCGATGTCTCCGGCATCGGTGGTGTGGAATGGGATGCGGTCGAGCTGCCCAGCCAGTTCATGGAAAACTTCTGCTGGGAGTGGGAAGTGCTGCGCCATATGACGGCCCATGTCGACACCGGCGAGCCGCTGCCCCGCGCGCTCTACGACAAGATGATTGCGGCCAAGAACTTCCAATCGGGCATGCAGACCTTGCGCCAGATCGAGTTCTCGCTGTTTGACATGCGCATCCACACCGAGCTGTCGGGTGAAGGCATCAATGCGGACGCCATCTATGGCGTGATGCGCGATGTGCGCCGCCAGGTGGCGGTGCTCGATCAGCCAGACTTCAACCGCATGCCCAACACCTTCACCCACATCTTTGCCGGTGGTTATGCCGCTGGTTACTACAGCTACAAGTGGGCTGAGGTGCTGTCGGCCGACGCCTTTGCCAGCTTTGAAGAAGCAGCGCAAAAGCGCGGCAGCAGCGATGTGGTGGACCGCGAGGTGGGCCAGCGCTACCTGCATGCGATTTTGGAAGCCGGTGGCAGCCGCCCGGCCATGGAATCGTTCAAGGCCTTCCGGGGCCGTGAGCCGCAGCTCGACGCACTGCTGCGCCACCAGGGCATGGCCGAGCCGCTGGCGGCCTGACCGGCTCCGGCTGCCGGTCACTCCTTCAGTGCCCGGCAGCCCACAGCCAGCTGCAGTGCTGCGCAGGCATAATGGCGCTACAACAGCTATAGAGAGGGATAGGCATGAAGAAAAAGGCTTTGGGCAGCATGCTCGTTGGCACCGCCATCGCTTGCGCTGCAGGCTTGGCAGGCGCGCAAACGGTGTACCGCATTGTGGGCCCCGATGGCCGGGTCACTTTCTCGGACCGTGCACCCACGTCCGACACCCCGAGTCAATCGGTCACCACCGGCGCCGTCACCGAGCCTGCGGGCACCCGCACCAGTGACCTGCCGCTGGAAGTCAAGCAAGCAGCCACCAAGTACCCGCTGACCTTCTACACCAGCAAGGACTGCGGTGCCTGTGATGTGGCTCGCCGCTATCTGCTGACCCGGGGTGTGCCTTTTGCAGAAAAGACGGTAACCTCCAACGCCGAAATCCAGGCGCTGCGCAAGCTCAACCCCGATGGCACCATCCCCTTTGCCACGCTGGGAAGCCAGCATTTGAGTGGCTTTAATGAAAACGACTGGAGCGCATACCTGGACGCAGCCGGCTACCCAGCCCAGTCCAAGTTGCCCTCCAGCTACCGCCCCGCACCTGCACAGCCTTTGATTCCCAAGGTGATTGCCCCGGCCGCTCCTGCCGCCGCGCAGCCGGCAGACGGCAGTGCCGAGCCAGCGTCGGGTAACCAGAGCGTCGAGCCCGATCGCGTTACGCCCAGCAATCCCACCGGGATTGTGTTCTAAGCAAACGCCATCCGTTTACAAAAAAAATGGCCCGACCCGGTATTAGCTGGATCGGGCCATTGCTTTAAGGCGTGGAGGGCTTGGCGGTTTTAGAACTCCAGCGTTTCCACGCCTTGCTCGGTGCCCAGCAGGCAGACAGCCGCTTTTTGGTGCGCAAACACGCCGACGGTGATCACGCCTGGCCACTGGTTCACTTCGGATTCAAAAGCGGCAGGGTCGGCAATCGCCAAACCGGTGACATCGAGGATGTGCTGGCCGTTGTCGGTGACCAGCGGCTGGCCATCCTTGAGGCGGACGGTCGCATGGCCACCCTTGGCAGCAAAGCGGCGGGCGATCTGGGCCGCAGCCATGGGGATGACTTCCACCGGCAGCGGGAAAGCGCCCAAGGTCTTCACCTGCTTGGAGGCGTCCGCAATGCAGATAAAGCGGTCGGCAAGCGCCGCCACAATCTTCTCGCGCGTCAAGGCCGCGCCGCCGCCCTTGACCATGAAACCCTGGTGGTCGATTTCATCGGCGCCATCGATATAGACCGCGAGGCGCTCGACCTCGTTGGCATCCAGCACCGGGATGCCCAGCGCGCGCAGACGCTCGGTGCTGGCCACGGAGCTGGAGACAGCGCCCGGGATCTGGTCCTTGATGGATGCCAGCGCATCAATGAACTTGTTCACGGTGGAGCCCGTGCCCACGCCTACGATTTCTCCGGCAACCACATATTGCAGTGCTGCGCGGCCAACCTCGGCCTTTAATTCGTCTTGTGTCATGGTAGTGCGATCAGATCAGCGAAAATACAGATAACGCCTTGATTATCCCATCCCATGTCCCTGATCCCCTATTCCCTCCCCCGCGCCGTTCTGTTTGGCATGCAGCCCGAAGCTGCCCACGACTTCACGATGGACATGCTGGCCAAGGGCCAGAACACGCCGCTGGCCTGCGCCTGGCGCCAAAGCCGGGTGAGCGACCCCATCACGTTGGCGGGGCTGCAGTTTCCCAACCGGGTGGGCATGGCAGCGGGCCTGGACAAGAACGCCCGCGCCATCGATGGCCTGGGCGCCATGGGCTTTGGCTTTGTCGAGGTGGGCACGGTCACGCCGCTGGCGCAGCCGGGCAACCCCAAGCCGCGCATGTTCCGCATCCCCGAGCGCGACGCGCTGATCAACCGCCTGGGCTTCAACAATGAAGGCCTGGCCGCTTTTGTCGCGAATGTGAAGAAGGCCCAGTTCCGCAAGCAGGCATCACCGCTGCTGCTGGGCCTCAACATTGGCAAGAATGCGGCCACGCCGATCGAAAACGCCACCAGCGACTACCTGCAGTGCCTCGATGGTGTCTACCCCCATGCCGACTACATCACGGTCAACATCAGCTCGCCCAACACCAAGAACCTGCGCGCACTGCAAAGCGATGAGGCGCTCGATGCACTGCTGAGCGCGCTCGTGCAGCGCCGCGAGCAGCTGGCACGCGAGCATGGCAAGCACAAGCCGGTGTTCTTGAAGATTGCCCCCGATCTGAGCGAAGAGCAGGTCATCGTGATTGCCAACAGCCTCAAGGCCCATGGTATGGATGGCGTGATTGCCACCAACACCACCATCAGCCGCGATGCGGTGCAAGGCCTGCAGCATGCAGAAGAAACCGGTGGCCTATCGGGCCGCCCGGTGTTCGAGGCCAGCAATGCCGTGGTGCGCCAGTTGCGCGCAGCGCTGGGTCCGCAGTTCCCGATCATTGGCGTGGGCGGCATCTTGAGCGGAGCCGACGCGGTCGAGAAGATCAAGGCCGGCGCCGATGTGGTACAGATCTACACGGGCCTGATCTACCGCGGCCCAGGCCTGGTCACCGAGATTGCGCAGGCGCTGAAAGCGCAAGGCGGCCGGCGCTGATTCAGCCATCGGAACCCGCAACAGGCCAGCGCATGCGCTGGCCTTTTTTGCGCTCACCTGCTGCGCCGATGCGTCCAAGCGCCTCGCTCAGGCCGCAGTTTTCAAGCTCGCCAAGCCCAGCTTGGCCAGCAGCTTGGCGTCGCTGTCCGCCTCCGGGTTGCCAGTGACCAGCAGCTTGTCACCATAGAAAATCGAATTGGCGCCCGCCATAAAGCACAGCGCCTGCACCGCCTCGCCCAGTTGCTGGCGGCCGGCGGACAGGCGGATGCGGGCCTGGGGCATCACAATGCGCGCCACGGCAATCACGCGTACAAAATCCAGCGGGTCCAACGGCTCGCTGTCAGCCAGTGGCGTGCCGGGAACGCGCACCAGGCTGTTGATGGGCACGGACTCGGGGTAAGGCTGCATATTGGCCAGTTGGGCCAGCAGCGCGGCACGGTCCACCGGCGTCTCGCCCATGCCGACAATACCGCCGCAGCACACGCGTATGCCTGCGGCACGGACATGGCTCAGCGTATCGAGCCGCTCCTCGTATTGGCGGGTACTGACGACATCGCGGTAGTAGTCCGGTCCTGTGTCCAGGTTGTGGTTGTAGTAGTCCAGTCCGGCATCGCTCAGCGCCTGCGCCTGGTGGGGTGCCAACATGCCCAAGGTGGCGCAGCTCTCCAGGCCCAGCGCCTTCACCGCCGCAATCATCGCGCTGACCTGGGCAATATCCCGGTCCTTGGGCGCACGCCAGGCCGCGCCCATGCAAAAGCGGCTGGCACCTGCCTCCTTGGCTGCTTGCGCCGCGCGGGTGACCTCGGCAAGGTCCATCAGCTTGCCCGCCTGGACGCCAGTGTCGTATGCCGCAGATTGTGGGCAGTAGCCGCAGTTTTCGGGACAACCGCCCGTCTTGACCGAGAGCAACGTGGCCAGTTCGATATCGCCGGCCGGCCAGTGCGCGTGGTGCACCGTTTGTGCATGAAGCATCAGCGCCATAAACGGCATCTCAAACAGGGCCTGTACCTGCGCTACGGGCCAGGGATCTGCTGCTGTCGCTTGTGGGATCGCAGCCGCCTGTGGGTGCCAATGCAAAGCCGACGTGGTATCGGATGTGTAGGGTGTGTACGGTCCGGACATGGGAAAGCTCCTCAATCACTACCCGGTGCGGTATGCCTGGGTATGGCACTTATTGTGTCCAATGCCAGGCCGCATCGGCCCCATGCATAACCGCCTGTTCCGGCCCTGCGTGGCAGATTTGCTGCGCCGTTAACTTAAGGCGCTGTTGCAGGTGCATTGCCAGCATGAAGCACACAGATTACCGCAATGTCTGCCAATATGCAGTCAACTGCTCGTATTGTACGTTGACCAGAAGGCTACGCCGCCGCAACAAGGCATGCAGATAGCTGCAGATAAGGTGCCAGGAAGGCTGGCAGATGCTCCTCTTGGCCCTAGCCGTCCTCCCTTGGCCCCATTCGCCAAATACCACTGGCAGAATTTGGGAGCTTATTGACGCGGGAGCCGTGTTTGCATCCCAGCGCCTTTGAGGGTCTTTGCAAAAATCGCGCATAAAAAAAGCCGCAACGCAGTGCGGCAGTTGTGGGGGTCAGCTAGGTCTCTCAGGCAGCGGTGCCTTCTGGCGCCGCTGGCAGCTCCTCAAAGAACACCAGGTGATTGCCAAACGGATCTGCAATGCGCATCTCGAGCATGCCCCAGGGCATGCGCTCCAGCCCCGGTTTGGCATGGCGGTAATTTTTGGCTAGCAGGCTTTGCTGGAAGGCCTCGAGTTGCGGCCAGGCAATGCGTACCGTACTGCCGGGGCAGGCATCGCCATGGTGTTCACTCAGATGCAGCAGGCAGGCCAGGCCCGCAGCGCTGTGCAGGCTCAGCTGCTGGTAGAGCGGAAAGTCGTCGCCAAAGCGGTGTGTCCAGTCCTGCACAAAGCCCAGAAACTCCTGGTAGAACTGCGCCGCCCTTTGGGCATCGAAGCTGCGCAGCACGGGAATCACGCAGGGTTGAAAACGCGGGGTGTCGGTCATGGCAGCCAGCCTCCTCAACCCAGCGCCGCAATGACATCGGCGGGCGCCTGCACCAGCTCGATCAACACGCCCTCGCCAGCGATGGGGAATTCGTCATTGCTCTTGGGGTGCAGAAAACAGATGTCATGGCCCGCAGCGCCAGGGCGGATGCCGCCAGGCGCAAAACGCACGCCCTGGGCAGTCAGCCATGCCACGGCCTTGGGCAGGTCGTCAATCCACAGACCGATGTGGTTGAGCGGCGTGGCGTGTACGGCAGGCTTCTTGTCGATGTCCAGCGGCTGCATGATGTCGACCTCGACTGCAAAGGCCCCTTTGCCTATCGCCAGGATATCCTCGTCGACATTCTCACGCTCGCTGCGGAAGCTGCCCGTTTGCGACAGGCCCAGCATGTTCACCCAGAGTTTTTTCATGCGCTCTTTATCGGTGCCGCCTATCGCTACTTGCTGGATTCCCAAAACCTTGAACGGACGCTGTGCTGACATGCTGTATGGCTCCTTGTGTAGATGTGTGGCGCTTGTGCCGCAGCTGCCATTGTGCCAAGGCTTGGCAGCAATGGCGGTAGTGCGTGCGACGCAAACAATGCCATGATCGCTCTTGCGCATCTTCGCGAAATGGTCAACATTGCTTACATATTGCCGCCAACACCATCGGAGAAAAACTCCCCGTATTTACCCCAAATAACTACAATTTAAAGAACTCAATCACCAAATAGCATATTACTATGCTTGAATGATTTTTTAGAGACCCATTGGTCTCGCCGTCCCCGCATTGCGTCCACCATGTTTGCTGACCTGTCCTGCCCCCTACCCAGATCGCCTCTTCAGCCTGAAGTGGGGTTGGCATACCTCAGATCCCTACCGGGACAACCATGCCCCGTCTAAGCCCGCCGATACCCACAGCGACGCATAGCGACGCAACGCCTGTGCAACGCTATGCCCTGCCCAAGCGCAAGCGCAGCTTGCTGTTGAGCATCTGGCCCTTTGTGGCTTTGGCGATCGTACAGACGGTCTTGGCCATCTCCAGTTTGCACATACTGGGGGCCATGCGGGCTTTCAGCTCCGGCGAGAGCCAGTGGAGCAAGGGCCAGAAAGACGCGACCTATGCGTTGGCACGCTATGCGGTGAGCGGCGACCCTGCCGCCTATGATCAGTTCCACCAAGGCCTGCATATCCCCATGAGCGACATGCGGGCGCGCCTGATGCTGGAAGACCAGGGCTATGCTGCCAGGCCCCAGGCAGCCCTGCTGCTGCTGCAAGGCCACAACGAACCCGAAGAGATCAATGCGCTGATCTGGTTGACCGTCTATTTCAAAAACACCGAGTCGATTGGTCAGTTGCTGGCCCGCTGGCAAGACGCCGATGAGCCCTTGCAGGAACTCCAGACGCTGGCGGGCGATATCTATGCCAGCATGCAGCTGGCTCCCCCGACCCCGGTACAAAAGCAAAGCTGGCTGGCCCAGATCAATGCGCTGCAGATACAGCTGTCCGAGGCCGAGCGCGCCTTCAACAAGGTGCTGGGCGATACATCACGGGCGATGAACAAATGGCTGTGGTCGATCAACATCGGCATCGCGCTGGCCATGCTGAGCCTGCTGATGGGCCATACCTGGCGACTGCAGCGCAAGACGGCCCGCGCCGAGGATGCACTGGATCTGGTCAGCGAGCGCGCCTCCACCACGCTGGCTGCCATTGGCGAAGCGGTCATCACCACCGATGCCGCCGGACATGTGATGTACATGAACCGCGCGGCCGAGGAGCTGCTGGGCGTGAGCCTGGAGCAGCTGGTGACCAGTGAACTGGTGCAGCACATGCATGCGTCGCCCTCCTCTGCCGGCAGCGACAAAGACGGCGCCTCTGCATGGGTACAAACGGCCATCGCCGATGCCCTGCAAGGGCGCGAGCACCCGCGTGAGACGATTTTCCGCCTTTGCGATGCGCAGCACCATGTGCGCGAGGTCAAACTCGCTTTTACCCCGATCGGGGACGACATCGGCACGACCGAAGCGGTGTTTGTGTTGCACGATGTGAGCCAGGAGCAACGCTATATCCGCGAGCTGGCCTGGCAGGCCACCCATGACCAGTTGACCGGCCTGGTCAACCGCTATGAGTTTGAGCGCCTGCTCGGTGTGCTCCTGGAGCAGACCAAGCACGAGGACACAGCGCCCGGCGACCATGCCATCATGTACCTGGACCTGGACCAGTTCAAGGTCATCAACGACACGGCAGGCCACATTGCCGGGGACGCCATGCTGCGCGCGATGAGCGCCATGCTGCAGCGCTGCCTGCGGGCCGGGGACACGCTGGCCCGTGTCGGCGGCGACGAATTTGCCATTTTGCTCAAGCACTGCTCCTTTGATGACGCCAAGCGCATTGCCGAGCAGATCCGCGATGCCGCACAGAATGTGCGCATTCAATGGGGTGAGCGCAGTCTGAGTGCAGGCATCAGCATCGGCCTGGTCAAGCTCGCCGCGCCCCTCACCTCGGTGGAAGAAGTGCTGCGCGTCGCCGACATGGCCAGCTACGGCGCCAAGCAGCGGGGCCGCAACAATGTGTATGCCTACGACCCGGGTGTGGACCAGGAGATCGCCCGTTATGTGGGAGAGATGGAATGGGTCGAGCGCATCAAAGCAGCACTGGAAGGTGGGCATTTCTGCCTGTATGCCCAAGCCATTGAAGCACTCAGCACAGCCGCCGACGAGATCGCCGGGGGCGGCCTGCACATTGAGGTGCAAATACGCATGCGCCTGCCCGATGGCAACATCATCAGCCCCGTGCTGTTCATTCCTGCAGCTGAGCGCTACGGGCTGATGCCGATGGTCGACCGCTGGGTGGTCAAGCAAACCTTGCAGACTCTGGCCCACCTGCAAAAAACCGCGCAAAGCCCTGCCATCTCCTGCTGCGCCATCAACCTGTCAGGCACCTCTCTGGGTGACGAGCGTCTGCTGGATTTTTTGCAAGATCAGATCGCACGCCATGGCGTGGACCCGCGCACGCTGTGTTTCGAGATCACCGAGACCGCTGCCATCACACATCTGCCCAACGCCATCCGCCTGGTCAAGGCCTTGAAGGCACTGGGGTGTCGCTTCTCAATGGACGACTTTGGCGCGGGCGTCTCGTCCTTTGGCTCGCTCAAAAACCTGCCCGTGGACTTTCTCAAGATCGATGGCGCCATCGTCGCCGATATGCTCAATGAGCCTGCCCACCGCGCCATGGTGGATGCCATCAATCACCTGGGCCACGCGCTGGACATGAAGACCATTGCCGAGTTCGCATCTACGCCTGAGATTGTGGAGTCCTTGCGCGGCATGGGTATCGACTATGCGCAGGGCTATGCGGTGGGCCGCCCTCAGCCTTTCTCCAACACGATCGCGGTACCATCTTCCAACTGCGTGCATTAGCCGCTGCAGTCCTGGCTGCCTCCTAGCTTCAACTGCTGGCACCGCGTCGCCTGGCCTCGGGCGGCTTGCTTGTCACCGTGTTTGAGGCAGTCAGGAAATCAGACCATTGCAGCTATCGCTCTGGCACGGGCTTGGACCTGCGCGTTTGTGGGCAAGAGACTTGCCGTCTCCCCCGCTGCGTTGGGCCAGCAGTGTCTAATTGCCAACAATCTTAATCCCCTGAATCAGCAAGCATTTTTCTCGAACTTATGATTTACATTAATATAATTAATTAATTTCATAATTTCAATCGTGTTAGTCAATGTGAAAGGATGTCTGCGCTGGGCCAGTGCCCTTGCGCTGTGCTGCGCTTGGTGCGCGGCCCAGGCTACACCGCTGACGTATGTGGTCAACCGGGATGACAGCAACGTGTCCGTGGTCGATGTGGTCAACAAGCGCACCGTCACCACCATTCCTGCCGGTATCGCCATGCCCCAAGAGATTGCCATCAGCCCGGACGGATGCCTTGCCTATCTCTCCAGCGTCTGGTCCGCCACCATTGCGGTCCTCGATCTGGGCAAGCACCAGCTGCTCGCTGGCATCCCTTTGAACCAGGTCAGCAACGGTGTTGTTTTCAGCCCTTCCGGAGCGCTGGCCTATATCGATACCAACACCCCTGGCGGCGGCGCGATTGCTGTCATTGACACGGCCACCCACCAACTCGTGCGCACCTTTCCCGTCAGCCCCCACAACACCCGTGGCATGGCCATCCACCCCGATGGTTCACGCCTGTATGCGCTCGAACAACACCGCGACCCCGATGTCGGGCAAGTCGCGGTGATCGACCCCAGCAGTGGCACGGTGCTCGAACGCATCGGCGTTGGCACGGATGCCAGCGATATCCAGGTTCACCCGGCTGGCACCCTGGCCTATGTGGTCAACCGCGAGTCTCGCCAGGCCCATGGCACTGTCACCGTGATCAATACGCGGACCCACGCCGTCGCCGCCACGGTCGCTGTCGGCAAGCACCCCAGTCGCGTCGCCTTTCACCCCGCAGGCAACCAGGCATATGTCACCAACAGCGGCGACGGCACGGTCTCAGTCATCGACACCGCCAGCCACGCGGTGGTCGGTGTGATCGAGGTGGACCAGACACCGCAGCATGTCGTCTTCCATCCTGCAGGAACGCATGCCTATGTGAGCAATCCGCAGCGCAATAGCCTGTCTATTATTGATACCGCTACCCAGGAAGTGCATGGCGCCGTGACGGTGGGCAGTGCCCCTTGGGGGGTTGCGTTGGCCAGCAATGGGCGCGAGACCGCCACCCCACAGGGTACCAATGGCCTGGAAGCGGGCAGCGTCGTGGCAGGCAAACCCATTCCAATCAGCGGCGTCTGGGCCGGCTTGTTGCTGCTGGTCGTGGGCATGACGGCACTGCACCGCCATGGGCAGAAGCTGATGGGCTAAGCACCCGCTGCAAAAACCCCTGCTTTGGCCGTCCCATGGAGCAAGGGTTGTGCAGACCATCGCTCCAGCAGGCTGGCTGGTGGCGGCCTCCGCCCCAGCCGGCCAAAAACAAAGGCGCCAAGCCTTCGCTTGGCGTCTTTGCGGCGATCTGAGTGCAACAACGTCGCAGTCTTAGCGGCTGCCCTTGCGCGCGGGGCCTGACTTCTTGGCCTGCCCAGGCTTGCCTGCGCCGGCGCGCACGCCAGCCCTTGGCGGCAAGCCGCTGTGCTGGGTCAACAGTTGGCCGGGCTTGGGCTGCGCAGTGCGAAAGCGCACATCGCCCTTGGGCTCCTGCTGCTCTTGCGGGCGGCGCGGCGCCATCGCTACGGCCTTGCCGTCTTTGTTGGTGGTGTAGCCCAGGCCGGTGCCACCCTTGGAGGCAGTGCTGTTCTTTTTGCGCGCGCTCTGGTAGCTGCCATCGACGAGCGGCTGGAAGGTCGGGATCAGGTGCTGCTTGCCATTGCCGATCAGGTCCGAGCGCCCCATGGTCTTGAGTGCTTCGCGCAGCAGCGGCCAGTTGTTGGGATCGTGGTAGCGCAAGAACGCCTTGTGCAGACGGCGGCGCTTTTCACCGCGCACGATATCGACGCGCTCTTCGGCCTCGTCCCGCATCTGGCGGCGCACCTTGGTGAGCGTATTGCGGCCGCTATGGTACATCGCGGTGGCGGTAGCCATCGGGCTGGGGTAGAAGGTCTGCACCTGGTCGGCGCGGAAGCCATTCTTCTTGAGCCAGATCGCCAGGTTCATCATGTCCTCATCGCTAGTGCCCGGGTGGGCCGCAATGAAGTAGGGAATCAGAAACTGCTTCTTGCCCGCCTCTTCGCTGAACTTTTCAAACAGCTGCTTGAAGCGGTCATAGCTGCCAATGCCGGGCTTCATCATCTTGCCCAGCGGTCCTGCCTCGGTGTGCTCGGGGGCGATCTTCAGGTAGCCGCCCACATGGTGCTGCACCAGCTCCTTGATGTACTCGGGCGACTTGACCGCCAGGTCATAGCGCAGGCCCGAGCCGATCAGGATCTTCTTGATGCCAGGGAGCTTGCGCGCGCGGCGGTAGATCTTGATCAGTGGACCGTGGTCGGTGTGCAGGTTCGGGCAGATGCCAGGGAACACGCAGCTGGGCTTGCGGCAGGCCGCCTCGATCTGCGGGCTCTTGCAGCCCAGGCGGTACATGTTGGCCGTGGGACCGCCCAGATCCGAGATGGTGCCGGTGAAACCCTTGACCTTGTCGCGGATGTCTTCGAGCTCCTGGATGATGGAGTCTTCCGAGCGGCTCTGGATGATGCGGCCTTCGTGCTCGGTGATCGAGCAGAAGGTGCAGCCGCCAAAGCAGCCGCGCATGATGTTGACCGAGGTGCGGATCATCTCCCAGGCGGGGATCTTGGTCGCGCCTTCGTGGCTGCCGTTCTCGTCGGCATAGGCCGGGTGCGGGCTGCGGGCATACGGCAGACCGAACACCCAGTCCATTTCGGCGGTGGTGAGCGGAATGGGCGGCGGGTTCATCCACACATCGCGGGCCGTGGCTCCTTCGCCATGGGCCTGTACCAGCGCACGGGCATTGCCGGGGTTGGTTTCCAGGTGCAGCACGCGGTTGGCATGGGCGTACAAAATTGGGTCGCTCTTGACCTCTTCAAAGCTGGGCAGGCGCAGCACGGTGCGGTCGCGCGCCGGCATCTTGGATTTGTGGCGCAGCGACAGATTGGGCACAAACTGCAGCGGCTGCACATTCGACAGCGTGGGCGCGCTTGCGCTGGCAGCAGCCGAGCCACAGGCGGCGGCGGGAGCCGCAGCGGACGCATTGGCGCCCTGCTTTTCTGCATCTTCCTTGGCGCAGCTTTGGCCCTGGGCTTCTGCCTGCTCGCTGGTCGTCATGTAAGGGTTGATGTGGGGCTCGACCTCACCGGGCTCATCGACCGTCGTGGAGTCCACCTCGAACCAGCCCTCCTCCGATGCACGGCGGAAAAACGAGGTGCCGCGCACATCGGTGATGTTCTCCACCGGCTCGCGCGCGGCAATGCGGTGGGCCACTTCGACCAGCGCACGCTCGGCATTGCCGTAGAGCAGGATGTCGCACTTGCTGTCCACCACAATCGAGCGACGTACCTTGTCGCTCCAGTAGTCGTAGTGGGCAATGCGGCGCAGCGAGCCTTCGATGCCGCCCAGCACAATGGGCACATCCTTGTAGGCTTCACGGCAGCGCTGGCTGTAGACGATGGCCGCGCGGTCCGGGCGCTTGCCGCCCACATCGCCCGGCGTATAGGCGTCGTCCGAGCGGATCTTGCGGTCAGCCGTGTAGCGGTTGATCATCGAATCCATATTGCCCGCCGTCACGCCCCAGAACAGGTTGGGCTTGCCCAGCGCCTTGAAGGCCTCGGCACTTTGCCAGTCCGGCTGCGCAATGATGCCCACGCGAAAGCCCTGGGCCTCCAGCACGCGGCCAATCACGGCCATGCCAAAGCTGGGATGGTCCACATAGGCGTCACCGGTGACCAGGATGATGTCGCAGCTGTCCCAGCCCAGCTGGTCCATCTCGGCTCGGCTCATCGGCAGAAATGGCGCAGCACCAAAGCGCTTGGCCCAGTACGGCTTGTAGCTGGTCAGCGGCTTGGCAGCACGTTCAAAAAAAGAAACATCAATCGGGGCAGACATGGGCAACAACAGTCGTGGAGTAATGCACGCGGGGCTCGGCGCCAGGGTGGCGGGGTCCGATATTCTAAAAAAATAGCCCGTAGCGCGCACTTGTACGGGTATTGATGCTATGTATTTGGAAGCATCTGCGGGGGCAAGGCCCCAGTTCAGACCAGGGCGGTCAAGGCATTGCAGCGCGGCGCCAGGCTGGGATAATCACCGGCCCCTGGCTGGCGGGGGCTATGGCCACCAGCATGGGGTATTAAAACCGCATTTTTTGCGCTGCATCAAATAGCTTGCCATTGTCGCATGGCTAAGCGCTGCACCGCAAATAAAAAAGGCAGCCCAAGCTGCCTATGGCGGTCACGCGATACGAGTGATGTTTCTTAACCGGTACCCAATCCTGGCGCTCTTGCTCAGCGCCTTACCACTCACCGCCTTCGCGCACGCGTTGGGCCAGGTCCACATAGCTGCCATCGTCATTGGCACTGGGAGTCGTTGGCAGGGCTGCCAGTACTTCAGTCACATAGGCGGGCGTCTCCAAACCTGCACGTCCGAACCCATGGTTGTTCAAGGAATCCAAATTGGTTTGCAGTTGGTGTTGCATGGTCGCTCCCGGGTAATGTGTCAGTCGGTGGTATGGAATGGTTCTTGGAAAAATCGGGGTAGACTCGCGCCTGGCTGCGCCTGAGGTCTCCGCTGCGGCAAGCCACTCCATCACTGGAGCGCTCCCGTCATTGAAACAATGATATGTGTCTAACGCATGACATCTAGGCGACGTTGACGCATGACAGTGTAAGCAAACGTCTTCTCCCCGCAACGCATGCCCTACACCCTGGCCCAGCCCGTTCACAGCGAACTGATCATCAAGAAAAGCCGTTTCATCGGCTGTGTTCAGCCTGTGCAGGATCGTGCACAGGCCTTGGTCATTGTTCAAAGCCTGCGCGAGCAACACCCCGGCGCCAACCATGTGTGCTGGGCGCTGATGGCGGGCGGGCAGTCTGCCGCCGTCGATGATGGCGAGCCCAGCGGCACAGCGGGGCGCCCGATGCTCGATGTGCTGCGCCACCAGCAGATCGAAGGCGCCCTGGCAACGGTGGTGCGCTATTTTGGCGGCGTCAAGCTGGGCGCCGGCGGTCTGGTGCGGGCCTACACCGACGCCATTGCCCAGGCGATGCTGAAAGCAGAAAAAATCGAGCGCCAGGCGATGACCCGCCTGCAATGCCGCCTGCCCTACGCGCTCGAAGGGGGCATGCGGCGCGAGGTTGCCAGCGCCAACGCACAGTTGCTGCACGTGAGCCACGGCGATGATGTGCTCGCCGAGATCGAGTTGGTCGCGTCGCACGCCCCTGACTTTGTCGCCCGGATGAATGAACTTGGCCAGGGCCGCATCCTCTGGCTTGATGATCCGGCTTGAATCTGGCCGGCTGCCGCGTGTGCGCTCGCGTCCATGTAAAAGAGTAATTCAGTCCTGCGGCGAGACATGCGCGTGCTTTTCAGTGCCGTTATCATCAAACGCGCACGGGTATGCGCTAGCGGGTAGCGCATGGAAATAGCGAGAGTAACTATGGCGATTCATTTATGGGATTACGCACCTGACGCACTGGAAGTATCGATGAGCGAGCTGTTGGTGGCCACCGCCGAAGGCTCCGACGACCTGATTGACCAGAACGTCAAAGAGGTGTTGCACGGCCTGCGCGAGCATCTAAAAATGGATGTGATCTTTGTCTCGGAGATCCGCAATGGCCAGCGCACCTTCAAGCATGTGGACCACAGCGCCGGCAAGGCCTTGATTGAAACCGGAGGCGGCTCCTCGCTGGAGCAATCCTTTTGCCAATGCGTGCTCGACGGCCGCCTGCCGCCGCTGGTGCATGACGCGGCAGAGCACATCGAGTCGGCCAAACTCCCTGCCACCCCTTTCCGCGTTGGCGCCCACCTGAGCACCCCCATTGTGCTGGCCAATGGTGAGATCTACGGCACCCTGTGCTGCTTCAGCACCGAGCCCGACCCGAGTCTGCGCGATACCGATCTGCAAAAACTCGCCGTCGTTGCCAAGCACACGGCACGCCGCATCGATGTGCGCCGCGAGACCGCGCGCGACGCCGAGCTCGAGAAATGGAAGCTGCAGCCAATCGATGAGAAAAAGCAGGCTTGGGCGTTCCCTGGCAAGAAGGGAAACTGAGTTGCAAAAGCTGCTGTAGCAATGGAGCAGCACCGAGACAAGAACGGGGGCTTCTAGCGCTACAATCGGCCGGTTCGCGGGTGTCGTTCAATGGTAGGACTCTTGCTTCCCAAGCAAATAACGTGGGTTCGATTCCCATCACCCGCTCCAGATAAAACAAAACGCGCCTTGCTAGGCGCGTTTTTCATGGGCTGCGGCCGGATGATCAATGCGTGTGCAAACCACCATTGACCGAGAACTCCGCGCCAGTCGCATAGCCGCCATCTTCCGATGCCAGCCAGGCGATGATCGCCGCGATCTCGGTGGGCTCACCCAGGCGCCTCATCGGGATGGTGCCAACGATTTTCTCCAGCACATCGGGACGGATGGCCTTGACCATGTCGGTGCCGATATAGCCGGGGCTCACGGTGTTCACGGTCACGCCCTTGCCGGCCATCTCCTGGGCCAGGGCCATCGAGAAGCCATGCATGCCTGCTTTGGCGGCAGAGTAGTTGGTCTGACCCGCCTGGCCCTTTGCGCCGTTGACGGAGCTGATATTGACGATGCGGCCCCAGCCTTTTTCCACCATATCGGCGACGACCTGCTTGGTCACATTGAACATGGAGTTGAGGTTCGTTTCGATCACCGCTTGCCAGTCATCGGGTGTCATCTTGATGAACATGCGGTCCCGGGTGATACCGGCATTGTTCACCAACACATCGATGCTGCCGTGCTCCGCCTTGGTCTTGGCGAAGGCTTCCACGGTGGATTCCCAGTTGCCGACATTGCCGACCGAAGCGTGGAACTCATAGCCAAGCGCCTTTTGCTCGCCCAACCATTTTTGGAAATCGCGCGTGGGCCCGCAGCCCGCAATCACCTTGAATCCATCTTTGTGCAAACGCTGGCAAATGGCCGTCCCAATGCCTCCCATACCGCCGGTTACGTAGGCCACTTTTTGACTCATCACATCTCCTTGGTTTTGCTTGAAATGCTTGTGCACTACCACTGTAACCAAGAAACGAGGTGTGCAAACGCTCGTTTACGCCAAGGGTACAAATTCTTGCAGTACCTCTCAATTTCGGCGATTTTGACCGGGTATTGCAACAGAAACGCGCCAGATTAACGCGCGGTTTTGATCGTTTTCGCGCCGCATCAGCGCAAACCCTATCACGAAGCAGACAGCCATAGTCAGGTATTTTTATGACAGACTAACGGCGATCGATTCCAGCAAAGGAATGCGTCTGCCTGCGCCATGCAACGCTTTTGAGCGGCTACGGGAACGCATCAAAAAACCGCCTCGGGAGGCGGTTTGTGCGCACGCGGGGCGGTGAACGCTCAGGCGCGTTCCACCGCCAGTGCCACGCCCATGCCGCCGCCGATACACAGGCCGGCAATACCGCGCTTGGAGCCACGGCGTTTCATCTCGTGCAGCAGTGTCACGAGGATGCGCGCACCGGATGCACCAATGGGGTGGCCAATCGCAATCGCGCCACCGTTGACATTGACCTTGCTGGTGTCCAGACCCAGCTCCTGGTTCACGGCGCAGGCCTGGGCCGCAAAGGCTTCATTGAGCTCGAACAAATCGACCTCCTCGGCCTTCCAACCGGTCTTGGCCAGCACCTTGCGCACGGCATGCATGGGGCCCATGCCCATGATCTTGGGGTCCAGGCCCACGGTGGCGAAGCCGACAATGCGTGCCAGCGGCTCAGCACCCAGCTCCTTGGCCTTTTTGGCGCTGGCAATCACCAGGGCGGCGGCACCGTCATTGAGGCCCGAGGCATTGCCGGCAGTCACCGAGCCAGCCTTGTCAAAAGCGGGCTTCAAGCTGGCCAGTGCTTCGCCATTGGTCTTGCGGTTGATGTATTCATCGGCCTTGAAGGCGACCGGGTCACCCTTGCGCTGCGGGATCTGCACGGTGACGATTTCTTCGTCAAACTTGCCGGCATCCTGCGCAGCGGCTGCCTTTTGCTGGCTGGCCAGCGCAAAGGCGTCCTGCTTGTCGCGATCAATCTGAAATTCCTTGGCGACGTTCTCTGCCGTGATACCCATGTGGTACTGGTTGTACACATCCCAGAGGCCGTCGACGATCATCGTGTCGGTCATCTTCCAGTCGCCCATGCGCTGGCCGTCCCGCGAGCCATTGAGCACATGGGGCGAGAGGCTCATGTTTTCCTGGCCGCCGGCCACCACGATCTCGGCATCGCCCTGGCCAACAGCCTGCGCTGCCAGCATGACTGCCTTGAGGCCCGAGCCGCAGACGGCGTTGATGGTCAGCGCCGGCGTCTTCTTGTCCACACCGGCCTTGATCATCGCCTGACGTGCGGGGTTTTGGCCCACACCCGCGGCCAGCACCTGCCCCATGATGACCTCATCGACCTGGTCGGCGCCCACGTTGGCACGGGCCAGCGCCTCCTCGATGACGGTGGCACCCAGGTCCGTCGCGGGCACTTTGGCCAGCGAGCCGCCAAACTTACCAACTGCCGTGCGCACGGCGGAGATGATGACGATGTCTTCCATGATTCTTCCTTTTAAAAAATGGGCACGGATGCCGTTGTCTCTGACGGCCATGCGATGCTAATTATTGCACCGCAGCATTTGAATTGCGATGCAGAAATTGCAACCAGACTGCTAGAACCTGTTCTAGGGGCTTACCAATCATGCTTTGGCTTGCACATAGCTGCCAGGCGCAGGCTCGAGCTCCCAGTAGTCGGTGCGCGCACGGCCATAGCTTTTGGGCGCTGCCACCTTTTTGCCGGCATGCTGGGCCAGCCACTGGCTCCAGTCTGTCCACCAACTGCCCGGCAGTTCGTCGGCGCCGTCGATCCAGGCGTCGATGTCGGCAGGCAATTGGCCATCCTCGCGCAGCCAGTGGCTGCGCTTATTTTTGGCGGGTGGGTTGATGACGCCGGCAATATGGCCCGAAGCTCCCATGACAAAGCGCTTGTCGCCTCCCAGCACCTGGGTGGACGCGTAGGCCGCGCCAATGGGCACAATATGGTCTTCGCGCGAGCCATAGATGTACAGGGGCATATCGATCTTGCCGACATCGAGCTTTTCCCCGCAGACGCTGAGCGCGCCGGGCTGCACCAGCTTGTTTTCCAGGTAGAAGTTGCGCAGGTACCAGGCGTAATAAGGCCCGGGGAGGTTGGTGCAATCGCTGTTCCAGTACAGCAGATCAAAAGGCGGCGGCGTCTCGCCCTTGAGGTAGTTGCCCACCACATAGTTCCACACCAGATCGACCGGGCGCAGAAAGCTGAACGTGGAGGCCAGTTCCTGGCCAGGCATCAGGCCTTTCTGGCCCATGGTCAGCTCGCGGAACTTGACGAAGTTCTCGTCAATGAAGACATCGAGAATGCCGGTGTCCTGGAAGTCCACCAGGGTGGTGAGCAAGGTCGCGCTGGCCACCGAGTCATCGCCGCGCGCGGCCAGCACCGCCAGCGCATTGACCAGCATCGTGCCGCCCACGCAAAAGCCCAAGGCATTGATCTGGGGTTTGCCGGAGATGGCCTTGACCACCTCGATCGCCTCGAGCACCGCGCCGCCGATATAGTCATCCCAGCCTTTGTCCCCCAGGCTGGCATCCGGGTTGCGCCAACTGACGACGAAGGTGCGGTGGCCCTGGGCCACGCTGTAGCGGATCAGCGAGTTGTCGGGCTGCAAGTCCAGGATGTAGTACTTGTTGATGCACGGGGGCACAAACAGCATGGGGCGCTCATAGACCTGGGTGGTCAGCGGCTTGTATTCGATGAGCTGGAACAGCTCGTTCTGGAAGACCACGGCCCCTTCGCTGGTGGCCACATTGCGCCCTACTTCAAACAGCGACTCATCGGTCATCGAGACATGGCCCTGGCGGATGTCAGCCAGCATGTTCTGCAAGCCCTGCGCAATGCTCTGGCCCTGGGTGTCAAGCGCCTTTTTCTGCGCCTCGGCATTGAAGGCCAGGAAATTGCTGGGCGCCGTGGCCGCCAGCCACTGCTCCACGCCGAAGCGGACACGGGCGCGGGTTTTCTCGTCGCCTTGCACGGCGTCCGCCATGTCCATCATGGTTTTGGCATGCAGCGCGTAGCTGGCGGCGGTGAAGGTCGACACAGGGTTGTGCTGCCAAGCGTCGCCGGCAAAGCGCCGGTCCTTGGGCAGGGACACCTCGCCCTTGGCACCTTCGGTCCACAGCGCCAAGGCCGCTTGCGCGTACTGCGCCTGAATGGCCTGCAGCTTTTCCATGTCAAAGCTGACGGGGGGCGCGCCCGCTGGCAGGGCCCCCAGACCGGCGGTGAAGCCTTGGGGGGCACCAACGGCATTGAAGGGAGATGCCATGGTCTGCATGGACTGCATGCGCTCCATCCATTGCTGGGTCATCTGGCTGAGTTGCTGGAACTGGTCGCTGCCCAGTCCCCAATACGGTTGCTGCGTCATCGTCGTCTCCCTGAACAGGCTCCATGCCGGGCATGGGCTTGTGTGCATCTTAGGCGCAAAAAATGGCAGCCGTGTGCTGGCGTGCTGCAAGTTCGGGTAAATTCCAGGGCATGTACCTGATAGCGATAGCCTGGCTTTATGTCGTGGTGTTGATGGCGGTGGTCGAGGCCGCCAGCCCCCAGGGCAGCCTGCTGGGCGCCTTTTTCACCCTGATGCTCTACGGCGCGCTGCCGCTGGGTCTGCTGCTGTTCATTGCCGGCACGCCAGCGCGGCGCCGGATGCGCCACCGGGCCGAAGCCGAGGCGCAACAGGCCCCTGCCCCACCGCCGCCCGATAGCCATTAATGCGCTGAATGCCGCAGTCGCAGGCTGCTGAACACACCCGACATCGCGGCAAAGCCGGCTGCCAGATACAGCGCCACCGTCGTGCCATGGCCGCTGGCCACTGGCCACAAGGTGAAGATGATGGCCACCAGCACAGCGCCCAGCGATTGCCCAGTCAGCCGCGCCGTGCCCAGCATGCCGCTGGCAGCGCCTGCGCGGGCCAGCGGCGCCGAGGTCACGATGGTGTGGTTGTTGGGCGACTGGAACAGCCCAAATCCCAGGCCGCACAAGGCCATGCGCCAGCCGATGTTGAGATCGCTCGGGTCCACCGGCAGCAGCGCCAGGCTCAAGAGGCCCAGCGCCAAAATCGCCATGCCGATGCCGCCCAGCAGGCCATCTTCCACCCGGCCAATCAGCCGGCCAGCCAGCGGGGCCACTATCACGATGGCCACCGACCAGGCCGTCATTAGCATGCCGGCGGCAAAATGGCTGCGCTGCAGCGCATCGAGCAGCAAGAAAGGCAGCGCAATAAAGGACAGCATCTGCGCTGCAAAGGCCCCAATCGACGCCCCCATGGACAGCGCAAAAACGGGAATACGCAGCAAGTCCAGCGGCAGCAAAGGCAGGCTCAGTTTGCGTTGGCGCAGCACATACCAGGCGCCCAGCAGCAGGCCCAGGCCCAGCATCAGCCAGCCTGAGGCGGACGCGCCGCCCGACTCCATGCCATGGCGCGCGCCGATGCGCTCGGCACCCAGAAACACCAGCGAGAACATCGCAAAGTTCAGCGCCACATCGATGGGGGTCAGCTTGGCATGCGGTGCATCCAGCAGCTGCTGCGGGTTGCGCGGCAAGGCCTTGCGGCCCAGCCACAAGGTCAGAATGCCCAGCGGCACATTGATGGCAAACAGCCAGGGCCAGCTGGCCACCGACAAAATCAATGCCGCCACACCAGGGCCGGCCACCGACGAGATGGCCACCACCAGCGAGTTAAGCGCCATGCCCTTGCCCAGCTTGGCCGCCGGGTAGGTCAGGCGCACCAGTGCGGCATTGACGGCCATCACCCCGGCCGCGCCCATGCCCTGCAGGCCGCGCGCTGCAATCAGCAGCCACAGCGACTGGGCCAGCATGGCCACGGCCGATGCCAGCGTAAAACACACGAGACCCACCAGGTAGACCTTGCGGTAGCCAATGCGCTCGCCCAGCGCGGCCAAGGGCAGCAGCAGGCCCAAGGTGCCCAGCTGGTAGGCATTGATGACCCAGATCGCCTCGGCAGGCGATGCCTGCAGTTCCTTGGCCACCGTGGGCAGCGCCAGGTTCATGATGCTGCCATCGAGCACGGCCACGATCAGGCCCAGCACAATGACCAGCATCGCCAGGCGCCGCTCGGGCATGGGCAGACCCTCGCTCAGCGAGGCCGGTTGCATGCGTGCCTCAGCCACGGCAGATCACCGGCATCTGTGGATGGGCAGTTTTCATATGGCGACGCTTTCCACCACCTGGGGCTTGCCCGGGTAGAGCATGGTCAGGTGGGGAATGCCATCTTCCAGATAGGGCTCGGAGACAACGTCGAATCCGCAGCCTTCGTAGAATTTTTGCAAATAGGCCTGCGCGCCAATGCGAATGGCGGTGCCTGGCCACAGGCGGTCGGTTTCGGCCATCGCGTGGCGCATCAGCTCCCAGCCAGCCCCCGTGCCGCGCATCGCCTGCATGACGGCCACGCGGCCAATCGACGGCTCTGCATAGGCCAGTCCCGGCGGCAGCACCCGCACATAGGCTTGGAGCACGCCTTGCGCATCACGCCCCAGCAGGTGCCAGGCGTCCTGGTCTTTGTAGTCCAGGTCCTGGAAGGCGACCTGCTCGGCAATAAAGACCTGGCAGCGCACATGCAGCAGGTCATAGAGTTGCTGCAGATTGAGTGCCGAGAAGGGCTGGAAGGACCAGCTCAGCTGGTCCACTGTTGAAGAAGGCTTTGGCATGTTCTGTCCATCTATCGAGGGCCTGGGGACAGTGGCCACAGGCCCAGCTGCGCGCTCGCGCACCATTGCGCGAGCGTGGAAATCAGTCGGTCTTGATCTGCTTTTTGGCGGCCTGCAAAGACTGCACGACCTCGGGCATCACGTACTTGAACGTGCCCGTTGCATGGCTGCACAAGGCACCCTGCTCGTCATAGAGCCAGGCCTCGCAAAACGCCATGCGGCTGCTGCGCGAGAGCAGCTTGCCCTTGGCCACCAAGGCGCCTTTGGCCGGCGCCATGAAGCTGGTTTTCATCTCAATCGTCACCGCGCCACTGCCGGGGATGGCACTGCGCGCCGCATGGGCCATCGTCACATCAAGCAAGGTCATCGATGCACCGCCATGGGTGACTTCGTAGCTATTGAGGTGTTCGGGCCGGGCCCGGTAATGCAGCTCCGCCTCGCCGTTTTCCCAGCGGTGCAAGCGAAAGCCCAGGTGGCTGACAAAGGGGATTTCAACTTCAAAGGGCAGCACAGCACAGGCTCCAGCAACAGGCAAGCGTGGAGCATACCGCCTTTGGGCGCTGCCCTGGGGCAAACCCTGACATACAAGCGACAGCCAGTCGGGCAATACGCTGGCGAGCGCCATCTGAACCGATTCTTACAGCGTGGCGATGGCCACGCCCCCGCGCAAACGCTGCTGCACCACGGTCGCCATGCCGGCAGGCGCTTGGGCCAGCAAGGCGGGCCAGGCGCTCTGCGCCTGCCGCACCATGTCCTTGAGCAGGCTGATATGGCGCGGCACGCGCAGCAGACCGGCGGCCTTCAGAAGGGCCGCCACATCGTCCCAGCTGAGCGCCCGCATACTACTGTCAATGGCCTTGTTGACGGCATACTGCTGCGGGGCCGAACCGTCGATGAAGGCCGCGACGCAGACACAGTCGTAGACGGGGGCCAGGCGCGGCTGGCGCCCATCGGGGTAGACCAGCGCCCAGTTCTTCAGGTGCGCATCGGTATTGCCCATCAGGATCGCGGCCACGGTACGTGCCAGAAACTCCCGGGTATCGGCCACAGGCTGCGGGCTCAAGCGGTCGAGCACGCGCAGCATCGTCGGCCAGTCCTGCTGCAGGCCCTTGCCGTACTTGTGGCGCGGCGCATAGCCCAGCGCCTGGTTGAACTCTTCCATGTGCACGCGTGTGCCATCGGGCAGGTGGTCAAAGCGTTGCACGGCCAATATCTCGTCAAACGGCAGCTGCTCGGGCAGATCGGCCTGGGCGCGGCTGATGATCTGTGCATCGGCCGTTGTCAGCCCCAAGGACTGGCACAGCTGGTAGCAGCTGAACTCGTTGGCCACCAAGTCCGGGTGCTGGGTGCTGGGCAGCTTCAGGATCACGCTGCCCGCCGCGCCCCGGCGGCGCACGGTGTAGCGCCGGCCATCCTGCACCGCGCTGAACTTGGTGACGATGCCCGGCAGCGACGCGGCATCGGCCACCGGAAACTCGACAAAACCGGGCTCGAGCACATCGAGGCCTTGCGAGGTATGCCAATGGCGCACCACGTCGGGAATGGCTTCGTCGCGGGGCACCGGCTCCACCTCCAGCCCGCCCATCAGATCGTGTCCGGCAGCGGCCAGCAGCTCAAACTCGTCATCGGGGGAGCAGCCCCGCTCAGCGGCCAGGCGCTGGCGGTTGTGGCCTTCGGGCAGCAGATTCTGGAAATAGACCGGCCAGCGCCCATCGGTGCGCACCAGCCGGGCATCGCGCGCGGCATGCAAGATGCGCTGGGTGTCGGCCTCCGCCGCGCCCTGGTAGCTGAGCGAGAGCACAGGCCGCTCCGGATCCGCGATATAGCTGTCCTCGAATGAGACGCGCAGGATATCGCCGTACTGCGACAGGTAGCCGATGGCGCGCCGCCCTCCGCCCATGCTGCCAGGCAAGTGCATATAAAGACGCAGGTAGCGGATGGAGGTACTCATTCAGTGCATGGCTTGCCCAAAGCCATCCTTCAGGGCTGGCGACCGGCCAGGCTGTCCACGACCGAAGGTGGCGCCTCCGCACCGGTTGGCTGGCCTAAAAACTTGCCGCCCGACTGGATAAAGGCTTGCAGCGCGGGCAAAAGATCTGCCGGCAATGCCACAAGCTGCATGCCCAGCACCCGGGCCATTTCGGCCACGGTCGAGTAGCGCGGGTCAACATCGCCGGTTTCAGTGCGCTGCACCGCCATGCGCGAGAGCCCCGCCTGCTCGGCCAATTGGGCCTGGGTCAGTTGCTGGGCTTTGCGGGCTGCCACCAAGGTGGCCATCAAGGGGGTAGTCATGCTGCACATTCTACTCTTTATTGATTAAATGAGTAGATTAAATGGCACACTTGATATTACGAAAGATTCACAAAGTACTCATTGTGAGATAAATGAGTACTTTAAGAGCAAAGCTTGAGCGATGACGAAGCCCCTAGGCCACCCAGATGCAAGCGGCAAAGCGCCCGGTGCCCCCACCGGGTGAGCCATCTCGCCGGTGCGAGAAAAACCGCTCTTTGTTGGCCACGGTGCACCAGTCCTGGCTGCCGTCATTGCCAAACAACTGCGCAAGGCCCAAGCGCTGCAAGCGGTAGCGGGCCAGCCCGCTCAGGTTGGCAAAATACTTGCCCGGCGCGCCGGGTTCGAACAGCGGCGCGCAATCCGGATCCGGCCCGACAAAGGCGGCCTGCACCTCGGCACCCACTTCAAACGCGGGCTGGCTGATGCATGGACCCAGCCAGGCCATGGTCTGCGCGGCAATCTGGTTATCGCTCAGGCCAGCCTGGCCCGCCTGTCGGCGCACCCGATCGGCATAGGCCACAAAGCAGTTCTCCAGCACCCCTAACCCGTCCTGTCCCAGCAAACCCCGCCAACCGGCGTGGGCGGCGCCTACCACCGGCAGCTGCTGGTGACAGAACAAGACCGGCAGACAGTCGGCTGCCATGACGGTGCAGCCCAGCCCCGGCACATCACTGACGCTGGCATCGGCCGGCTGCTCCTCGCCGCCGCCTTCACCCAGCACCTGCACATGCCTGCCATGCACCTGGCGCACAAATACCGGCTGACGGGGGCGGGCCTGGTCGGCACCGTAGCCGGCCTGCTGCTCCAGCGCCTGCATGGCCTGGGCGAGCAGCTGACGGTTGCTTTGCACATGGCCGGGAACATCGCCCACGTTAAAGCTCAGGTTGGTGGTGCCAAACAGGCCTTCGCTGGCGCCGCCAGCGCGCGTGGTGCAGAGCGCAAACACACCCGGTGGCGTGGGCCACTCGGGCAGCAGCCAGTCGGCGGGAAAGTGGTTGGACGCAGCGCCACTCATGGCTGGGCATCCGGGCAGGCGGCAGGCTGGGCCTTTTGCACCGCATCCGTCGCCATGGCGGCCTCATAGGCGGCCATGGTCAGCGGCAGACCGTCAAGGCTGACCTTGAAGCGCTGGGCATTGAAGATTTGCGGCACCAGCGCGCAGTCGGCCATCGTCAGGCTATCGCCCCAGCAAAAACGCGATGGCGCCAAGCCTTGCGCCTGGCGCTCGGCCGCCAGCAGCACCAATTGGCGCTCAAAGGCCTCCAGCCCGGTACGGCACCAGTGCTGGTACCACTGGGTTTTTTCAGCATCGCTGTGGCCCAGCTCGCCGGTCAGGTAGGCCAGCACCCGCAGGTTGTTGATCGGGTGGATCTCGCAGGCAACCTGCAGGGCCAGCGCGCGGATGCGGGCACGGGCCAGCGCATTGCCCGGCAGCATCGAAGGCGTCTGCGGGTAGGCCTCGTCCAGCCACTCGATCACGGCCAGCGACTGGTTCAGCCACAGGCCGTCATCGGTCTCCAGCGCGGGCACCAGCGCGTCGCCCACATGGCTGGCAAAGGCGGGTTCGCGGTGCTCGGCCTTGACCAGGTGCACCGGCAGATAGTCATAGGCCAGGCCCTTGGCCTGCATCGCAATGCGCACCCGGTAGGACGCGGACGAGCGGAAATAGTTGTGCAGCTTCATGGCAACCGAGCATAACGCAGGGCGCTGCAGCAGCCGGTCATCCAGTCCCCCGCATGACAGCTGGCGTTGCCTGGCATGCCAGGGCCAGCATGGGCGCAGACCGCGATCCTGCAAAGCGGTTTGTTTTGCCGCATAATTTTTGGCACCGCTTCAACCGGGCGGTTTCCTCCCGCCTCCAACCAAAGTCCAGCATGAGCCAATACGTCATCCCTCCAGCCTCGCCAACCGGCGTACCTGTTCAAGGCAGCGACCAGCTGTTCCCCGTGCGCCGCGTCTACTGCGTGGGCCGCAACTACGAAGATCACGCCAAGGAAATGGGCTTTACCGGCCGCGAGGCGCCCTTCTTCTTCATGAAGCCCGCTGATGCGGTGGTGCCCGTGGCCACAGGTAGCAGCGGCCAGATCGCCTACCCAACGCTCACCAGCAACCTGCACCACGAGATCGAGCTGGTGGTGGCCATTGGCAAGGGCGGCAAGAACATTGCTGCAGCGGACGCCGCCGCGCACATCTGGGGCTATGGCGTGGGGCTGGACATGACGCGCCGCGACCTGCAAAACGACATGAAAAAGCAAGGCCGCCCCTGGGAGATCGGCAAGGCCTTTGAAGGCAGCGCACCCATCGCAGCCCTGGTGCCCGCCGCCCAGGCCGGTGATGTCAACAACGCCGAGATCTGGCTCAAGGTCAACGGTGCCGAACGCCAGCACAGCAATGTGCAAAAGCTGATCTGGAACATTGCCGAGACCATTGAAGTGATCTCGCAAGCCTGGGAGCTGCAAGCCGGTGACCTGATCTTCACCGGCACGCCCGAAGGCGTGGCCGCAGTCGTCAAGGGCGATGTGCTCGAAGGCGGCGTGACGGGCCTGCCCCCATTGAAAATCGAGCTGGTGTAAGGCCAGGACAACGCGCCACCCGCTGCGGTGGCGCTTTTTTTCGTCCCTGGCCGCGAGCAGCGCGACCTTGACGCACAATAGACCGCATGACCTCACGCGCCCCCGTTGATTTTTGCCGCCGCTGCGGCACCCAGGTTGAGCACCGACTGCCCGATGACGGCGACACCAAGATCCGCGCGATCTGCCCGGCCTGCCATACCGTGCACTACGAGAACCCGCTGAACGTGGTGGGCACCGTCCCCTATATGGGCGACAAGGTGCTGCTGTGCCTGCGCAATATCGAGCCACGCAAAGGTTACTGGACCTTGCCGGCCGGCTTCATGGAGCTCGATGAGACCACCGGCCAGGGCGCCGAGCGCGAGACCGATGAGGAAGCGGGCGCCGACATCGCGATGGGCCCGCTGTTTTCGCTGGTCAATGTGCCGCATGTCGGCCAGGTACACCTGTTCTACCTGGCCCAGCTGCAAAGCACCGAATTCAAGCCCGGCTGGGAGACCATCGAAGCGCGGCTCTTCAGCGAGGCCGAGATTCCTTGGGACCAGATCGCCTTTCGCACCGTCAAGGTCACGTTGCAGCGCTATTTTGAAGACCGCAAGCGCGGCGCATTCGGCATCCATGTGATCGATCTGGAGACACCCGCCGGCCCCTTGGTTCCCCCCAAGGCTACCGAAGCGTCCACCACCTCGGCCGCTTCCTGACCAGTGTGCAAGCCATGACTTCTACCTTCACCCCGACCACCTCCTCCATCCGTCGCCGCCTGCTGGGCAGCTTGGTACTGCCCGCCGTGGCGGCCAGCAGCGCCTGGCTGCCAGGCCTCGCCCATGCCGCCAAGCTGCAGGACATGGCGCTGGCCCTGGTCGAGAAATACAAGCTTGGCCACAGCCTGCCCCAGGTGGGTTTGCAGATTGCGGCCAAATCGTCCGAGTACCAAGACTTGATCGACAAGATGGGCCAGCAGCAAGCGGGCCAGGCGATGATTGCAGCGACACGCTCGGTCGCAGCCGACTACCAAAAGCGCTGGGACACGCAGCTGGCTGCCGCCTACGCACAGAATTTCAACGAGGCCCAGCTGCAGTCCTTGCTCGACCAGGGCCCGCAATCGCCGCATGCGCAGCTGATGCAAAGCAAGCAGGCCGACATCAACCGCATGATGCAGCAGTCGAGCTCGGGCCTGCTGCGCGAGATGATGGCCAAGGCCTATACCAAGGCGCAGCAACCATCCCCAGCACCCAGCTCCTCGGCCAAAAAGCCCAAGCCCTGAGTCGCAGGGGAACCACACCTGCTTTGCGCGTGATTCTGCAACGCGCGCTGACACGACAATGCCGTACCCACTGCCAAGTGGCTACGGCATTTTTGATGGGCTGCTTATTTAGCGGCTGTCGCGCTTGGCCTGTGCCGCCCGGGTTTTGGACTGGCCGCTGGCCTTGATTTTCTTGTTCACCGGCTGGGCGTTGATGGGGTTGCCCCGGCTGGCCGCGGCCGGCTGGCGGGTAGGCACCGCGCCGCGCGCAGCAGCGGCTGCGTTACCGCCGACCTCGGCATTGGCAGCGGTGGTTTTGCGTGCTTTGGCCGGTGCCGCTGCCGCTTTCTTCGCAGGGGCCTTGGTGGACTTGGCTGCTGGTTTTTTGACCGCAGCGGCCTTCTTAGGGGCGGTCGCTTTCACGGCGGTCTTGGCTGCTTTGCGCGGCGCGGCAGCAGGCGTTGCGGACGCCGTCTTGGTCGCAGGCTTTTTCACCGCGCTCTTGGCTGCGGACTTGGTCGCGGTCTCGCTTGCTGTTTTTGTAGCAGTTTTGGTTGCAGTCTTTTTTACCGCCTTCGCAGGGGCAGCTGCACGTTGGGTCGCTGCGCCTGCCGTACTCTTGGCAGCAGTAGCCTGGAGCTTGGCCAGCCGCTCTTCAAAGCGGCCGAGCACGTCCTGCATCACATCGGCTTTGAGTTCGGTGCGGCTGTTCTCATTGCCAGTGGGCCTGCGGGCGGCGGCCGGGCCCTTTTGGGTTTTCACCGACTGGCGTTGGTAGAGATCGCGGTACTTGGCGCGCAAGGTACGGCTGCGGGTGATCTTGCTGCTGAGCTGACGCTCGGTCAGATCCTTGATCGCATTGGCACGGCTGGCTTGGAACAATTCCAATTCAGGCTTGGTCAGCAAGGTCTGAACTTGTCTCAGGGTATAGCTCACGGCATCTCCTCTGCATAAAAAAGCAGGGCCGCCGGATAGCGGCCACTGGCGTTTTTCATCGTATTGACATCTGGTGCGTGGCGATGTCAGAGAAAGCCCCCTTATCCCTATGGCCCCATCCGCTGCCATGCAGTGCTGAAGGACCAGCCTTTTGGGTCAGATCAAGGCGCGCCGTTTTGCAGCAGCCGCAGCATCGCCGCCTCGTCCAGCACCGTCACGCCCAGCTCCTGGGCCTTGGTCAGTTTGCTGCCGGCGTCCGCGCCGGCCACCAGGTAATGGGTCTTCTTGCTCACCGAGCCGGAGACCTTGGCGCCTGCCGCTTCCAGCAGGTCCTTGGCTTCATCGCGGCCCATGGTGGGCAAGGTGCCGGTCAGCACCACGGTCATGCCGGCCAGAATCTGCGCGGGCTTTTCGGCAGGCACCGCTTCGTCCCAGTGCACGCCGGCTGCACGCAGTTGCTCGACCACCTCGCGGTTGTGCGGCTGCGCAAAAAAGGTGTGCAGGCTATGGGCCACCACCGGCCCCACGTCGTTCACCTGCAGCAGCTCGTCGACCGAGGCATCCATGATTGCGTCGAGCACTCCAAAGTGCTTGGCCAGGTCCTTGGCGGTGGATTCGCCCACATGGCGAATGCCCAGGCCAAACACAAAGCGAGCCAGCGTGGTTTTCTTCGAGGACTCCAGCGCCGCGAGCACATTCTGTGCGGATTTCTCTGCCATGCGCTCGAGGCCCGACAAGGTCGCAATGCCCAGTTTGTAGAGGTCGGGCAGGCTGCGGATCACGCCGCTGTCGACCAGCTGGTCGACCAGCTTGTCACCCAGACCTTCGATGTCCATCGCGCGGCGGTGCGCATAGTGCAGGATGGCCTCCTTGCGCTGGGCCACGCAGAACAGGCCGCCGGTGCAGCGGTGGTTGGCCTCGCCTTTTTCACGCACCACATCGCTGCCGCAGACCGGGCATTGGCTAGGCATCGAGAAGTTGGGCACATACTGCGAGCGCAGGCCAGGCACCCGGCCCGCCACCTCGGGGATCACGTCGCCCGCGCGGCGCACGATGACATCGTCCCCCACCCGTACCCCCTTTTTGCGGATGTCGAACACATTGGACAGGGTGGCATTGGTGACAGTGACGCCACCGACAAACACCGGTGCCAGACGCGCTACCGGCGTCAGCTTGCCGGTGCGGCCCACCTGCACCTCGATGCCTTCAAGCCGCGTCACCATCTCCTGGGCCGGGTACTTGTGGGCCACGGCCCAGCGCGGCTCGCGGCTGACAAAGCCCAGCTCCAGCTGCAGCGCGCGGCTGTTGACCTTGTAGACCACGCCATCGATCTCGTAACCCAGGTTGGCGCGCTCAGCGCCCATGCGCTGGTGAAAGGCCACCAGCGCATGGGCACCCTGGGCCACGCAGACCTGCGGCGCCACCGGAAAGCCCCAGGCGCGCAGCTGCATCAGCATTGCGTAGTGGCTGTCCCACTGCATGCCGCCTTGGGCCACCGGCGTCACCTCACCCAGGCCATAGGCAAAAAACGACAGCGGGCGCCGGGCGGTGATGTTGGAGTCAAGCTGGCGCACCGCGCCAGCGGCCGCATTGCGGGGGTTGACAAAGGTCTTGCCGCCCGCAGCTTCTTGCTTGCGGTTGAGCGCGTCAAAATCATCGCGGCGCATATAGACTTCGCCGCGCACCTCCAGCACCGGTGGCACGGCGGCATCCTGGCGCAGCTGCAGCGGTATCTGGCGGATGGTGCGGATATTGTGGGTGACGTCCTCGCCCACTTCGCCATCGCCGCGCGTCGTGGCCTGCACCAGGCGCCCGCCCTCGTAACGCAGGTTCATCGCCAGGCCATCGAATTTGGGCTCGGCGACATACTCAACCGGCGGGTCACTGGGATCGAGGCCCAGCTCCTTGCGGATGCGCGCATCAAAGGCCTGCGCGCCGCTGGCTTCGTTGTCGGTCTCGGTGCGGATGCTGAGCATCGGCACCGCATGGCGCACGGGGGTCAGGCCTTCCAGAATGGCACCAATGACGCGTTGGGTGGGCGAGTCGGGACTGAGCAGCTCGGGGTGGGCTTTTTCCAGCGCTTCGAGCTGCTGGTAGACGCGGTCGTACTCACCATCGGGCACTGTGGGCGCGTCCTGCACATAGTACTCATGCGCCCACTGCACCAGCTGCGCACGCAAGGCCTGCACCTGGGCGGCAGCATCCTGTGGGGCGTCACCAGCGGGCGACGCGAAAAGATCAATATTCTCAGCCATGCGGCTTGACTCCGAAAATCTGGCAAAGCGCGGGGCTCTGCGTGGTCTGATGCCTGCGACTATACGGCCAAAGCCGCGCATTCATTGCGTAAACAGCGGCGCCCAGAACGCAAAAAAGGCTGCACAGGCAGCCTTTGGCAAAACGGGTGCGGCTTAGCTGAACAAACGCCGTGCAGCCAGCGAGCCCGCTGCCAGGTCGCGCTGCTCGAGCTGGTCGTACAAGTTTTCCAGATCCTGGGCGATGGGGTCCACCACCATGATCGGCAGGGGCGTGCCATTTTGGTCGCAGATGACACCGTCCATCTCGGCGCACAGCGCCTCGGCGGCAGTGCGCATCTTGTCGAAGGGCTTTTCGCTGCGTGCCACATGGGGCACATCCAGGCTCAGCAGCACATCGCGCAAGGCGCTGGCTTCCGGATCGTCGGCCAGTGCAGCCTGCGCGTCATAGGTCAGCGCCAATATGGCAGGCATTTGCTCGATGCCCGAAGGCATCACCATGCGGCCAGGGCCAGCCGGCACAAAACCATGCTTGGCCGCAACCTGGGCCACATAGCCGGGGCTCCAGGAGGCGCGCTTGGCACGCAGCATAAAGGCCAGCTGCGCATCATGCTCGCTGGCAAAGGCGTCAAGTTCGCGAGCACGGGCCACTTCCTGCAGCATGTCAGGCGTGTCGTGCGCCGCGCCGATGCTGTCGGCAAACTGCTGGACCTTGGTGACGAACTCGGAAAACTCGATCTCGTTCATCGGGCCATGGCGGTTGGCCAGCTGCACGCCGGCCTGAAATCCGGTGTAGCGGGCGCCGGCGCGTGGCAGCTCCCAGGTCTGGCTGGTCTCGTTCATGCCTTCGATGTTGAAGGCCTTGTTGCCGGCGCGAAAGCTGCTGGGCATGGCTGCGATGGCCGCATTGCCGGAGACGATGCCGTCGGTGTGGATGGTGGCAATCGCATCGGTGAGCGGGTCGAGAATCTGCTGGCGGTCACCCAAGTAGGTGCCGGGGTTGCCGCTGCGTGCCACCGCGCCTGCACCAAAGGCATCGGCACTGTGGCCGCTCAGGCGGGGGCCCTGGCCGCCCAGTTGGGCATCGAGCACCGGGTCACCGGTGGCTGACGATGCCGCGCGGCCATCAAAGCCGGGCTCGTAGCGTAGCTCGGAGTCGCTGCTCTGGCCTGGCTCCTCGGGCCGGGGTTTTTTGGGCTCGTTGCGGCGTGCCGACCAGGTGTTGTAGGCGATGTACAAAACCAGAATGACACCAAAGGTGATCACCAACGCCAGTTGAAAATTACTCATAAGACTTCGTTTTTAAAAATCTTTCACGCCGAATCGGCCATCGACAAGGCAGATTCCATATCCACGGCCACAATGCGCGAGACGCCCTGCTCCTGCATTGTCACACCAATCAGCTGCTGGGCGATCTCCATCGCGATCTTGTTGTGGCTGATGAAGAGGAACTGCGTGCTGCGGCTCATCGAGGCCACCAGCTTGGCATAGCGCTCGGTATTGGCATCGTCGAGCGGCGCGTCCACCTCATCGAGCAGACAGAACGGCGCCGGGTTCAGCTGGAAGATCGCAAACACCAGCGCAATCGCGGTCAGCGCTTTCTCGCCGCCCGACAGCAGATGGATGGTCTGGTTCTTCTTGCCCGGCGGCTGGGCCATCACCTGCACGCCCGAGTCCAGAATCTCGTCGCCGGTGATGATCAGCTTGGCCTGGCCGCCGCCAAAGAGCTCGGGGAACATGCGGCCAAAATGGCTGTTGACGGTGTCAAACGTGCCCGAGAGCAGCTGCCGGGTTTCGGCATCGATCTTCTTGATCGCGTCTTCCAAGGTTGTCATGGCCTGGGTCAGGTCGTCCATCTGCGAGTCGAGGAAGGTCTTGCGCTCGCGGGCGTGGTTGAGCTCATCGAGCGCGGCCAGATTGACGGCGCCCAGCGCTTCAATCTCGCGGTGCAGGCGGTCGATCTCGCCTTGCAGACCGGTCAGGCGCACCTGGCCGTCCTTGACCGAGGCGGCAATGACCTCCAGATCGGCCTGGGCTTCCTGCAGCAAGGTTGTGTACTGCTCCAGGCCCAGTTGCGCGGCCTGCTCCTTGAGCTTGAACTCGGTGATGCGGTCGCGCAGCGGCTGCAGCTCGCGCTCAAACTGCTGGCGGCGCTCATCGCTGCTGCGCAGCCGGGCGGTCAGGTCGTCGTACTCGCTGCGGCGCGCGGCCAGGTCCTTCTCGCGCTCCATCTTCAGGTTCAGCGCATCTTGCAGGCCGCCTTGCGCGGCCGCGTCGTTGAGGCGCTTTTGCTCCTCCTGCGCGCGCAGCTGTTCATCGCCCAGGGCCTTGGCCTGCTGCAACGCCGTCTCCATCGTGCGGTTGAGCTCGGCGCGGCGCGCTTCCATGCTGCGCTGGCCAAACACCGCTTCCTGCGACTGGCGCTCCAGTGCACGCAACTGCTCGCGGGCGCTGGCCAGCTTGCGCTCGGACTCATACACGGTCTCATCGAGCTGGGCATGGCGCTCCTGGCTGTCGGCCAGCTGCATGTCCAGCTCTTCAAAGCGGGCCTCGGCCGCAATCCGGCGCTCCTGGATCTCTTCGAGCTGCTGCACCACTTCGCCCAGGTCGGTGTCGATCTGCGCGGTGCGGGCCCGGGCCTGCTCGGCCAACTGGGTCAGGCGCAAGGTCTCGACCTGCAGCTCATGGGCGCGGTTGCGGGTTTGCGCAGCCTCGGCGCGCACGGCCACCAGGCGCTGCGAGGCATCAGCGTAGGCGCTCTCGGCACGCACCAGCGCATTGCGCGCCTCTTCGCCAATCAGCGCTTGGGCGCGCAGCTCCTTTTCCAGGTGTTCAATTTCCTGGGCCCGGGCCAGCATGCCCGACTGCTCGGAGTCCTGCGCATAAAAGCTCACGCTGTGCAGGCTCACCGAGTGCCCAGTTGGCACAAAAATGGTTTCACCCGCCTGCAGGCGGCTGCGCTGGGCCAGCGCCTCGTCCAGGCTCGGGCAGGTGTAGCAGCCGCTCAGCCAATCGACCAGCACGGCGCGCAGGCCGGCATCATGGACGCGCAGCAAGTCGGACAGCTGCGCGAGTTTGCCAGCAGGAGCTGCGGCCGGAGCTTGGGGCACGCTGTAGAAAGCCAGGCGGGCGGGGGGCGCATCCTGGGCACCTGCGCCCAAAAAACCGCGCACCATATCAAGGCGGCTGACTTCCAGCGCAGCCAGGCGCTCGCGCAATGCCGCTTCGAGGGCGTTTTCCCAGCCGGGCTCGACCTGGATGCGGCTCCACAGGCCTTGGAGGCCATCGAGCCCATGCTTGGCCAGCCAGGGCTGCAGCTTGCCATCGGTCTTGACCTTTTCCTGCAAGGCCTTGAGGGCCTCGAGCCGTGCCGACAGATCGGCCTGCTTGGCGCCTTCCTGGTTGACCTGTTGCTGCTTGCTGCGCCGCGCCTCATCGAGCTGGGGGACGCTGTCTTGCAGCTCCAGCAGGCGCCCTTCGGCAATCTCGGCGGCCTCGGCTGCTTCCTCGTTTTGCTGCTGCAGGTTGGCCAGGCGGGTCTCGTCGGGCGCGGCCATCGCATTGCGGTCGCTGCGCAATCGCTCGCTGCGCACTTCCAGGCCTCGGCTTTGTTCGTTCAGGCTGCGCTGCTCGGCGGCCAGCACCTGGATCTGCTGCTGCACCTGGGTGACGGAGCTGCGCTGCTCATTGGCGCGCTGCTGGGCCAGGCGCAGCGCCTCTTCCATATCGGGCAGCTGCAGGTTTTGCTCTTCGAGCTGGGCGGCCAGCATCTCGGCGCGCTCTTCGGCATCCATGCCCTGGCCGGCCAGGTTCTCCAGCTCGGCCTCGGATTCGTCCTTGCGAACGGTCCACTGCGCAATCTGCTCGGCCAGTTGCACCAGGCGGTTTTCCACGCGCTGGCGGCCTTCGACCACATAGCGGATCTCCGCTTCGAGCCGGCCCACTTCGGCCGTGGCCTCGTAGAGCTTGCCCTGCGCCTGGTTGACGATGTCGCCCGCGGCATAGTGCGACTGGCGAATGGTCTCGAGGTCCGCCTCGACATGGCGCAGATCGGCCAGGCGCGACTCCAGGTCATTAACGGCCTTGAGGCCATCGATGCGCACCTTCTCCTGCTCCTGCTCGGCATCACTGCGTTTCAGGAACCACAGCTGGTGCTGCTTCAAGGTGGCGCTGGCATTGAGCGCGTTGTACTTGGCCGCCACCTCGGCCTGCTTCTCCAGCTTGTCGAGGTTGGCGTTGAGCTCGCGCAGGATGTCCTCGACCCGGGTCAGGTTCTCGCGTGTGTCGTTGAGGCGGTTCTCGGTCTCGCGGCGGCGCTCCTTGTACTTGGAGACGCCAGCGGCCTCTTCCAGAAACAGGCGCAGCTCTTCGGGGCGCGACTCGATGATGCGGCTGATGGTGCCCTGGCCGATGATGGCGTAGGCGCGCGGGCCCAGGCCCGTGCCCAGAAACACGTCCTGCACATCGCGCCGGCGCACCGGCATGTTGTTGATGAAGTAGCTGCTGCTGCCGTCGCGCGTGAGCACGCGTTTGACCGCAATTTCGGTGTACTGGCTCCACTGGCCGCCGGCGCGGTGGTCGCTGTTGTCAAACACCAGCTCCACGCTGGAGCGGCTGGCCGGCTTGCGGTGCGTGGTGCCATTGAAGATCACATCCTGCATGGACTCGCCGCGCAGCTCGCTCGCCTTGGACTCGCCCAGCACCCAGCGCACCGCATCCATGATGTTGGACTTGCCGCAGCCATTGGGGCCGACCACGCCCACCAGTTGCCCTGGCAGCATGAAATTGGTGGGCTCCGCAAACGATTTGAAGCCAGCAAGCTTGATGGAATTGAGGCGCACAGTGCTCGTTTTCTCTTGGATGGGCGGTGATCACCTGCCTGGCGTTGTCGCAAGCGGGCCCGGCCACGCAAGGTGGAGCTGGCCCGGCATGGCCGGCAGGTGCCTGAGGTCCCAGGGATCTCTTCTGATGAAGCAAGCGGTAGAACTCAGGCCGACATAATAACCGGCCCTCCTGGCCCACCAGGGACAAAAGCGCCTGCTGCTGCGGTTTTGCGCCCTGGGCAGGGTCAAATAATGTTGCGCCGCCGCAGCGCTGCGCCCTGCAGGGGCCAGGCTTGCTATATAGACACAGGGCCACGCAGGGAAAGCCGCAAGACAGACAATGGCTGCATGGATTCAAGCATGTCTACGCGCCCGGCGGCTGCCGCGGTCACCGCATCCACCCCGAGCACAGCAGTGTCTGCACTGCAGCCCGGTGCCCAGTGGCACAACGGTTTTGCCAGCCTGCCGCCGGTCTTCTACACCCGCCTGCAACCCACCCCCATGCCGCAGCTGGCGATGCCGGCGCGCAATGACGCGCTGGCCCAGGACATGGGGCTGCGCCCCGAATGGCTGGCCAGCAGCGAGGCCACCCAGGTGCTGGGCGGCAATGCGCTGCTGCCGGGCATGGACGCCCTGGCCAGCGTCTACAGCGGCCACCAGTTTGGCCACTGGGCTGGCCAGTTGGGCGACGGCCGGGCCATTTTGCTCGGCGAGATCCGCTCGGCGAGCGCCCCCGAGGGCCTGGAGCTGCAGCTCAAAGGCGCGGGCAAGACGCCCTATTCCCGCATGGGCGATGGGCGCGCGGTGCTGCGCTCGTCCATCCGCGAATACCTGTGCAGCGAGGCCATGCACGGCCTGGGCGTGCCCACCACGCGTGCGCTGTCGCTCGTCACCTCGCCCCAGCCCATCTACCGCGAGACGGTGGAGACCGCTGCCGTCGTCGCCCGCGTGGCGCCCAGCTTTGTGCGCTTTGGCCATTTTGAGCATTTCGCGGCCCGCGATGACCAGGACAGCCTGCGCAAGCTCGCGGACTATGTCGCCGAGCGCTACATGCCGGCTGTTGCCCAGCACGCCAGCGGCAGCACCGAGCGTTATGCCGCGCTGCTGGCCGAGGTGGCCGAGCGCACTGCGCGCATGATGGCGCTGTGGCAGGCCCATGGCTTTTGCCATGGCGTGATGAACACCGATAACATGAGCATTCTGGGCCTTACCATCGACTACGGCCCCTTCCAGTTTCTCGACCACTACGACGCCAACCATATCTGCAACCACAGCGATACCGGTGGCCGCTACGCCTTTGCCCGCCAGCCGCAGGTGGCCTACTGGAACCTGTTTTGCCTGGGCCAGGCGCTGCTGCCGCTGATTGAAGACGAAGCGACCACCTTGGCGGCGCTGGAGCGCTACAAGACCGCGCTGGAGCCTGCGATGCAGCGCGCACTGGGCGCCAAGCTGGGCCTCGATCCCGCCCGCAGCACCGCGCCCGAAGCGGTGGCCGCTGTGGTCAACCCCTTGCTCGCCCTGATGCAGCAGCACCGCACCGATTACAGCCTGTTCTGGCGCGCGCTGTCGCAAGCAGTGGCCGATGACAGCCTGCCGGCGCTGGCCCCATGGTTCAATGGCGATGCAGCCTTTGAGACCTGGCGCGAGCAGTACCAGGCGCTGCTGCAGCCCGGCGATGCAGCAGCCACCGCTGCGCGCATGTTCGCCGCCAACCCGCGCTATGTGCTGCGCAACCACCTGGGCCAGCAAGCCATCACTGCTGCCCAGCGGGGCGACTGGACCCCGTTTACCCGCTTGCAAACCGTGCTGGCGACACCATATGCAGACCATCCCGGCTGCGAAGACCTGGCCGCCCTCCCGCCCGACTGGGCGCAACATATTGAAATCAGCTGTTCATCATGAGCTTTCCCGTCCAAAAATCGGATGCCCAATGGCAGGCCGAACTCGCATCCAAGCAAGCCGAATCGGTGGCCTACCAGGTCACCCGCCACGCCGCCACCGAACGCCCTTTTACCGGCAAGTACGAGGCCCACTGGGCCGATGGCAGCTACCACTGCATCTGCTGCGGCGCCAAGCTGTTTGACAGCGACACCAAGTTTGACGCGGGCTGCGGCTGGCCCAGCTTCTCCGAAGCCATCCCCGGAGCGATCCAGGAGAACGTGGACCGCAGCCATGGTATGGTGCGGGTGGAGACGGTCTGCGCCCAGTGCGGCGCCCACCTGGGCCATGTGTTCCCGGACGGCCCCCAGCCTACCGGCCTGCGCTACTGCATGAACTCGGCTGCGCTGGACTTTGAAAAGCAGGACTAAGAACCTGTTCTAAGCCTGGCTTGCCCCTGCCATGACAGGCCGGTGGCAGGCGCGGCACGGAACTTTGGCTGCCGCCAGCGCTCTGACACCCCGGCAAGCCGAGGCGAGCACTTCAGCCCGGCTTAAGCTGGCAGCAAAATAGCTCGCGTATCATTGGCCGCTTGCCTGCAGACGCGCTCTTCAACCAAACACAAGCACCCAAAGCCCTGCTCTCTTGTCCGCACTGCGCTCCGGCTTTTGAGCCATGCCGTGCACAGCCCGCATCGCCTGATATGAAATTTTTGATTGATTTTTTCCCCATCCTGCTGTTTTTCGCAGCGTTCAAGGTCTGGGGGGTGTTTGTGGCCACCGGGGTGGCCATCGTGGCGACCATTGCGCAAATCGCCTACCTGCGCTTCAAGGTCGGCAAGGTAGAACCCATGCAGTGGATCAGCCTGGGCGTGATCGTGGTGTTTGGTGGCGCCACCCTGCTTTTTCACGACGAGTCTTTCATCAAGTGGAAGCCGACCGTGCTGTATTGGGTGATGGCGGCCGTGTTGCTGGGCGGCCAGTGGTTCTTCAACAAGAACCTGATGCAAAAGCTGATGTCGGGGCAGGTGCAGCTGCCCCAGCCCGTCTGGAACACGGTTAACTACAGCTGGGCCATCTTTTTTACCCTTATGGGCATTGTCAACATCTGGGTCGCCTACCAGTTTGACCTCGATACCTGGGTCACCTTCAAGATGTTCGGCGGCCTGGGCCTGATGCTGGTCTTTGTGCTGGGCCAGGCCATGTACCTCAGCCGCCACATCCAGCACAACCCGGAAGACCAACCCTGAGCAGGCGCCTGAGCCTGAGGTGCCGATAGCAGCGCTTCGCCAAGGCTCCCAGCCCGCCCGCATTCACTCCTTTTTTATGCAAGCCCAGGACATTACCGCCACCGCCATTGAAGCGGTGCTGCGCGACAAACTCTCGCCCACCCAGTTGGAAGTGATCGATGAAAGCGGTCTGCACGCCGGCCATGTGGGCGCCAATGGCAGCGGATTTGGCACCCATTTCCGGCTGCGCATCGCTTCACCCTTATTTACTGGCACATCACGCATAGCCCAGCATCGGCTTGTGTATGATGCGCTCCAAGCATTCATTGACGCGGGTTTACATGCCCTTGCCATTGAAGTCCTGCATACACCAAAACAATGAAATCACTGGTGTATATTTCCTTCATAGATAAACAATTTGGATTTCGCATGAAAAAACAGCTCTTGTCCGGTCTGGTTGCAGCTGCCCTGCTTGGTTCAGCCGCGCTGCCTGCAGTGGCCCAAAACATTGGCATCGTCAATGGCAAGCCAGTGCCCTCATCCCTGCTGCAGACCTTCAAGGAACAAATGGAGCGCAGCGGTCGCCCGGTGAGCGCCGAGCAAGAAGGCCAGATCAAGGAAGCCATCATTGAGCGCGAAATCTATGCCCAGGCTGCCAAGGCCCAAGGCCTGGACGCGACCGAGTCCTTCAAGGGCCAGGTCGAGCTGGCGCGCCAAGGCATCCTGACCCAGGAGCTGTTTGCTGCCTACGAAAAGGCGCATCCTATCTCTGACGCCGCTGCCAAGGCCGAGTACGACAAGTTTGTTGCGACCAACCAAGGCAAGGAATACCACGCCTTCCACATCCTGGTGGACAGCGAAGACAAGGCCAAGGCCCTGATCGCCCAAATCAAGAAGGGTGCCAAGTTCGAAGACCTGGCCAAGAAGGAGTCCAAGGATCCTGGATCGGGCCAGCGCGGTGGTGATCTGGACTGGGGCAATGCCGCCAACTACGTCCCTGAGTTCTCCGAAGCGATGACCAAGCTGAAGAAGGGCCAGATGACCGATACCCCGGTCAAGACCCAGTTCGGCTACCACATCATCCGTGTGGACGATGTGCGCGAAGCGCAACTGCCCAAGTTCGAGGAAGTCAAGCCCCAGATCGAGCAGCAACTGCGCCAGCAACAAATCCAGAAGTACCAGCAAGAGCTGCGTGAAAAGGCCAAGGTCGAGTAATTCTCGCCACTTCGCTTCTACTTGCAACCCCTGCCCCGTGCAGGGGTTGTGCTTTGTGGGCTGCAGCCTGCCACTGTGCGGCGCTACACTCGGATGGCTCTGGCTGGCCCCTGAAGGTCAGCCTTCTTCCTTGCGGCAGCCCTGTGCTGCTGCTGCCTTTACAAGAAAGAAAACCCCATGCGTCTTTTGCACACCATGCTGCGCGTTGGCAATCTCCAGCGCTCCATCGATTTCTACACCCAGGTGCTGGGCATGCGCCTGCTGCGCACCTCGGAAAACCCCGAGTACAAGTATTCGCTCGCCTTTGTCGGCTACGAAGGCGGCAACCCTGGCCAGGCCGAGATCGAGCTGACCTACAACTGGGGCACCGAGAGCTATGACCTGGGCACGGCCTATGGCCATATTGCGCTAGGCGTGCCCGATGCCTATGCCGCTTGCGAGAAGATCAAGGCCAATGGCGGCAACGTCACCCGCGAAGCCGGCCCTGTGAAGGGCGGCACCACGGTGATCGCTTTTGTGACCGATCCTGATGGCTATAAAATTGAGCTCATCCAACGCGATGAAAGCGGCTCTGGCGGCGGTCTGCGCTAAGGCCAGCCCGGGGCGCGTCTTTCAATCACGCCCCACCTCAGCCAAAGCCAGGCCCATACCTGGCTTTTTGCATTCCAGCCACCAAGGGCCATCGGCGCTGGTCAGCGGCTATGGCCGTTGTGCTGCTTGTTTTTGTACATGTCCAGATCGGCGTGCTTGAGCAGGCTTTGTGGGTCGGCACCATCGATCGGATAGATGGCCTGCCCGATGGAAGCACCCAGATGAACCACCTCGCCCTCAGGCAAGCCCTTGAGCGTCTGCAGCGCAGGGGCGAGAACCTCCAGGATCTTGGTTTTCACCACCTGGATCTGCTCGTCGCTGTGGATGCCCTGCAGCACAGCCACAAACTCATCCCCTCCCAGGCGAATCAGTACGTCGTTGCTGCGCAGCACTTCCTTGAGGCGCTGCACTACCTCGATCAGGGCCAAATCGCCGTTCTCATGCCCCCAACGGTCATTGAGCGGCTTGAACTGGTTGAGGTCGATAAAGAGAATGGCAAACACCGCCTGCTTGGGCGCGTTCGGCCGGGTCAGGGTCTCCAGAATATGGTTCAGCGCGCTGCGATTGGCAGCGCCGGTCAGCGCATCGGTGAACAAGCGATGCCGCATATGGTGGACATTGCTGGCCAGTTCACCAATCTCATCATTGCGCTCCACACCAATGGGCACATCGATCTCGCCCTGCCCGACGCGGCGCACCGCATAGGTGAGTGAGCGCATGTCCTTGGCCAAGCCGCCAAAAATGCGCAAACCCAGCGCCAATGCAATACCCAGGGCCAGCAGGCCCAAGGCCACCACCAGCACCACATGGGCGCGGATGCCTGCCAGCATCTGCTGGTGCGGCACAGCGACCACAGCGAGCCAGTTGAGGCCCGCCTCATCGGTCACGCGGCGGTAGGCTACCTCGATCGCATGGTCCTTGGCATCAAAGATCAGCGCCGTGCGCGCCACCTCATTGGACTGCGAGAACTCATGCACCAGCTGCCGGTACACCACTTTGAGCAAGGGATTGCCGGCGCTGGCGGCGTTGACCCGGCTGGGCGGCTGCTCGCCGTTCTCGCGGATATTGTCCATGCGCGTGCCGGCAATCAGGTCCCCATTGGGCTCCATGATGAAAGCCTGCGCGCCCTCGGACAAATGCAGGCCGTCGACGAAAAGCCGCAGCTCGCTCAAAGAGACATCGGTGGCAACCACACCGCTGGGCTGGCCGTCAGGGCCGAACACCCTGCGCGCCCGCGTCATCACCAGGTCCTTGGCATTGAAATCGATATAGACCGGCGTCCAGATATGGCCGACGACGCCCTGCGCGAGCCGGTACCAGGGACGCGTGCGCGGATCGAACAAATTGGATTCTTTTGACAAGAAGATGGGCTCGGCCTGGATCCCTGGCAACAGGTAGCGGCTGCGCACCTCCTGCGCATGCAACTTGATGCGCAGCTCTGCCTGGGTGTCATTGCTGCGCAGCAGGCCTATGCCCTGCCCATGGCGATTGCCGTAATAGACATAGTCGCCCTGGTGCTGAGTGAGTGACGTGGCGGCCCACAGGCGGGTGCGCAGCGCCGGCATGTCGTTCTCAATCCTGTCGGGGGCCTGCAGGCCCGCTGGAAAGCTTGCCTCGATGATGGAGCCCGAGCTGAAGATGTGCCGGTCCACCGCCTGGCTGATGCGCTCGGCCATCTCCACCATCAGCTGCTGCGACAGCATCGATACCGTCTTGCTGCCCGTCCAGTACCACAGCACGCCGAGCACCCCGGTCAGCAATGCAATCAGCATCACAAAGGGCAAAATCAGGGTGATCGTCAACGACGAAGCTTTACGGACGGGCATAACCAGAGATGGGGAAGGCTTGGATGGCGCGGTGGGCAGGTATTGGTATAGATACTGTCAGTTAATTCTTACTTTAACCGTTTTTATGAATTACATCGCACGATAGATCTGCGTAATAACTCAACTTGGCAGCGCCATGTTGCCACGGCAACCCCAGGCCATCGCTGGAATTTTTCTGGCGCGCAAGCGACAGATCCATCGATTACCCTCAGCCTGGTAAAAAGATAGTTGCTCTGGAGATTCTTTTTTTGGGTGGAGAATAGAGGCCGGAAGAAATGCCGCTGATTCCCTTGCCGGGCGGCCTCAGTATAACCAATCAAATACATTTAATTACATTAATTCGGCATAAATCAATCTCGGATCAGCGGAAATCACCCATCATTGAGTTACAAATTAGCTATAAGCTGATAGAATCAATGAATAACAAAATGCGATTTAGCATGATTTGTATCCACTCCTGTCCTCATTGCCGAGGGCTCGGGCATAGCAACTCCCGCTGAATTGGTGGTGCTTGGCCTCAGTCTTCAGTCCAACGATGGACGTTGCCGCTTTGTTTATAGATTGATGATCCCATGGCTACTGAACTGCTTCTGAACAAAAGGCTCTCTCGCAGAACCCTCAACAGCTTGGGGCGACATGCGATCACCACGGTGGATCAGGTCGTCGAAGCATATCCCGAGCGCTTGCTCAAGCTCAATGGCGTGGGGATGACGGTGCTGCGCGACATCGAGCGGACGCTGTTTCCCGGACAGCAGTTCCAGCCGCACTCAGGCCGCTACAAGGCCTGGACGGAAGACGCAGCCAACCAGCCGCATGCTGAGCAGGCGCAGTCCAAGGACTAAAGGTGCGCCCCCGGGGCACCGCCCTGCTCCTCTGCCCAATTCCCTGCTTTTAGCGGACACCATGCAGGCCTGCACTGCACGCCTGCTGGCATGTACACGCAAGGTCTGTGGCCCGGCCACGGGGCAGAAACGCCATGCCGGGCGCTGTGCGCTAGCGCCCGGGTGCAGCGCAGCGGCATGGCCTATGGATCAATGTTCATCCCGCTTGTGGGGATGGGGTATGGAACGCAGCCACTTGGCGGCTTGGATGGCCGCCCGGAATTGCTCTGATGGCTGTGGTATCAGGCCTTGCGTGGCAAGGCGGCAGCCTCACGGGCCAGCAAGGTGATGTGCTCCCAGTCACCGCGCTCCAAGGTGTCGGTGGGCACCAGCCAGGATCCGCCCACGCAGACGACATTCTTCAGCGCCAGAAACTCCGCCGCATTCGCCGTCGTGATACCCCCGGTGGGGCAAAAGCGCACTTCGGCAAAAGGGCCTTGCCAAGCCTTGAGCATGTTGATGCCGCCCGCCTGCAGCGCGGGGAAGAACTTCAGCTCATTGAAGCCGTCTTGCTGGGCCTGCATGATTTCGCTGCTGGTGGCCACGCCGGGCAGCAGCGCCAGGCGCGCGTCGCGGCAGGCGTCACCCACACTCGTGGTGTAGCCGGGGCTGACCGCAAAGCGGGCCCCAGCCGCCGCAGCGGCACGCGCATCGGTGGCATTGCGCACGGTGCCCGCGCCCACAATCGCCTCAGGCACAGACTTGGCAATCGCCTCGATCGCGGCCAGGCCTTGTGGCGTGCGCAAGGTCACCTCGAGCACCCGGATGCCGCCAGCAACCAGGGCCTTGGCCATGGACACAGCGTGGTTGACGTCGCGCAGCACGATCACCGGGATCACCGGTGCGTCTTGCATGATCGATAAAGCGGTCAGTTGCTCAGCCATGTGCAGGCTCCTTCTTCTGCGCTCAGCGCATTGCGCCGGAATCCGGCAAACAGTTCTCGGCCCAGTCCGCGGCCATTGGCGCGCAGCTGCTCGGCCGGTATCGTGGCCAGTGGGCGTGCCTCCCAGATGGCGGCATCCACTTCGGCCTGCATGATACCGGTTTCAGCATCCAGCAGCACCATATCGCCGCTCTCAATTTTGGCCAAGGGGCCGCCTGCCAGTGCTTCAGGTGACACATGGATGGCAGCGGGCACCTTGCCCGAGGCACCGCTCATGCGGCCGTCGGTCACCAGCGCCACCTGGAAGCCCTTGCCTTGCAGCACGGCCAAGGGCGGCGTGAGCTTGTGCAGCTCGGGCATGCCGTTGGCCTGCGGGCCCTGCCAGCGCACCACGCAGACGACGCCGTTGTGCCCATTGGTCTGGCAGGCCTGCTCCAGCGCGCCCGATTTGAAGGCCTCCTGCAGCGCATCCTGCGAGTCAAACACCCAGGCCGGCGCGCGCAGCACATGGCGGTCGAGCGGCACGGCGCTGACCTTGATCACGCTGCGGCCCAGGTTGCCGGTCAGCAGCTTGAGGCCACCGGTAGCACTGAAAGGGGCGCTCACCGGGCGCAGCACGCTGTCGTCACCGGATTCGGTGGCCGCCTGCCAGACCAGTTGGCCCGCTTCGACGCGCGGGACAGTCGCGTAAGCCGCCAGGCCCTCGGGGCGCACCGTGAGCACGTCGCCGTGCATCAGGCCGGCCGCCAGCAACTGGCCAATCACATAGCCCGGGCCGCCAGCTGCCTGGAACTGGTTCACGTCTGCCGCCCCATTGGGGTAGACGCGTGCCAGCAAGGGCACGACCGAGGACAGCTGCTCAAAATCATTCCAGTCGATGACGATGCCGGCAGCACGCGCCACCGCCACCCAGTGGATCAAATGGTTGGTCGAGCCGCCCGTTGCCAGCAGTGCCACCATGGCATTGACAATGCAGCGCTCGTCAACCACGCGGCCAATGGGCGCAAAGCGCTTGCCAGCGGTGATGCCCAGCACGGTACGCATGGCCTCGCGGGTGAGCAGCTCACGCGCGCCATCACCCGGGTTGATAAAGGCATTGCCCGGCACATGCAGGCCCATCGCTTCGAGCAGCATCTGGTTGCTGTTGGCGGTGCCGTAGAAGGTGCAGGTGCCCGCGTCATGGTAGGCGGCCATCTCGGCTTCGAGCAGCTTCTCGCGTCCCACCAGGCCTTGCGCGGCCAGCTCGCGCACCTTGGCCTTGTCGTTGTTGGACAGGCCCGAGGTCATGGGCCCTGCAGGCACAAACACCATCGGCAGATGGCCAAAATGCAGCGCGCCAATCAAGAGGCCCGGCACGATCTTGTCGCAGACGCCCAGCATCAGCGCCGCATCAAAGGTGTCATGGGTCAGCGCCACGGCGGTGCCCATCGCAATCGCATCGCGGCTGAACAGGCTCAGTTCCATGCCCGGCATGCCCTGGGTCACGCCATCGCACATGGCGGGCACACCACCTGCCACCTGCGCGGTGGCGCCATGCTTGCGCGCCTCGTCCTTCAGGATATCGGGGTAGCGCTGCAGCGGCGCATGGGCCGAGAGCACATCGTTGTAGGCCGTGACAATGCCCACGTTCGGGCCCTTGACCTCGACAATGCGCAGCTTGTCGTTGACCGGTACACCGGCCACGGCATGCGCGACATTGGCGCAGCCCATCGAGCGCATCTGCGGCGGGCGCTGGGCCATGGCGTCAACCTGGGCCAGATAGTCGCTGCGCGTGGCAGCGCTCTTGGCACGGATGCGGTCAGTGACAGCTTGAAGAACCGGGTGGATCTGCATCATGGGGAATCCTTTGCATCACAGGGGCACGCAGACAAGGCTGCCCCCTTTATTTATGTAATTTTTATAGCACAGCAGCCGCATACAGCGCTGGCACTAGGCTTTGTAGGCTCTTAAGGCTGCTGAGCATCCAGCCACTGCTGCACTTGACGGGCAATGCGGTCCAGCGGGGTATCGGCATCCACGGTCAGCACCTGCGCCTCATCGCGCGGGTCTTCCAAGGTGGCAAACTGGTTGGCCACCAGCTCGGGCGAGAAAAAATGCCCCGCGCGCTGCTGCACCCGCGCCAAGGCTGTGTCGTAGCTGAGATCCAGAAACACAAAGCCGAGCCGGCTTTGGGAGGCACGCAGGAGCTCACGGTACTGGCGCTTGAGCGCCGAGCAGGTCAGCACCACCCCTTGGCCATCGTCCGCCTCAGCCAGCAACTGCGCCAGGCGCTGCAGCCAACCGGCGCGGTCGGCATCGGTCAGCGCAATGCCCGCCTGCATCTTGGCCACGCTTTCAGCGGCATGGTAGCTGTCGCCTTCAACCAGGTGCCAACCCAGGTGCAGCGCAATGGCTTCACCGGCGCTGGATTTGCCACACCCCGACACCCCCATCACCACCAGAGCTACGGGACGCCGATGCGGAGATTCAACAGAGGACTTGGTCATTGGGTTAGCGCTATCCAATACAGGTAAAAAAACAAGCACTGCCTTTGGACCACGTCGTTTGCGCAAACCGTTTCAAACCATCGGTCTTGATCTTGCGACGTCTGCGGGCATTGCCTTCCTTCCCCATTTAATGTGGGATAGCGCTATCATACTGGATATTGCTTGCTAAGCCGACCGGAGATGCGCTTGCCCCTGCCCCCTTCCCCGCTTTTGCCCGCGCCGACTGCCGAGCCCAACAGCCGCCGCTCGCGTGCCAGCGGGCGTGTCACCTTGCAGGATGTGGCCGATGCCGCAGGCGTCAGCCCCATGACGGTATCCCGCGCGCTGCGCGGTGAGCGCCGGGTGGCGCCAGCACTGGCCGACAAGGTGCGCGAGACGGCGATGCGCCTGGGCTACGTGCCCGACCCGGCCGCGCGCGCGCTGGCCTCGCAAAAAAGCAACCAGGTGCTGGTCATCGTGCCGCTGCTGACCAACACCTTGTTTGTCGATCTGATCGAAGCGGCCCACAAGGTGCTGTTTGCCGCCGGCTACCACCTGCTCATTGGCGTGTCGCACTACAGCGCGGCCGAAGAAGAGCAGCTGCTGCGCGCCTACCTGCCGATGCGGCCAGCGGGCCTGATGCTGACCGGTTATGAGCGCAGCGCCGGCAGCGCCCAGCTGCTGGCCGCCAGTGCCACGGCCTGCGTGCATTTGATGGAGCTCCCCCCTGCCAGCGCTACCACTGCGCTGCACAGCGTGGGGTTTTCGCAGGTCGATGCCGGGGCGGCGATGACGGAACACCTGCTGGCCCAGGGCTACCGCCGCGTCGCCTTTTGCGGCGCCCAGCTCGATGCCCGCGTCATGCAGCGCCTGCAGGGCTACCGCCAGGCCTTGCAGCGGGCGGGCCTGGCAGAGCCGGGCCTGGAGATTCTGAGCCCCGAGCGCTCATCGCTGGCCCTGGGCGCGCAGTTGCTCGATCAGGTGCTCCAGCTCGGTGGTGGCGTGGATGCGGTATTTTTCTGCAACGATGACCTGGCCCAGGGCGCACTGCTGGCCGCCAACCGCCTGGGGCTGGCCGTGCCAACGCAAATCGCCATTGCCGGCTTCAACGACCTGCCAGGCAGCGCGCAAATGGTGCCGCCGCTCACCACCATCCACACGCCCCGCAGCGCCATCGGTGCCCAGGCGGCCACGATGCTGCTGCAGCTGGTGCAAGGCCAGCCGGTGGCGCAGAACCGGCTGGATCTGGGCTACCACCTGGTGCGGCGCGCCAGCACCTGACCGGGGCGTTCAAACCCGCTACCACTCGCCCAAGGCCCAGCTGCTGGCGACAGCAAAATACTCACGCAGCCAAACGTTGAAACGGGTCAGCAGCGGTGTGGGGGCTGCCACGCCAATGGGCTGCCCAAAGCCCTGGCTGCGGGCGATATGCAGCGCACGCCAGAGGTGAAAATCACTGCTGACAATGGCAATGGGCTGGGCCAGGTCCACACCGCGCTGCTGCAGCATGGGGCCGGTCCATTCCAGGTTCAGCACGGTGCTGGTGCTGCGCTCTTCCACCACCATCGTGGCAGGATCGAGCCCATGGACTTGCGCCAGGTAACGCGCCATGATGGCGCCCTCGCTCTCGTCCTGCCCAAAGTCCACCCCACCGGTGACCGCCAGCACCGCCTGCGGCTGCAATTTGGCAAGCTGCGCAGCGGTATCGAGCCGCATGGCCAGCGCCGGGCGCGGCTTGCCGTCTTGCGTGCCGCTGCCCAGCACCACAATGGCGGCCACCGGTGGCGTTGTCGCTGGCGTCTGCCCCAGCCCCGCAATCCCATGCCAGAGCCAGCCTACGCTGACCACCCACAAGGCCAAGCCCCACCAGGCCGCATGCCACAGCGCGCGGCGCCAGGGCGCAGCAGCACGCCAGGCGCGCACCGCCGACCAGCGCCAGACCACATAGCCACCCGCCAGGCCCAGCCCCACAGGCACCAGCGCCCCCAGGTGCAAGTGCCCAGCCGCCAAGGGCACGATGCCCAGTCCCAGCAGCACCAGGGCGGCCGCCGCCAATAAACCTCGTTGCATTCCCATTCCTCTAGTCGCACCCAAGCCATCACAAAAAAACCCGCTGCGGGGCAGCGGGTCTGCGTCGTGGCCAAGCACTCAGATCATTCAAATTCCAGAATGATATCGTCCACCGCAAGCGAATTACCCTTCGCGGCGCTCACCTTGCTCACCACACCGTCTTGCGTGGCAAACAGGATGTTTTCCATCTTCATCGCTTCGATGACCGCCAGCTTCTCGCCCGCCTGCACTTTCTGACCGGGCTGCACCGCCACATCGACCAGCAGGCCGGGCATCGGCGAGAGCAGGAACTTGGACAGATCAGGCGGTGCCTTGTAGGGCATCAGCTGGTAGAGCTCGGCGCCGCGCTGCGACAGCACCAGGATGTCACGCTGCGTGCCATTGTGGATCACCCGCAAGGCCAGCGGGTTCTTGGCCGTGCCGCGCTCGATCTGTGCGGTGAAGGGCTGGCCGTTGCAAGTGCCGTGGGTGACGACATCGCGCAGCACCGCTTCACTGCTGAACTGGTAGGTCTTGTCGCCAATGCTGACCTTGCAGACGCGGGCCTCGTCGTCAAAATCGGTCACCTCCGCCGAGACAAAGCTGTGCTCGCCTTCGGCACCCAGCACCACCGCAGTATAGCTGTGGCCCACGCGCACCTGGTGGCCCAGCATCTGGCCGCTGATGGTGGATGCGCGCGCGCGGTAGCGGCGGTTGCGGAACATCGCCAGCGCCACCAGAAAATCGGTGTCCTCGTGCGGCACATCTTCGGCATGGAAGCCCTGGCCATAGTGCTCGGCAATAAAGCCGGTGTTGAACTGGCCCGAGACAAATTGGGGATGGGCCAGCAGCGCCGCCTGGAAAGGAATGTTCGAGCTGATGCCCCGGATCGCAAAGCCGTTGAGCGCCTCGCGCATCTTGGCAATCGCCTCGTTGCGGTCCTTGCCATGCACGATCAGCTTGGCAATCATCGAGTCATAGTACATGGGGATCTCGCCGCCCTCGTACACGCCGGTGTCCACACGCACGCCTTGCAAATGGGCGGTATCGGCCTGCCACATGGTCTGCTTGGGCGGCTCAAAGCGCACCAGACGGCCGGTCGATGGCAGGAAGTTGCGGAACGGGTCTTCGGCATTGATGCGGCATTCGATCGCCCAGCCATCGCGCTTGACATCGGCCTGGCTGAATGAGAGCTGCTCGCCCGCGGCCACACGGATCATCTGCTCGACCAGATCAAGGCCGGTGATGCACTCGGTCACCGGGTGCTCGACCTGCAGGCGGGTGTTCATTTCCAGAAAGTAGAAGTCCTGGTCCTTGCCGACGACAAACTCCACCGTGCCAGCGCTCTGGTACTGCACGGCCTTGGCCAGGGCCACGGCCTGCTCGCCCATCGCCTTGCGGGTGGCATCGCTGATGAAGGGCGATGGCGCCTCTTCGATCACCTTCTGGTGGCGGCGCTGGATCGAGCATTCGCGCTCATTGAGGTAGACCACATTGCCGTGGCTGTCGCCCAGAATCTGGATCTCGATATGGCGCGGCTCCTGCACGAACTTTTCGATAAAGATCCGGTCATCGCCAAAGCTGTTGCGCGCCTCGTTCTGGCAGGCGGTAAAGCCCTCCAGCGCCTCCTTGTCGTTGTAGGCCACGCGCAGGCCCTTGCCGCCGCCGCCCGCCGATGCCTTGATCATCACCGGGTAGCCAATGCCCTGCGCAATGCCAACGGCTTTTTCCGCGTTCTCGATGGCATCGTTGTAGCCGGGGATGGTGTTGACCTTGGCCTCGTTCGCCAGTTTCTTGGAGGCGATCTTGTCGCCCATCGCAGCAATCGAATGCGCCTTGGGGCCGATGAAGGCGATGCCCTCGTCCTCGCAGCGCTTGGCAAAGGCTTCGTTCTCGGACAAGAAGCCGTAGCCCGGATGGATGGCCTGCGCGCCGGTCTTGCGCGCTGCATCGATGATGCGGTCGGCCAGCAGGTAGGACTCGCGGCTGGGGGCCGCACCGATATGCACGGCCTCATCGGCCAGCTTCACATGGCGCGCTTCCTTGTCCGCATCGGAGTAGACCGCAACGGTCTGGATGCCCATGGTTCGGGCCGTAGCGATCACGCGGCATGCAATCTCGCCGCGATTGGCAATCAGGATTTTGCTGAACATGGTTGTCGTCTCTTGGTTGAATCTCTCGGTTGGCCACCATGCTGCCGTGCTTACGGCAGCGCCTTGTCATGCGCCCATTGCCCGCCGGGCATGAGCAAATAGTCTTCGCAATCGATCTCGCTGCAGCGCACACTGCCGAGCAATTGCAGCATCACCTGGTCCTGGGTGCGCACATCGGTCGAGCGCCCCTGCACTTTCACCGCCAGCAGGCGGCTGTCCTTGCCCCAGCGGGCGATCTCATGGCCTTCGACCACGGCTGCCGTGCTGTCCCAGCCTTCGCGGTGCGCGGTGCGCACCGTTGCCAGCCGGCGCGAGAGGATGCGCTCGGGCCGCACGCCCACCAGCACCACCTGTCCGCGCAAGCCCGCCAGGTTTTTGTCCAAGGTCGGCAGGTCCACCACACGCCGGGCCTGGTACTGGCGCACCATCGCCTGCAGACGCTGGGCATTGGCGCTGTACTCGCGGCGCTGCTCGGGCTGGCCGGCATTGTGCTGCTGCTGGGCCGCTGCATTGTTGCTGTACTGCTGAAACAGCAGCTCGCGCCCCTGCAGCGAGGCCGTGGCCCGCACCACCGGCGCGGGCAAATGGCCATCGGCGTCTGCCGCCAGCTCAAAGCCCTGGTAGAGCATCAGCCGCACCAGGCTCTGCGCCGCAGCAGGGCAGGCACGCTGCCAATGCTGCAAGGCCGCCTGCAGCCATTGCCGCGCCACCTGCTCGGAGCCCAGCGGTGAATGGATATCGACCAGCACATGCAGCGCCATCGGCGCGCAGGCATCGGCTGGCGTGTTGCCGTCCAATGCCGCCTGCACCCACAGGCGCCCGCCCTTGCCTTCGCTGTCCGCCAAGGGGCCCAGATCGAGCAGCACCTGGCTATCGGCCAAGGGCCTGGCAGCGCGCATGGCCGGTCGGCTGAGGAAAATGCCCCGGTCAAAGCGGCCCTGCCAGACAATCGGCGCCGCGCCCGTATCGCTGCGCGGCAGCCACTGCGCCCGGCCCTCACCTTGGGCCAGGCCGTTTTCACAGCCACCCTGGTACGAGAACACGTATTGCCAGGACTGGGCCAGTGGCGCGCCGCTGCGGGCGACGCAGCTGCTGCCCGGCGCTGCCGGCATGCCCGGCTGGGTTTGCGCGCCCGCAGCCACACCCGCGCCGAGCACGGCTGCGCACAGCAGGCGCTGAGCCAGCCAGCGCTGCGCCAGCCGCGTTGCGGCCATGCGGGAGTTGGCGGGGGTGGAACGCATCCGGGCCTGCAGTGCTTAGAGCGGAATATTGCCGTGCTTGCGCCAGGGGTTCTCAAGCTGCTTGTTCTTGAGCATCTCCAGGCTGCGGCAGATGCGCTTGCGCGTCTCGTGCGGCAGGATCACATCGTCGATAAAGCCCCGGGCGCCTGCGACAAAGGGGTTGGCAAAACGGGTCTTGTATTCGGCCTCGCGCTTGGAGAGCTTATCCGGGTCGTTCTTGTCTTCGCGGAAGATGATCTCGACGGCGCCCTTGGCGCCCATCACCGCGATTTCCGCCTGCGGCCAAGCCAGGTTCACATCGCCGCGCAGGTGCTTGGAAGCCATCACGTCATAGGCACCGCCATAGGCCTTTCGCGTGATGACGGTGATTTTGGGCACCGTGCACTCCGCGTACGCGTAGAGCAGCTTGGCGCCGTGCTTGATGATGCCGCCGAACTCCTGGCTGGTGCCGGGCATGAAGCCGGGCACATCGACAAAGGTGACCACGGGGATGTTGAAAGCATCGCAAAAGCGCACAAAGCGCGCGGCCTTGATGGAGCTCTTGATATCCAGGCAACCGGCCAGCACCAGTGGCTGGTTGGCCACAATGCCCACCGTTTGGCCGGCCATGCGGGCAAAGCCGATCAGGATGTTCTTCGCGTACTCGGGCTGCAGCTCAAAGAAATCGCCGTCATCCACGGTTTTGATGATCAGCTCCTTCATGTCATAGGGCTTGTTCGGGTTCTCGGGCACCAGGGTGTCGAGCGACATATCGGCGCGGCTGACCGGGTCGGTGGTGGCACGAACCGGCGCCTTTTCGCGGTTGTTGAGCGGCAGGTAGTTGTAGAGGCGGCGCAGCATCATCAGCGCCTCGACATCGTTGTCAAAGGCCATGTCGGCCACACCGCTCTTGCTGGTGTGGGTGACGGCGCCGCCCAGCTCTTCTGCGGTGACCTGCTCATGGGTCACCGTTTTGACCACTTCGGGGCCGGTGACGAACATGTAGCTCGAATCCTTGACCATGAAGATGAAGTCGGTCATCGCCGGCGAGTAGACCGCGCCACCGGCGCAAGGGCCCATGATCATCGAGATCTGCGGCACCACGCCCGAGGCCAGCACATTCTTCTGGAACACATCGGCGTAGCCGCCCAGCGACGCCACGCCTTCCTGGATCCGGGCGCCGCCCGAATCGTTGAGGCCGATGACCGGCGCGCCCACCTTCATCGCCTGGTCCATCACCTTGCAGATCTTCTCGGCATGGGTCTCGGACAGCGCGCCACCGAACACGGTGAAATCCTGGCTGAAGACAAAGACCAGGCGGCCATTGATCATGCCGTAGCCGGTGACCACGCCGTCGCCCGGGATCTTGGTCTCTTCCATGCCAAAGTCGGTGCAGCGGTGCTCGACAAACATGTCCCACTCTTCGAAGGTGCCGTCGTCAAGCAGCAGCTCGATGCGCTCACGCGCCGTGAGCTTGCCCTTTTTGTGCTGCGCATCGATGCGCTTTTGCCCGCCGCCCAGGCGGGCGAGTTCACGCTTTTTCTCCAGTTGTTCCAAGATATCTTGCATGTTCCATCCTTGAAGCTTGCTAGGTTGTCTCTCTGTCTTGATCGGGGCTTGCTGCCCGGCTCAATCCGCTTTGTGAATCATCGCTGCACTGCTTTGCGCCTGCAGCAGGTTTCTGGCCGCTGTCGACGCCGCCAACTGGCCTGACGCCACTTGCTGCTGCACAGCAGGCAGCATATCGCGCACGGTAGGGTGGCTGCGAAACGCCAGCTTGAGCCCATGGTCAATGCGCTCCCACATCCAGGCGAGCGACTGCTTCTCGCGCCGCTGTGCCAGGCAGCCATTGCGGGTCTGCATCTGGCGGTAGCTGCTGACCGCGTCCCAGAACGCCTCAACGCCATCGCCCAGCAGCGCGCTGATCTGTATCACCCGGGGCTGCCAGAGCGCGCCGCGCGCCGCATGGTCATGGCCGCCATGCATGCCCAGCAGGCGCAGGCTGGAGGTGATCTGTGCCTGCGCACGGGTGGCGGCATTCGGGTCGATGTCGGCCTTGTTGATGACCACCAGGTCGGCGAGCTCCATCACGCCTTTTTTGATGGCCTGCAGGTCATCGCCGGCATTGGGCAGCTGCAGCACGCAGAACATGTCGGTCATGCCATGCACCGCTATCTCGCTTTGGCCGACACCGACGGTCTCGACCATCACCACGTCGTAGCCCGCTGCCTCGCAGACCAGCACCGCCTCGCGCGTTTTCTCGGCCACGCCGCCCAGCGTGCCGCTCGACGGGCTGGGCCGGATATAAGCTTCGCTGCGCATCGACAGCTGCTCCATGCGCGTCTTGTCGCCCAGGATGGAGCCGCCTGACACCGTCGACGACGGGTCAATCGCCAGCACGGCCACGCGCAAGCCCTTGCCGATCAAATACAGCCCCAGGGTTTCAATAAAGGTCGATTTGCCCACGCCGGGCACACCGCTGATGCCCAGGCGAAAAGACTTGCCAGTATGCGGCAACAGCGCCGTCAGCAGTGCATCGCCCAGCGCGCGGTGGTCGGCGCGGGTCGACTCCAGCAAGGTGATGGCCTTGGCCATCGCGCGCCGCTGCAGCGCCGGGTTGCTCCGTTGCGTAATGGCGGCAACGCGCTCGGCAACATCGGTATTCATGCCGCCGCCCTGTCAAAACACTGCCGCAGCGCCCCTGCCACAGGGGCGCCTGCCGCCATCATTTGTATCGCCAACACCATATCCACTACCTCTATGCCGGGGTCCACTGGTACAACAGGTCAATCGGATCGCCGCCCGTGTGCACAAAGCCATGGCGCTCGTAAAACCGGATCGCGTCGCTGTGGTTCAACACCTCCAGCCACACCGCCCGGCCCTCCTGCCGCGCTTGGGCTTGCACCTGCTGCATGGCCCAGTCGCCAATGCGGCGGTTATGCCAGGCCGGCAGCAGATAGAGGTGCTGCAATTTCAGCCGGCCATCTTCATGGGGCACTACCGTCAGCAGCCCGGCGTGCTGCGGGCCTGCGCCCTCGTCCACACAGATATGCCGCATGTACTGCGGCGCAAACTGGCCTTGAAACCGCTTGCGCGCATGGTCCAAGTTAAAGATGCCCAGCCGCTCCAGGCTCGGGCGCATCGCGGCCACGCGCAGCGCAAACAGCGCTTCAAAATCACTTTCGGCAACCGGGGCGAAGGAGAGATTCATGCTTTCTCCAAGCCTTTCTTCGTCTTTTGGTGTAGCCAGTAGCCACCATAACCCAGTGCAACCCACACGCCCAGCCCGACGACAACCTGGCCCCAAGCAGGCAAAGTGAGCACCCGGTACAACATGTATAGATACAGAATGCCAAGGGCAGGCTCGATGAACATCATGACAAGAGCCTTCACATAGTCTTGCCAGAAAGGCGCTTGGTTGCCCTTGCCCATACCGATTTAGACAGCAACCGCTTTCTTGATCTGCTCGAGCACATCCTTGGCGCTGGCCGGGATCGGGGTGCCCGGGCCGTACACGCCTTTGACGCCTGCGTTGTAGAGGTAGTCGTAATCCTGCGCCGGGATCACGCCGCCCACAAACACAATGATGTCGTCCGCGCCCTGCTTCTTGAGCTCTTCGATGATCGCGGGCACGAGGGTCTTGTGGCCGGCGGCCAGAGTCGAGACACCGACGGCATGCACATCGTTCTCAATCGCCTGACGGGCGCATTCCTCGGGCGTCTGAAAGAGTGGGCCCATGTCCACGTCATAGCCCAGGTCGGCAAAGGCGGTCGCCACCACCTTGGCGCCCCGGTCATGCCCGTCCTGGCCGAGCTTGGCAATCATCACGCGCGGGCGGCGGCCCTGGGCTTCGGCAAAGGCTGCGATCTCGTCCTTGAGCTTGTCCCAACCTTCGGCCGAGTCATAGGCGGCGGCGTAGACACCGGTCACCTTTTGCGTATCGGCGCGGTGGCGGCCAAAGGACTTCTCCAGCGCGTCAGAGACTTCACCGACGGTGGCACGCAGCCGCACCGCCTGGATGGCCAGGTCCAGCAGGTTGCCCTCGCCCGACTCGGCAGCGGCGCTGAGCGCCTGCAGGGCCTTGCCCACGGCAGCGGCATCGCGCGTAGCCTTGATCTGGTTCAGGCGCGCAATCTGGCTGTCGCGCACCTTGACGTTGTCCACCTCAAGGATGTCAACCGGGTCTTCCTTGGCCAGCTTGTACTTGTTGACCCCGACAATCACTTCCTTGCCCGAGTCGATGCGGGCCTGCTTCTCGGCCGCCGCCGCCTCGATCTTGAGCTTGGCCCAGCCGCTGTCCACCGCCTGGGTCATGCCGCCCATCGCGTCGACCTCTTCGATGATCTTCCAGGCCGCGTCCGCCATGTCCTGGGTCAGCTTTTCCATCATGTAGCTGCCGGCCCAGGGGTCGATCACATTGGTGATGTGGGTCTCTTCCTGGATGATGAGCTGGGTGTTGCGCGCAATGCGGGCACTGAACTCGGTGGGCAGTGCGATCGCTTCGTCAAGCGCATTAGTGTGCAGCGATTGCGTGCCACCAAACACGGCGGCCATCGCCTCGATGGTGGTGCGCACCACATTGTTGTAGGGGTCCTGCTCGGTCAGGCTCCAGCCGCTGGTCTGGCTGTGGGTGCGCAGCATCAGGCTCTTGGGGTTCTTGGCTTCAAAGCCGGTCATGATGCGGCACCACAGCAGGCGGGCGGCGCGCATCTTGGCGATTTCCAGGTAGAAGTTCATACCTACCGCCCAGAAAAAGGACAGGCGCCCGGCAAACGCATCCACATCCATGCCCTTGGCGATGGCGGTTTTCACATATTCCTTGCCGTCGGCCAGGGTGAAGGCCAGCTCCAGCGCCTGGTTGGCGCCGGCTTCCTGCATGTGGTAGCCGCTGATCGAGATCGAGTTGAACTTGGGCATGTTCTGGCTCGTGTACTCGATGATGTCGCCGATGATGCGCATGCTCGGCTTGGGCGGGTAGATGTAGGTGTTGCGCACCATGAACTCTTTGAGAATGTCGTTCTGGATCGTGCCCGAGAGCTGGTCCTGCGCCACGCCCTGCTCTTCGGCAGCTACCACATAGCCGGCCAGCACCGGCAGCACCGCGCCATTCATCGTCATCGAGACCGAGACCTTGTCCAACGGAATGCTGTTGAAGAGGATCTTCATGTCTTCGACCGAGTCGATCGCCACCCCGGCCTTGCCGACGTCGCCGGTCACGCGCGGGTGGTCACTGTCATAGCCCCGGTGCGTGGCCAGGTCAAATGCGACCGACACACCTTGGCCGCCCGCGGCCAGCGCCTTGCGGTAGAAGGCATTGGATTCTTCGGCGGTCGAAAAGCCGGCGTACTGGCGAATGGTCCAGGGCCGCACTGCGTACATCGTGGCCTGCGGGCCGCGCAGGTACGGCGCAAAACCCGGCAAGGTATCAGCAAAAGGCAGGTCGGCGGTATCGGCAGCAGTGTAGAGCGGCTTGACCGTGATTCCATCGGGCGTCAGCCAATCGAGGCTGCCGACATCGCCACCGGGGGCGGATTTGCTGGCGGCCTTGTCCCAGGCGGCGCGGTCGGCCTTGGGAAACTCGGATGCAGTGTTGTGCTTCGCGGAATCAGTCATGTCTCAAGCTCGGGATACGTTATAAACAGTGCATATTGGCCTACCCACGGCCGCCAGGCAAGTGTACATTATTCATAATTATGAATGCAGAATTTTGAATTTCAGTCGCCTTCTGTACAATGGCGCCACCGATGAGCCTTCCCACTTTTGCGCCGCGCGCGCTGTACCAGGACGTTGCCGAGCTACTGCGGCAACGCATTTTTGCGCACCAACTCCCGCCTGGCAGCTGGATCGATGAGTTGAAGATTGCCGAAGAAATAGGCATCAGCCGCACGCCTTTGCGCGAGGCCTTGAAGGTGCTGGCCACCGAGGGCCTGGTCACGATGAAGCTGCGCCGTGGCGCCTATGTGACTGAGGTGTCGCAAAAAGACCTGCTCCAGGTCTACCACCTGCTGGCCTTGCTCGAGAGCGATGCCTCCGCCGAGCTGGCCCGCTGCGCCAGCGCCGAACAGATTGCCGAGCTACAAGGCCTGCATGAGGCGCTGGAAGCCGCTGTCGATGAGCGCGATGCCTTTTTTATTGCCAATGAGCGCTTTCACATGCGCGTGCTGGAGATGCTGGACAACAAATGGCTCAGCCAGATGGTGGCCGACCTGCGCAAGGTGATGAAGCTCAACCGCCACAACTCCCTGTTCAAATCCGGCCGCATCGAGGAATCGCTGCAGGAGCACCGCGCGCTGATGCGGGCGCTGGCCGCACACGACAGCAGCGCTGCACGCGCCTGCGTCATGCTGCACTTCAAGAACGGCCTGGCAGCGGCGTCTTAGCGCCGTTAACACAACCCTTGATACGTCGTTGCCTAGCTGGCCGCCTCAAGCCTTGTCGTACGTCTGTACTGTCTGCGGCTTGATGCCTCGTCTCAACCGCAAACCTTCGGTTTGCGGGGTCGTCCTAGCGACTCCTAGCCTTGACGCAGCGCTGCTCTGGCTGCCTCAGCCCTTGAGAAAATGCGCAGCGCCCTGCGCTGCCCGCACGCCGCTCGACAAGGCCGCCGTCAGCAAATAGCCGCCCGTCGGCGCTTCCCAGTCCAGCATTTCCCCCGCGCAAAACAGCCCTGGCCGGGCATGACACATCAGGTCATGCGACAGCGCGGTAAAGGCCACGCCACCGGCAGTGCTGATCGCCTCATCGATGGGGCGCGTAGCGGCCACGGTGATCGGCGCTGCCTTGATGGTGCGGGCCAGCAGCTCGGCATCCTGCATCCCCGCCTTGCCCAGCACTTCAAACAGCAAGGCAGCCTTGATGCCCTCCAAGCCCAGCCGGCTCTTGAGGTGGCTGGCCAGGCTGCGCGAGCCGCGCGGGTGGCGCACTTCGGCCAGCACGCGCTCGGCGCTGTGGTCAGGCAGCAGATCAACCAAGAAGGTGGCGCTGCCCTGGGCCTGGATCGCGTCGCGCAGCAGCGCAGACACGGCATAGACCAGGCTGCCTTCAACGCCAGCATCGGTGGCGACAAACTCGCCACGGCGTGCAAAACCCGCCTCGCTGCCGTCCTCAAAGCGAATGGCCACCGATTTGAAAGGCTGGCCGGCAAACTTGCTGGCAAAAAACGGCGACCAGCCGGGTGCCTTCTCGCCATTGGCGGCCGGCAGCATGCGCACATCAAAGCCGCAGTTGGCCGGTGCAAGCGGGGCAGTTTGCACCCCTGCCTGCTCAAGCAGCGGCACCCAGGCGCCGTCCGAGCCAAGCCGCGCCCAGCTGCCGCCGCCCAGCGCCAACACCGTGGCGCGCGCTTGCACGGCAGTCTCGCCATCGGGGGCAGCAAAGCGCAATGCGCCTGCCGCGTCCCAGCCCAGCCAGCGGTGGCGCATCGCAAAACGCACGCCAGCGGCCCGCATAGCCACCAGCCAGGCGCGCAGCAAGGGTGCGGCCTTCATGTCCTTGGGAAACACCCGGCCCGAGGTGCCAACAAAGGTCTCGATGCCCAGATCCTGGGCCCAGGCCTGCACTTCCGCCGCACCAAAATACTGCAGCCAGGAGGCGACGACAGCCTGCTGGCGGCCGTAACGCCCGACGAACGGCGCCATGGGCTCGGAGTGGGTCAGGTTGAGGCCGCCGCGCCCGGCGAGCAAAAACTTGCGCCCTACCGAAGGCATCGCGTCATAGACCGTCACCTGCAAACCGGCCTGCGCCAGGCGGTGCGCCGCCATCAGGCCCGCCGGGCCGCCGCCAATGACCGCCACATCTATAGGGGCGGGCGAAGAAGAGGAGTGGCTGGGCAAGGTCATGGCAAAAGCAACGCAAAAGAGAACAAGGGGGCGAACCATACACCAAGTCCAGCCCCTGGTGGACAAGGATTGGTACTTTTCACGAAGGGCTGATGCAGCGCATACCCGCAAGGCCGCATCGTCGGGCGCTCTCTAGTACTATGGAGTAATGGATCGTCCTGTCATTTCCCTGGTGGACCTGCGTCTGCACGATGCAGGCCTAGCCATGCCCGCACCGGCCGGCACTGCGCAGCCCAACATCGGCGCTGTACATGACCGGCGCCATCGGCCACTGCGGGATCTGCGCATCAGCGTGACGGACCGCTGCAACTTCCGCTGCAGCTACTGCATGCCCAAGGACGTGTTCGACAAGGACCACCAGTACCTGCCGCACCGCGATTTGCTCAGCTTTGAGGAAATCACCCGCACAGCGCGCCTGTTTGCGCAGCTGGGCGTCGGCAAGCTGCGCATCACCGGTGGCGAGCCGCTGCTGCGCAAGAACCTGGAAACCCTGATCGCCCAACTGGCCCAGCTCGAGACGCTCAACGGCACGCCAATGGACCTGACCTTGACGACCAATGGCTCCATTCTGGCACGCAAGGCGCGCGCCCTCAAAGACGCCGGGCTCAAGCGCTTGACGGTCAGCCTCGACAGCCTGAGCGACCCGCTGTTCCGCCAGATGAACGACATGGACTTCCCGGTCGCCACGGTGCTGCAAGGCATTGAGACCGCGCAGGCGGTGGGCTTTGGCAACATCAAGGTCAACATGGTCGTCAAGCGCGGCGTCAATGACCACGAGGTCGTCGCGATGGCGCGCCACTTTCGCGGCAGCGGCGTGACCCTGCGCTTTATCGAATTCATGGATGTGGGCGCCACCAACGGCTGGCGGCTCGAAGAGGTACTGCCCTCGGACGCCGTGCTGGAGCGCCTGCAGTCCGCCTTTGCACTCACCCCGCTGTCAGCGACTGCGCCTGGCGAGACTGCCGTGCGCTGGGGCTATGTCGGCGCCAACGGCCAGCATGACCCCAGCCTCGGCGAAATTGGCCTGATCAGCAGTGTCACCCACGCCTTTTGCCAGGACTGCAACCGCGCGCGCCTCTCGACCGAGGGCAAGCTGTTCTTGTGCCTGTTTGCCAGCGAGGGCTGGGACTTGCGTGCCATGCTGCGCAACGGCGCCAGCGATAGCGATATTCGCCAGGCCCTTGCCCAGGTCTGGGGCCAGCGCAGCGACAACTACAGCGAGCAGCGCAGCCTGCATCCCGAGATCGCCCTGCAACGCCAGCGGGTGGAGATGAGTTATATCGGCGGCTGATTCGGCCCGGCCCTCCTGTGATGGGCGCATCTGCCCGATGGCCTCAACCCCCTGCTCCGTTGCACCATGTCCTCTTGCGCACCAACCATCCCGCCCGAACACATCACCGGCCTGGTGTTGGCAGGCGGCCAGGGCACGCGCATGGGGGGTGCTGACAAAGGCCTGCAGCTGCTCGGTGGCCAGGCGCTGGCCAGGCACTGCGCCCAGCGGCTGCAGCCCCAGGTGGGGCCACTGCTGATCAATGCCAACAGGCACTTGGAGGCCTACCGCGCGCTGGGCTACCCAGTGGTGCCAGACCTCAGCCTGCCAGACACCGAAGCTTTCCCGGGCCCATTGGCAGGCTTCGCCGCCGGCCTGGCAGCTTGCCAGACGCCGTGGCTGGTGACGGTGGCCTGCGACACGCCGCATTTTCCGCTGGACCTGGCGCAGCGACTGGCGCAAGCTGCGGCCGCCCAGGGCTGCCCCATCGCGATGGCCTGTACACCATCTGAAGAGACTGGCAGCGACCGCCCGGTACTGCAACCCACGTTTTGCCTGATCCATGCCAGCCTGGCAGCCAGTGTTCGGCAATTTGTCGCCGGCGGCGGGCGCAAGCTGCGGCAGTGGGCGGCGCAACACGGAAACTGCCTGGTGCTTTTTGGCGATGCCCAGGCGTTCTACAACGCCAATACGCCTGAAGAATTGGCCCGGCTGCAGGACATGCCAGCGCCGCACAAGTGACTGGTGCTGACGAATCAACGCCGGGCCGGTGCTATAACGGTCCACACGACCACCGCACATTTGGAGCCGCCTTTTGACCTACTCGGCACAGCACCTCAGCCAGGAGCCCCAGCGCTCCGACATCGACACCCAGCCCGGCTTGACCGTCCTGGAATTTGGCACGCCCTGGTGCCCGCATTGCCTGGGCGCGCAAGGCCTGATCGAGCAGGTGCTGGGCCCGCGCGCCGATATTAAGCATCTGAAAGTGGAAGATGGCCCCGGCCGCCCCTTGGGCCGCAGCTACCGCATCAAGCTCTGGCCCACCTTGGTGGTGCTGCGCGATGGCCAGGAAGTGGCCCGCGTGGTGCGCCCGACCGATGCGGCCAGCATCAACACGGCACTGGCAGCGCTGCAAACGCCATAAATTGAAGGGGCTCGGCGCATACATGCCGAGCCTGCCATGCGTGCCTAGACCGGTGTGACCGAAAACGCCGTGCTGGGCGCCGTGGGGTCTTCGGGCGACACGCCAAAGTACATCACACCCACGCCATGCAATTGCACCGATTCGCGGCGCACGGCAGTGGCGGGGTTGGCACCAAAGCTCACCCAGGTGCCATAGCGGCTCAGATCGGTGTAGATCACATTGCCGCTGCGCCAGTCGATGCGGCCATGCTGGCGGGAGACGCGCCGGTCCAGCACCACCCATTCCGAATCCGATGAGCGGCCGACAAAAATCGGCATCTCCTGGGTGCTGAAAAAACGCTCCACCCCACCCGATGCCAGCCGCAGCCGCATCTGCACCACGGCCTCGGGCTTCATCGGCAGGACAGAGTCGTACGCGGTCACGACCTCCTGGGCTTCGGGCTCGATCCACTGCACCTGGTAGAGCATTTGCTGCTCGGCCTTGCCGCGCACATCCATCCAGCCCATCGGCACAAACACAGTATCGGCGCGGGCGCCGGACTCCATCGTCGAGGCGGCGGCCCAGACCTCGCGGTGACCGGCCTTTTCACACAGGCGCGCGGCCATGTTGACCGAGTCGCCATAGCAGTCGCCCTCCATCAGCACCACTTCACCGGTGCTCATGCCCACACGTACATGGAATTTTTGCGATGCAGGCAGGGAGTCCCACTGCCCGTAGTGGCGGCGCATCAGCATGGTCATAGCGCTCACGGCCAAGGCACTGCTGTTGAAGATGGCCAGCACACCATCACCCAGGGTCTTGATCACCCGCCCCCCCGCTTGCACGACGACTTGCTTGAAAGCGTCCGTCATGCCCGCGACTGCTCGCGCAGCACGCTCATTGCCCAAGGTTTCGAACAATGCGGTACTGCCCGAGATATCGATGAATACCACGGTGGCGACAGTTGTCATGGATTTTCTTGTTACGGCAGGGGCTGCCTCCTCCCCAGGAGCAACGCCAGCCTATGTATCAATAGCGACCATGCATATTACACTGCAAACCGGCGCCCGCGGCCAGTCTGGCCCCGTCGTCGAACTTACGAATTGTTTAGATTCCAACAGCCAGGGGTCTACCCTGGCTTGTCACAAGCCCCAGTCCAAAGCGCATGGTAGATGGCTGGGCACCCAGGCCCAGCCCACGCTTTGCGTTATTGATGGCCCCAATAAATCAGTGCGTCACGGCCTTCGACGCTCAGCGATACCTGGGCGCCCACCGGTAGCAGCACCTTGGTGGGCACATGGCCAAAAGGCAGGTTGGTAAAGACAGGGGCCTCGATCTGCGTGCGCAGCCACTGCACGACACTGGCCAGCTTGAAGCCCTTGTCATGCGCGTTCAACTGGTAGTCGCTGAACTGGCCAAACACCACGGCCTTTTGCTGGGCCAGCACGCCGGCGTGCAGCAGGGTCGTCAGCATGCGCTCGATCTTGTAGGGTGTCTCGCCCACATCCTCGATGAACAGCACGCCACCTTTGACCTTGGGCAGGTAAGGCGAGCCTACCAGCGACGCGATCATCGCCAGGTTGCCGCCCCACAGCGTGGCCTTGGGGATGTAGACATCGGCCGAGGCCGAGGCGCCGGTCACCGTGCCGGTTTTTTCAGCCGTCAGCCGCCAGCCGGCGCCCTCGCCCGCGCCGCTCAGCAGGTCTTCAAAGCAGTCCTGCATGATGTCGTCGACACCATCTTTTGCACCAAAATCACCCACCAGCGCCGGGCCGGCCCAGGTCATGGCACGGGTCTTGGCATACAGCGCCAGCTGGAACGCCGTGAAATCGCTCAGGCCGACAAAGCGCGTACCCGAAGCCACGGCCTTGGCGATCTGTTCATAGTCCAGGCGGTGCAACAGGCGCGAGAGCCCATAGCCGCCCCGGCTGATCATCGCCACATCGGCGCCGCTCTCGCAGGCCCGGGCAATGGCCGCCAGGCGCGTGTCGTCGTCACCGGCAAAGCGGGTGCTGGATGCGAGCGCATCCTGGTCCACCTCGACCTGGTGGCCCATGGCCTCCAGGCGCTTCACTGCACGTTGGAATGCCTTTTTATCGCGCACAGCGCCCGAGGGTGAATACACATAAATATGCTTGGGGCCGTGGGCATGGTGGTGCTGGCAATGCGCGTGGTCGCAGTGACCCTGGTCGTGGTCATGGGAGTGGTCGTGCTGGTGCATGGCGGCAAACAAAGGTAGAGAAAGGCAGGCACGGGGCCGCCCAATAAGAGGAGCGGTGCCCGGTTCTGCGCGCAAAACCGGCACCTTCGGTGTTGGGCGGCATTATGCGGCCAAGCGGGTTGGCGGCCGGTCACAAGGGGACTAAGGCCATGGGTCAGAGAGGGGCTGCGGACCCACCGTGCCACTCAACCCAGCGCCTGCGGGCGCACCTGGATCAGGCTGAACACGCCCTGTACGCCAATGGCACCGTTGGCCAGCGCCACCGCCCGGTCCAACAAGGGCCTGGATGACACCGTGCCGCGCAAGGTGACCATCGCGTGCGAGGTCTCCACCTGCAGCGCAGCGAGCTCATCGCTTTGCGAGGCGGCCAGCGCATCGCTCACCTGCGAGGTGATCGCATCATCGTCGGCGCGTCGGCGGTTGGCCTGCGCTGCGCGCTCCACCGCCTCGCTGGCCCGCTGGCCCGAGGCATCGAGTGTCTGCCCCAGCCCCTGGCTCCAGCGCCAGGCCTGCTGCAAGGCCCCGCCTTGCCAGAGGACGACAGAGCCGGCGCCCAGGGCCGCGAGCACCAAGGCCCAGACAGCAATCGATTTGGCAGTGGAGGAGCGACGGATCAAGTGCATGGGAAGCGGGCGCAAAAGCAGACACAAAGGCAGGCACAGGAAAGGGCAAGACCCGGCCAACATGGCACTGGCCGTGCCATCCATTGTGACGGCAGCCAGGCCGCCTGCCAAGGCTTTGCGACAAGCGGCAGCAAGCTAAACCGGAAAGACACGCGGCCTTGGCAGTTCTTCACGGGCGGGGCTGGGCGCTGCGGCTGCAGTCACCGTTGCGCAAGCGCCTGGCTGCAAGTGCGCGTCGATGCGGCGACAATGCTGCCATGCAGCCCTCCCTGATTTACCGCATTTTCCCCTTCCTGCGCTGGCCCAAGCCGACCAAACAACTCTTGCGCGGTGAATTCATGGCGGGGATGACGGTAGGGCTGATGCTGGTGCCCCAGGGCGTGGCTTATGCGCATCTGGCTGGCATGCCGCTGATCACCGGCATCTATGCCTCGATCATTCCCGCAGCCGTGGCCATCCTCTTTAGCCCCTCGCCTCGGCTGGGCGTCGGGCCCACGGCGCTGAGCGCCTTGCTCATTGGCGCCTCGCTCACCGGCATGGCCGAGCCCGGCTCGGCCCAGTGGGTCATTCTGGCAGCGTGGATGGCCATCATGGCCGGCCTGGTCCAGCTGAGCTTGGGCCTGGTGCGCGCCGGCTGGCTGCTGAACCTGGTGACCTCGCCCGTGCTGGCCGGCTTCACGCAGGCCGCTGCGCTGCTCATTCTGGCCTCGCAGCTGCCTAGTTTGCTGGGCATGCGCAGCGACTGGGCCACGGTCTGGGACAACCCCTCGCTGGGCCTTTTCGACTGGCGCTCCATCCTGCTGGGGCTGGCGAGCATCGCCATCCTGGTGGTGGGCAAAAAGTGGCGCCCCGCCTTTCCGTCTGCTGTTTTTGTCATCGGCTGCACCGGGCTTATCAGTTGGGCCACCGACTTTGCCGACAAGGGCGGCGCCGTGGTCGGCCACTTGCCCACGGGCCTGCCGCAGCTGGTCTGGCCGGGCATGCTGGACTGGTCGCAGTTTGGCCTGCTCGTCATGCCGGTGCTGGTGATCTCGCTGGTCAGTGCGCTGGAGACCGCCTCCAGCGCCCAGGTCGAGCACCAACAGGCGGGCACGCGCTGGGACAGCAGCCAGGAGCTGGTCGCGCAAGGCCTGTCCAAGATGAGTGCCGGCCTGTTTGGCAGCTTTGCCACCAGTGCCTCGTTCTCGCGCTCGGCCGTCAATCTGCTGGCCGGCGCCAAGACGGGCTACGCCAATGTCTTTTCCATCTTGCTGGTCGTGGCCGTCGTGCTGTGGTTCATCCCGGCGCTCTACCATGTGCCGCAGGCCGCGCTCGCTGCCATCGTGATGACGGCTGTCGCCAACCTCGTCAAGCCCCGCGTCCTGGTCTACCTGTTCAAGATCTCACGCATCGAAGGCAGCATTGCAGTGGCCACCTTTGGCGTCACCTTGCTGACGGCGCCACGCATCTACTGGGGCGTGCTGTCGGGCATTTTGCTCAGCTCCTGCTACTTTCTCTACAACCGCCTGCACCCGCGCATTGTTGAGGTAGGCCTGCACCCCGATGGCAGCCTGCGCGACCGCCATCTGTGGCAACTGCCCCCCTTGGCCCCGGATCTGCTGGCCCTGCGCATGGATTCGGAGCTGGACTTTGCATCGGCTGCCGCGCTGGAGGAGCGCGCCGCCAATGTCTGGACCCAGCACACGCACTACCGGCAGCTCGCCCTGTTGGCCCAGCCGATGAACCAGATCGACATCACCGGCGTCGAAGCCTTTGTGCGGCTCGAGCGCATGGCTGCCAAGCGCGGCGGCATGCTGCACATCGTTGGCATGAAGCTGCCCGTTGAAGCCCGCCTCAAACGCGCCGGCCTCTTGCAGGACAACCCGCATCTGCGCATGTACCGCACCGATGCCGAGTTTCTGCAGGCGATGCGCCGCGCGCACAGCGATGACGGCATCGAGTATTCCATCTAGCGACCTCGGTCCGGCACTGCGGGTGTCCGGGGACCAGCGCGGCCCTGGCTACAATAGCCGCCCGCGATGCGCTGCGCTGCGCCGCAGGCCGCGCTCTCCCACCCGACGCTTTGCCAGATAACCACCGTGCCTTCGATTCTCAACATCTCCTGCTACAAGTTTGTCAGCCTGACCGACTGTGAGGCGCAGCGCGAGCTGCTGGCCCAGCGCGCGGCCGATCTGGCGCTCAAGGGTACCGTGCTGCTGGCCGAGGAAGGCATCAATTTCTTTCTGGCCGGGCCCGCTGAGGCCGTGCATGCCTGGGTGGATGCGCTGCGCGGGGACCCGCGTTTTGCCGATGTGCAGCCCAAGGAAAGCTGGTCGCAGACGGTGCCGTTTCGCAAGATGCTGGTCAAGGTCAAGCCCGAGATCATCCGCATGGACCACACGGCGATACGCCCTGCCAACGGCCGGGCGCCTTCGGTCAGCCCCCGCGACCTGCAGCGCTGGCTGCAGCAAGGCCATGATGACCAGGGCCGCCCGGTGGTGACGCTGGACACGCGCAATGACTATGAGGTCGATGAAGGCGCTTTTGTCGGCGCGATCGACTGGCGCCTGCGCAAGTTCACCGAGTTCCCCGCGCAGTTGCGCGCGCACCGCCAGGACTTGGAAGGCAAGACCGTGGTGAGCTACTGCACCGGCGGCATCCGCTGTGAAAAGGCCGCCATCCTGATGCAGGAAGAAGGCCTAACGCATGTCTACCAGCTCGAAGGCGGGATCCTCAAGTACTTTGAAGAAACCGATGGCAGCGGCTACCAGGGCAGCTGCTTTGTGTTTGACGAGCGCCGCGCCGTCGATGATGGCCTGCGCAAGACGGCGCTCAAGACCGAGTCCTGAGCGGCCAAGCGCTCAGGCCCCGTCTCGCCACCTCTCAGGCAGCGCGGCGCTTGGCGTCCAGGCTCCAGGCACCGGCCCCAAAGGCAGCGAAGGCCAGCAGCCCGCCCACGATGGCGATGTTCTTGTTGAACAGCAGCTTGGTGACCATCACGGCCTCGGCGGGAACCGACCAGTAGGCATGGAAAATCACCGTCGCGGCCAAGGTAAAGATGGCCAAAATGGCGGCGGCATAGCGCGTGCCCAGGCCCAGCAGAAGGGCCAGGCCGCCCAGGATCTCAATGGCCAGTCCCACGGCCACCCCCACCTCGGGCATCGGCATGCCCGCCGACTGGGCGTAACCCACGGCCCCGGCAAAGCCGGTCAACTTGCCCCAGCCCGGAATGACAAAGAACCAGGCAATCAGAATGCGGCCCAACAGAGCCAAAGGATTTTGCAATGCGTTCATATTTTTCTCCTTGAAATAACACCACCACTACTCACACCTACCCCACACGGGGCGCTGTCCTCAAGGGCGGCGCCCCGTGAACATCAAGCCGCCAGGTCAAACACCAGCACTTCGGCATCGCGCGCTTGCGCCAATCGCAGCGATGTCTCCTGGTCCAGATAGGCCGCATCACCGGTGTGCAGCGCCTGGTCGTTGACCGACACCTCGCCCCGCACCACATAGACATAGGACTTGCGTCCGGGCGACAGGCGCAGGCTCGCCTCCTCATCGCCATCGAACAAACCGGCATACATGCGCGCATCGGCATTCATCGTCAGTGAGCCTTGCGCCCCATCGGGCGACACCACCAGGCGCAGCTGGCCGCGCTTGTCCGCGTCCGAAAACGTCTTTTGCGCATAGCTGGGCGCAACGCCCTTGCGATCGGGCTCAATCCAGATCTGCAGAAAATGCGTCTCCTGACCGCTGGCATGGTTGAACTCGCTGTGCTGCACGCCGGTGCCCGCGCTCATGCGCTGCACATCGCCCGGTGGCAGGCCTTCGATATGGCCCATGCTGTCCTTGTGCGCCAAATTGCCCTCCAGCACGTAGCTGATGATTTCCATGTCGCGGTGGCCATGGGTACCAAAGCCCTTGCCCGGGGCCACGCGGTCCTCATTGATCACACGCAGATTGCCCCAGCCCATGAAGCGGGGGTCGTAGTAGCCGGCAAACGAGAAACTGTGGTTGGAGCGCAGCCAGCCATGGTCGGCATGGCCACGATCAGCAGATTTACGAACCATCAACATTTTTGATCTCCTGTCTGGCAAACGGCGCACATTGCGCTGTTCAACACCATGTCCATGACTGTAAAACCGTAGCTTCTGCCTGCGGGGCAACGGTTTTGATGGCATCATTCAAAAAATCTGATGGTCTTATACAAGAGCGTATCAACGATCTTCTCGCGCCGCGTAGAGATCGCAAATACCTTCTCAGGCCTGAACCCAACCGGTCTCAGCAGCGAAGATTTACCGATCTGCCCGATGCCGCATGTAGGAAAGAACCGTCAAAATGGCCTTGTTGCGTGATCGCGATGTCCTCACCCCCGATACCCTGGCCCTGCTGCAGCTGGTGGCCGACACCGGCAGCTTTGCCGCTGCGGCGCGCCAGCTGGGTCTGGTGCCCAGCGCCCTGACCTACCGCATCCGCCAGGTCGAAGATGCGCTGGATGTGCTGCTGTTTGACCGCAGTGCGCGCCAGGCGAGACCCACCGAAGCGGGTCAGGAGCTGCTGCGCGAAGGCGCACGCCTGCTGGCCGAAGTCGATGCGGTGGCCAACCGGGTGCGCCGCGTGGCGACCGGCTGGGAGCCTGAGCTGCGCATTGCCGTCGATGGCGTGGTCTCGCGCACCACCTTGCTGGAGCTGGTCGAGGCCTTCTACACCATTGCACCGCCCACGCGGCTCAAGATCACCGACTCCATCCTGGCCGGCACGCTGGAAGCGCTCAGCTCGGGCCGCGCCGACCTGGCCATTGGCATTGCCGTCGATGCCTCCCACGTCGCAGGCCTGCAGCAGCTGGACCTGGGCGAGATCACCTTCCGCTATGTCGTCGCGCCCCACCACCGCCTGGCCGACGAGATGCAACCCATCAGCGACGAGGTGCTGCGCCAGCACCGCATCATCGCCGTGGCCGATTCCTCGCGCAGCGGCCAAGGCCAGACCATTGGCGTGATCAACGGTCAGGATGTGCTCACGGTGGACACCATGCAGGCCAAGCTCCAGGCGCAGCTGCGCGGGATTGGTGGCGGCTTTTTGCCCGACAACATGACCATGCCCTATCTGCGCAGCGGCCAGTTGGTGGAGCGCGAATTGATGCGGCCGCCCCGCAAGATCAAGCTGCGCTACGCCTGGCGCGGCACCAACCCGGGCAAGGCCTTGCAGTGGTGGCTGGACCAGCTGCAGTCCGAGGCCACACGCACTTCTTTACTGAGCAATCACTATGTGGGATAAATCCTGAGCAAAATGGGCCTGCACACCGTGTAGAGTGGCTCTTCAGATGCCGCTGCACCCGCAGCCATCCATGACGCCTTATCGTTTGCCGAAACAGTACAGAAAGTCTTTCATGTCTTCTCGCATTCCCCCCAAACCCAAACGATCAGCCTCCTCTTCCAACATTGTTCTGGCCAGCCGCAAGCACTATGCGGTGATTGGCGCCGGCATGGCTGGCGTGGTCTGCGCGCGCACCTTGCAGCAAGCGGGCCACCAGGTCACCGTGATCGAAGCACAACCCCAGGTGGGCGGCCGCATGGCCAGCCGCCACAGCGCGCATGGCAGCTTTGATGTGGGCGCCCAGTTCTTCACGGTGCGCGACCCGCGCTTTCAGTTGGCGCTGGACAGCACACCCAGCGTCACCCGCCACTGGAGCGTCAACGCCATCCGCACCTTGGATGCCACCGGCAAGGTCGCTGTGACCACGCAGCGCGGCATGGAAGCCCATCTGGTGGGCGTGCCCACGATGGACAGCCTGCTCGCCTCCTGGGCCGCGCCGCTCGATGTGCGCCTCAACGAATACGCGCTGGCCTTTGAGCGCGATGCCCTCAACCCCAGCCAGTGGCAACTGCGCACCGAAGATGTGGACGGCGGCGTGCATGTCTATGCGGGCCTCGATGGCGTGGTGCTGGCCATCCCCTCGCCCGAAGCCCAGGAGCTGCTGGCCGACAGCGAAACCGACGTGCCCGCTGATTGGCAGCTGTCCGATGTCTATATCGCCCCGAGCTGGACCTTGCTGCTGACCTTTGCCCACGCAGTGGACCCGAGCATCACCAATATGGGCCCGCAGTGGAATGCCGCCCGCACCGAACACCCCCGTATCACCTGGCTCTCTCGCGAGTCGTCCAAGCCCGGTCGCGGCAAGGTCGAGCGCTGGACCGTGCAGGCCAGCCCCGACTGGGCGCGCAAGCATGAGAACGACGAGCCCCAGCGCGTCGCCGCCAAGATGCTGCAGGCCTTCTCCGAGCTGACCCGCATCCGCGCCACCCCCAGCGATATCCGCGTGGTGCAATGGGGCTACGCCAAGACCATCAACCCGCTGCCCAAGGATGCCAAGGGCCAGGCCCGCAGCCACCTGTGGAATGCCAAGAGTGCCATCGGCCTGTGCGGTGACTGGTGCCTGGGCTACCGCGTGGAAGATGCCTTTGTCTCCGGCCTGGAACTCGCGCTGGCCGTGCTCGGCGAATAAGCGCGGCGCGCCCGGCAGGCCTGCCGGGCGCTTTTCCTTTTCAACTTCTTGAGCCCATGGAGCGCCGGGCAGCCATGCTTTTGCCCGCTTGCCTGCGGCATTACACTTGCTCTCCCATGAGCTCTCGCGTTTATACCGGCCGTTTTGCCCCCTCGCCCACCGGCCCGCTGCATGCGGGCTCGCTGGTGGCGGCCCTGGCATCCTGGCTCGATGCCCGCCCCCATGGCGGCCCCTGGTTGCTGCGTATCGAAGATATCGACCCACCGCGCTGCCCGCCAGGCATGGACCAGGAAATCCTGCGCCAGCTCCATGCGCTGCAGCTGATCCCCGATGCGCCCCCGCAGTGGCAGTCAGCTCGCCATGGCCTCTATGCCCAGGCCCTGGCGCAGCTGCAGGCCGCTGGCTGGGCCTACCCCTGCGCCTGCACGCGCCGCGATATGGACGCCGCGCTCGCCGCGCAAGGCCATGTGCACGAGCGCCATGGCGAGCGCCCCTACCCGGGCACCTGCCGCGATGGCCTGCATGGCAAGACCGGTCGCAGCTGGCGCTTCCATACCCTGCACTACCAGCAGCATGCCAGCGCGCTGGCGGCCGAAGACGGCCAGTTGCCGACAGCCGATCACCCGGTGCTGCACAGCGACCAGCAGCTGCTGTGGCAAGACCGCTGGCTGGGCCCCCTGCAGCAGGACGTGGCCGCCAGCGTGGGTGATTTTCTGGTCCAGCGCGCCGATGGCCTCTGGGCCTACCAACTGGCTGTGGTGGTCGATGACGCCGCGCAAGGCATCAGCGATGTGGTGCGCGGCGCCGACCTGGCCGACAACACCCCGCGCCAGCTGCTGCTGCAGCGCGCGCTGGGCCTGCCAGCGCCCCGCTATATGCACACGCCCTTGGTGCTGCAGGCCGATGGCGAAAAGCTCTCCAAGCAATACGGCGCGCCAGCCGTCGTGGTCGACAGTGCCGAGCAGCGCATCGCCGTGCTGCGCCAGTCCGCCCAGCACCTGGGGCTGGAGGCGGGCGAGGCTAGCTCCATCCCCGATGCGCTGGCCGACTGGACGGCGCAATGGGCACGCCGCCACCTGGCCGCTACATGAAGTTGCGCGTGTGCAAGGAGGCCAGCTCCTGCGCATGGCCACGCTCAAAGCCCAGCCGCACCAGCTTGGTGTAGCGGCCATCGGCCATGTCCTGCATCAGCTGCTGCACGCGCTGGCTGCCCAGCGCCAGCGCATCGGCCGACATGGCGCCCGCGCCCACGAGAATCAACGCATCAAACACCTCTTCGTTCAGGCCCGATGTGCCAGCCAGCGCGTCATGGCGCGCCTCCACCGCCTGGGCCAGCCGGTGGCGAAAATCGGGCTCCTGCTTCAAACGGTGCAGCAGGTGCGACATGCCCAGCGCCACATGGCGCGCCTCATCGCGGGCGGCCAGGCGGCAGATCTGGCGCGTCAATGGATCGGGCGCATAGGTCTGCAAGAACTGCAGCAGGTTGACAAAGCTGCCCTCGCCCAGCACCGAGAGCAAAAAGCCCGCGACCGAAAAATCCTTTTCCGCAAGCAGGCTGTGCAGCGAGGCCTGGCCGCCTGCGGTGGATAGTGCCGGCTCCCGCCCGTGGTGGCGAATGCGGCGGGTAAACACATCGATATGGCGCGCCTCATCGGCCACCTGGATCGCCAGCGCCGCCTGCAGCTCGCGGTAGTGCGGGTGCAGCTCACCCAGAAAGCGCGCCGGCACAATCAGCGCCGCATTCTCGTTCTCGACCATATAGGTCATCACCTGCACGATGGCGTCCTCGATCACCGCAGGTGGCTCAGGTGCCTGGTCCCAGTCGATGTCGGTGTCGGCATTCCATTGCGCAGCCACCGCCTGCGCGTACAGGTCCCCGGCCTGGTCGGACCAGAACTCGGCCTTGTCCTGCAGGCGAAAGGCAAAGGCCGGCGCGCCCGCCTCGACCGCGGCACCGCGCGCCGCCAGGCCCCAGGCAGGGTCGGCCTGTGCGGCCACCGCGCCGGGTTGGCTGGCATCGCTGTGGCCGGCC